>DATGKM010000097.1:0-19045 GCA_035294665.1 Bryobacteraceae bacterium | reverse complement strand
AGTGCGGCTCGGCGCACTTCCAGTTCCTGCAAAGAATCGGGCATAGGAATGGCCTCCATTTCCTAGCGTACTACATACGCACGGATAAGCCGGTACAAAAAAAGAAAGCGGCAGCTATAGCCACTTTCACGTCGCGCACCCAGGAGTCAGGATCCCGCCCGCTCCACCACGCAGACGTGATATTCTCTCCCATACGCGCACAATGGAACGCCGCGGCGTCCCGTGCGCTCTAGTCGAAAAGGAGCAAGCCGATGGAACCATCCAAGCCGAAACTGCCGCGCGCGGCGGTCCAACTCTATAACCTGTTTATTCACGGCGAAATCAGCCGCCGGGACTTTATGGAGGGCGTGCAGCGGCTCGCCATCGGCGGCCTTACCGCCGGGGCCGTGGTCGAGGCCCTCATGCCCAACTACGCGCTGGGACAACAGGTCCGCAGAGACGACGATCGGATCAAAACCTCCTGGGAAACCATTCCATCGCCGCAGGGAAATGGGTACATTCGCGGATACCTTGTCCGGCCCATTAGCGCCGATACCCGCAGCGCCATGCCCACGAAACTGCCCGGCATTATCGTGGTGCATGAAAACCGCGGGCTGAATCCGCATATTGAAGACATTGCGCGCCGCTTCGCTTTGGCGAATTTCATGGCGTTTGCGCCCGACGGGCTTTCCTCGGTTGGCGGCTACCCCGGCGACGATTATCAGGGCGGCGAACTGTTCCGCAAGGTGGATGGCAAGAAGATGACGGAAGATTTCGTGGCCGCCGCCATGTGGCTGAAGACGCGGCCGGATTGCACGGGCAAGATCGGCGCGACCGGTTTCTGCTATGGCGGCGGTATCGCCAACACGCTGGCGGTGCGGTTGGGAGCGGATCTCGGCGCCGCGGTGCCGTATTACGGCCAGCCGCCCATGAAGGAAGATGTGATGAAGATCAAGGCGGCAATCCTGGTTCATCATGGCGAACTCGATACGCGCCTGGCCGCCACCTGGCCCGCGTACAACGAAGAACTGACGGAAGCCAAGGTGCCCCACGAAGGCTACATCTATCCCGGCGCGGTCCACGGATTCAATTGCGATGCCACGCCGGAGCGTTACAACAAAGCCGCCGCCGATTTGGCCTGGGAACGCACCATCAACTGGTTCAATAAGTACGTGCGCGGGTGAGACCGGGCCGGCGCGAAGAGAGAAGAGCGATTGGCCGAAAGATAACTGGCCCACCGCGCGCCCACGGTCCTAGTCTGTCCGATAGGACCTTATGACGCGATTTCTGCTGTTACTCGCGGCCCTCGCGCTGCTCTGCTTCGGATTATCCGCCCATAACGTTTCCGAGCGCGACGCCTCGTTTGTGCAGGCGAACCACGGAGCCGCTATCGCACCCTTTGTTTACCTGGGCGCGAAACATATGGTCACCGGCTACGACCATCTGGCCTTCCTGGTGGGCGTGATCTTTTTCCTCTACCGTCTCAAAGATATTGTGCAGTACGTCAGCCTGTTCACGCTCGGCCACAGCATCACCTTGTTGGCCGGCGTGCTCGGCGGCATTCACGCAAATTCCTACGTGGTGGATGCCATTATCGGCTTTTCGGTGGTCTACAAAGCGTTTGACAACATGAACGGGTTTCAGCGCTTCTTCGGCTTCGAGCCGAATACCAGGCTGGCCGTGCTGGTCTTCGGCCTGTTTCACGGCTTCGGCCTTGCGACCAAGCTGCAGGAACTCGCTCTCTCGAAGAACGGCCTTGTCGCGAATATTGTGAGCTTTAACGTGGGCGTGGAAATCGGGCAGGTATTGGCGCTCACCGCCGTGCTGATCGCATTAAGTTTCTGGCGGACGCGCAGCGGCTATCTCCGCCACGCATTCGCTACCAATACGGCGCTGATGTCGGTGGGATTTGTGCTCACCGGCTACCAGATCGCCGGTTATTATCTTCACGCCTGAAAACAAAATGGGAACAGAACCGCAAACGGCCCCCAAAATGGAGGCGCCTTCAAAAGCCGCAATCGCTAAGGCCGCCGGCATCGCATTGGCCGTGGCGCTGGTGCTGTTATTTACGGTGGTGTTGCCAGCCGAATATGGCTTCGATCCGCTAAAGACAGGTAAGTATTTAAAGCTGACCGGTATCGCGCAGGCCGGCGCGAGCCAACCTAAAGCAGCCGTGCCCACGCCCGCGCCGGCCGGCATTTACAAGCCGCAGCCTCGAATCTACAAAGTGGATTCGCAGGATTTCCAGTTGGCCCCCGGCGAAGGCGTCGAAATGAAATATCACATGCAGAAGGGGGCGGGCATGGTTTATGCGTGGAAGGCCGACGGGAAGCTGGCATTCGAGTTCCACGGGGAACCCGATCAGAAGCCGAACAAAGACTATTACGAGAGTTACGAACTCAACGAACAGGGCAAGGATTCCTCCTTCGGTTCCTTCATCGCACCCACTACCGGTATCCACGGCTGGTTTTGGCAAAACAAGGGCGATAAGGACGTTCAGTTTCACCTCCACGTGGCCGGCTTCTTCGATTCCGCCAAAATGTTTGTCGATGGCAAGCCGGACGATGTCCCCGTGGAAGACGTGAAATAACCCGCCCCTAAGTTGCGACCGGAGGAGCGGTTGTGACCAGAGGAGCGCGCCGGCGGCAGTTTTTTCATCCCGCCGGTTGTATCATGGGAAGACTTCGAAGGAGGGTTCGCTATGTTTTCCAGGCTCTCTCACTCGCTGGGCACGGCTGCGGTCGCAGTCTCACTGGCAACCATTCCCGCGTGGGCGCATCACGGTTGGGCCGGCAATTCCCAAGAGGAATTCGAACTGATCGGGACTGTGCAGCGGGGCGTCAGCCTGGCGGGTCCGCATGCGACGATGCAGATCCTCGCCGACGGCCATGTATGGGATCTGACGCTGGCTCCGCCGGCGCGCACTCAGGCCGCGGGCCTGAAGGAAGGGACCATCCCGGTGGGCGCGACGGTGATGATCCATGGCCATCGCAATCTCGACCCGAAGAAGTTTGAAGTCAAGACGGAACGGATCATGTGGAACGGCCACACGTTCAACGTCTATCCCGATCGCAAATAGGCAGGCGGAACCGGAGTGTATTTGTTTCTCGCGTGGCTGCAGAATTCCGCGCTGGGCCATGCCATGCGCGAAACGGGAGTGTGGACCTATGGCGTGGTGAACCTGATCCATATCCTGGCGATCGCCTCCCTGTTCGGTTCCGTGCTCATACTCGACCTGCGATTGCTGGGGGCGTGGCGCAAGGTTCCGCTTGGGGCGATCAGCAGCGCCGCGGCGCCCATTGCGAAAACGGCGTTCGGCGTTGCGGCGCTCAGCGGCGTTTGCCTGCTGGCCACGAAGGCTACCGAATACGAAGGCAATCCGTTCCTGCTGATCAAGTTTCCCGCAATCGCGCTGGCGCTGGCGAATGTCGCCATCCTGAACCGCTCGGCCGCGTGGCGGGAACATCGCATGCGTGAGCTTTCGCCGCGCGAAAAATCGAAGCTGGCCGTCTTCGGAGGGATTTCGCTCGCCTGCTGGGTTGCCGCCATCAGCGCCGGGCGGCTGATCGCATATTGGTGAAGCGTACTGGTGAACGGCCGCTAAAACGCCATCTTGTCCTGCCGGTCGCGGATCTTCTTCCCGTTCACCCCGTAGATGATCAGCATATCCTTCCACTCTTTGAACTGGCCGTGCGTCTCGCGGTAGTGGACAATGGCTTCGGCTTCCGCGGCCGTCAGGTTCAGCCCGGTTGCGATTTCCTCGGCGGTTGCCTTGTTCATATTCACCTTCCCGGCATCTTCCGGCTTGTCCACTTTGGGGAAGTTGGTTACGAAATACTGCAGCACGGTATCCAGGTCCTTCTTGGCCGCGCCCGGGATCCGGCTGCCCATGCGGGTGATGATCGCCTGCCACTCCTCCGGCGTGTGGTGGTATTTCGTGAACTGGTCCGGCGGATGGCAGGTCGTGCACTGCGAAAGGATGAACTCTTTGCCGGGCCCATCCGGGAGCGTCTGGGCGCTCAGCGCCCACGCGATGAAGAGGGAACAGAGAGCGGCGCGCACGGCCCAATTCTATAACCGGCGGCACTGAGGCGCAAATTGGCGCTTGCGATCCGGTCATTGGCCGCGCGATCACAGCCGGAGACCCATGGTTGACCCCGCCCATCGTGCCAGGGCGCGCCCGGCATGATAAGCCCCTCCGATGGTTGAAAGTGGGGCGAACAAGCAACAAGACCTATGCGGTGGCCGTCAACACCTCTAATGCCAGCCCGATACGGGCAAACGCCGCGCCAAACGTTTTTTAAGGCGTGGTGAGCGGGAACCAAGTGACGTCTACGGCGATTCCTGCCCGGCCACCCGGCTCAAACGCACTTAGAGTTTTTCGAATCACGAATCTTCGCATGAATGCGGTTTCCACAACCCCTGGCGCCGCAATTCCCGCGACGCTCGTTGCCTCGGATTTGCAGCTAGTCAATCCGACCCCGATCATAGCCTTTGCCCAGAGGAGCCTGACTACCGCGGCCTCCACTGCGCAAAGATTCAGCGCGAGCGTATCGCAATCGTTCCAGCAGGCAACGGTCCTTACCTATACGGAACGGTTCGCGAACGCCTATGAAACGCGCGTCGATCCGACAGTTTCCGGCCAGGCCAGCGGCCAATCCGCATCGCTGCTGCAAGATGTCCCCGGCCCCCTCTACAACAGCGAATCCAGTTTCACGCTCGCCAATCCCGCCAGCGCGCAGGTCCCCGGAACCAATATCGGCGTGGTGGAAATTACGCCGCCACCAGGCAGCACCACCGCCACGGCGGTTTGGGAAGTGGTGAGCGCGACCCCCTTCGACATAGAGAGGTTCCACTTTGCGGCCTTCGTTTCTTACTCCGGGTACGCAGCTACGGCGGGCGCCGCCACCGTAAACCTGAGCTACGCCCCCACCAGCACCGCTGGAAGCGCGAGCGACTCGGCCTCGATCCCGCGTTTTCTCGATACTTCCTCAGCCTCGCCTGCCTTTCATGTTTCGGGATGCGGAGGGGCGATCACACTCACGGCATCCCCGAACCCCGCAGTGTATGGACAGAACGTGATCATAAGCGGCGTGGTTCCCGGCGGGGCCGGGGGCACAGCCGCTCTGATGCAAGATCCTGACACGGTGTTCATGACCGGCCAGCCGGTGCTCGGCAATGGCACGATGTCCGCCGCGAGCTGGCAGACTTCTTCGCTGTCCCCCGGGATCTACTCGCTCTACGCCACCTACTGATTCCCTGGTCAGCTACCACGGATCAAGCAGCGCTGGCGGCGTTCGTCTCGGCTCTGCCCGCGAGCATACTGACCCTGAATGGCGCCATCCGGCCCATTGCCGCCGTCTACTCCGGCGATGCGCAGTTCGCCACCAGCACCTCGGCGCCGCTTGCTGCCGTCAGGAACGCGGCCACCTTCGAGCAATCGGCAGTAGCGCCGGATGAGATCGTCACTGTGTTTCTCCCCGGGGCGAGCGCACCCCCGGCCTCACAACTGTGGTGTCGCATCCAATCACCCTGCTGGCGGTCTTTGGGAACCAGGTCAACTTCGTGGTTCCCTCGTCGCAGCCGGATGGGCTGGCGTTGCTCTCTATCGGAGAAGGGCCGCATAATTTTGTGCCGGTGCTCGCGAACATAGCGCGACAGGCACCGGGCATTTTCGCGGCCAATGCCAACGGGCAGGGAGTGGCCGCGGGCAATGTCGTGCGGGTCTCTGCCGACGGAACCCAGACGGTCCAAAACACCGCCCAGTGGTACGCCTCCACGAGTTCATGGATGGCGGCCCCGATTGCTCCGCCGGCAGCGGGCGACCAGGTAAACCTGCAACTGCCCGGCGGGCTTGCGGGGGCGGGACAAGTCAACGTGATCGCCACCGTAGAGGGGCAGGCGGCTAATGCCGTCACGATCTCGTTCCAGTAGCTAAAACAGCAGCTTCAGCGCGAACTGAAGCTGCCGCGAATCCTGCGCGCTCGAAATACTTCCGAAGTTGGCGGTTTGCGCGATGCGGTTCGGAATGTTGAAATTGGGGTGATTGAGGATATTGTAGGCCTCGCCGCGGAACCGCAATGTGAGCGCTTCGTGCAAAGGGATATCTTTCTGCAGCGAAATATCGAACTCTTCGAGTCCTGGCCCGATCACGCTGTTCCGTGGTGCATTGCCGAAAGTGTATAGCGCCGGCAGAGAGAATACCGCGGTGTTGAACCACTCCTGCGGCGTCTTGGGGCCGTCGTTGGGATTGCCGGAAACATTCGGCCGCTGCGCAGGGCCTGCGCCGATGTTGGCCTGATCGCTCGAAATATTCACCGTGAACGGGGCGCCCGATTGCGCCGTGAAATTCCCGCCTGCCTGCCACTCGCCGAATAAAGCCCGTGCCCACGCGGGAGCGCTCCGCGCCATCGGAATCTGGTAGAGCGAGCTGAGCACCAGCCGCTGCCGATGATCGAAACTGGAAGTGGCCTTTTCGGCCGCCAGGTCGTAAACATTTTGCGGAATGTTGGCTTCGTTCAGGGTCGCTCCCGGATCGGAGGCGTCGTCAATGGAATGCGACCAGGTCCAGTTCGCGTCGAAGAACAACCCCTTGGCGAAGCGGCGCTTGGCGCTCAGCGTGAGGGCATTGTAGCTGGCCCAGCCGTTCCAGCGAATATCGCCGATCTGCGCGAGCTGCGGGATGGGGCGGCGAGCGGCAATTGCTCCCGGCCCCGGCACCGGAACGTTGAGCTCGGTTCCGCTATCGGCATGCACCGTGCGCGACCCCACATAGGAAACCGAGAGCACTGTTCCGGCGCTCACGTCGCGCTCCACGCTCGCGTTCCACACCTCGTTGTACTCGATCTGGTAATCATGATCCAGGTTGTTGCCGCCGACCGTTCCCACGGTATTGGCGGCCAGCGCATTTTCGGTGGTGAAGGAAGGAACGAGCGCGGTGGTCGAAGAATTGACCGTCTTGGTGACAAAGAACGGCAGATTTTGCGCCAGGTTCGTCACAATGCTGTACGCGGCCTGGTTCGGGTAAATGCCCGCCCCGGCGCGAAACACAGTCTTCGGGCTGCCGCCGATATTCCAGGCCAGCCCGGCGCGCGGCGCCAGGCGGAAATATCGCGGCGCAAGCAGGCTGTCGTTCCAACCCGCGGCGGCCGAGGAAACGTAGGGAATCGGAATGTAGGCGAGCAGCGCCGCAGCCGAGGAGGCAAGCTGCCCGGAGGCGCCACTGGCGATCACGAACCGGCCGCCGGGAACCGCGGTATCGATGGCCGCGATCTGGTTGGCCGCATCCGTCATGTTCTGGTTGTACTCGTAGCGCAGTCCGAATTCGAATTTGAGGTTCGGCGCGGCCTGCCAACTATCCTGCACATAGAACTGCGCCCAGTTGGTATTTCCATCCATAGCACCGCGCCCCAATCCCACCTGCGCGGTGGTCGGGTAGCCGAGCAGGAAGTTGGCAAACGCGTTGCCATCGGCGAGGCCGGGCGCCGAGGATGTCCATTGCGGCGTGAACGAGAAGATGCCGCGCGCCCCGTTCGGATTGGTCGTCCGCAGGTTGAAATGCATGAAATAGGCGCCAGCTTTAATGGTGTGCCTGCCGTGATGCCAGATGAGGTTGTCGTAGAACTCGTAATCGTGGTTGTTCCGAAACGTGAACAGCGCCGGATCTCCCATGGTGCTGAACTGGCCCCCGAAGGAGACCTGCGGGTACCCCATGTCGGCGGGATTCGTAGTGACGCCCAAGATACCCGCTTGCGCCGCAAAGTCCGAACCGGCATTGGGGCTGGTCTGACCACCGGAAACGGTGAGAAAGCCCATGCGGAATTCGTTCACCACGTTGGGAGTGAAGGTGCGGGTCCAGCCCGCCACGCCATTCACGGTATGCGTGCTCAAATTGCGGCCGAAGCCGGGCAGAAGCGTCTCTTGCAATACGCCGGAGCCGAAGGGGTCGAACTCGCGCGCGTCGAAAATGGAGGCGCGCAAATAAGCGGTATTGCTATCGGAAATCTGATGGTCGATGCGGGCGCTGTAATGGTTTTGATCGATGCTCTGATCGCCGGTGGAAAGCAGGTTTTGCGCGATTCCCGGCAGGTTCGGGAGGGGAATCTTGGCGAGCAGAGCCGTCGCGGCCGGATCGAGAAGTCCGGTTGGGATCTGGTTGCCGGCAAACGGCTGGCGCGCCGCGCCGGCGGGCGCGTCGGGATTGTAAACCGCGGCTAAACCGGAGAAATTGCCGGCGCGCATGGCGGCGGTGGGGACCGAAAACGTCTCAGTCAGCGATTTCCGGATACGCTCCCCTTCATAGCTCAAGAAATAAAACGTGCGGTTCTTGCGAATCGGACCGCCCACGCTCGCGCCGAACTGATTTTCACGGAACGGTGGAATCGGGCGAGCGGCGGAATCGAAGAAGTTCTTGGCATCGAAAACGTTGTTGCGGACAAACTCGAACAAGCTGCCGTGAACGTCGTTCGTGCCGGACTTGCTCAGCACGTTAATTACGGCGCCGGACTTGCCGCCGAATTCGGGAGCATACGATGTCTTTTCGACATTTATTTCCTGGATAGCATCGATCGAAGGGGCGATCACCAGGTTGTTGAAGTGCTCGTCGGTGATGGAGACCCCGTCCAGCAAGTAGAGATTGTGTCCGGAGCGCTGCCCGAGCACGTTCACCAACACGCCCGCCTGCTGCAGGGCATCGCCGCGCGTCCCGCCTGGCGGCCGGACGACTCCGGGACTGAGCATTGCCAGGTCGAGAAACTGCCGGTCTTTCACGGGCAGATCGGCCACCTGCTGCGTGCCTACCACGTCGCGAATTTCCGCCGACTCAAGCTCCGGATTCGCGGGATCGGCGACCACCGTCACAATGTCACTCTTTTCGCCCACTTCCAGAACGAAATCGCGCCGCAGGCGATCACCCGCATGCACCGGGATCGGGGACACCGACACCGGGCGGAAATTCGGTGCGCTTGCCGATAGGGAAAACACGCCGAGCGGCAGTTCGGAAAAAAGATACTCACCGGAACCGTTGGCATGCGTAGTGAACTTCTGGCCCGTGGCCGTCTGCTGGGCGATCACGGCCGCGCCCGGAAGAGTAGCGCCGGTAAGGTCCCGGACGGCTCCGGAGATTTCTCCGGTGTTCATTTGGCACATTGCCGGGGCGGCGCTGAGCAACAGGATTAAGACGGTGCGATTCACTGAAACTCCGAAAATCCAGTCTATCTCAACCCGCCCTAAACTCCCCGGGCGCTCCGATATAATTTTTGATAGATCGGCCGCGAGCTCCAATCCATGAAAAATAACGAAACCGGCGAATTTGAATTAGTCCTGGGAAACCGGCAATTGCTGAGCGGATTCTTCGTGGTGGCGCTCCTGTTCGGCGTGGCCTTCGCCATGGGCTATATCGTTGGCCGGAACTCGGCGCCCTCTCCGAAGTTGCAGGCGGAAACCGCTGCCGGCGGCACCGCCGCTGCCTTGCCGGATGTGCGCAGCAACCCAGCGGGTTCGCCCGCTCCCGCTCAGGCTCCGGCCCCCGTTCCTACAGCCGTTTCCGAAACAGACGAGCCTGCCGCCGCCGATTCCACCGATTCGCCGGCCACAACCCAACCGGGCGTGACCACCCAACCGGCCCGCGAGACCCCGCCGGCCCCCGCCCCCGAAACCGCCAAACCCGCCGGCGCCGATTCGGAAGCCGCCGCACAGGAACCGGCTGCCGGAACGTATTGGCAAGTCACCGCCATCCAGCCGCCGCAAGCCGAAATTCTAGCAAAGGTTCTGCGCGACAAAGGTTTTCATGTATCGCTCACGCCCGGAACCAAGGGCCTGATGCGCGTGCTGATCGGGCCCTATCCGGACCGCGAAGCGCTGGGCCGCGCCAAATCCGAACTCGAAAGCGCCGGCTTCCACCCCGTTATCCTGAAAAAAGAGTGAGCAGTACCTTAATTCAAATCGCGCACAGCGGGTCGCGGCTACCCGAGTGGCTGCGCAAGCCGCGCACCGATTTCCCTGCCCTGCATCGCCTCAAAGGCGAATTACGCCGCCGCGGTTTGCACACCGTGTGCGAATCGGCCCGCTGCCCGAATATTCACGAATGCTTTGCCCGCGGCGCGGCCACGTTCATGATCCTGGGTGATCGCTGCACGCGGGCTTGCGGCTTCTGCGCCGTGCCGAAAGGCAGACCGCCGCTCGATCCCGATGAGCCGGAAAACGTCGCACGCATGGCCGCGGACATGAAGCTGCGCTATGTGGTGATCACCAGCGTGAATCGTGACGACCTGCCCGATGGCGGATCGCTCCACTTCGCCCGAACGATCGCCGCCGTCCGGCGAGCTTTGCCGGAAGCGCGCGTGGAAGTGCTCACGCCCGATTTTTGCGGAGACCTGGCCGCCGTGGAGCGCGTGCTCGCCGCCGGCCCTCACGTGTTCAACCACAACACGGAAACCGTGCCCCGACTCTACAGGCGCGCGCGTCCGCAGGCCGATTACTACCAATCCTTGCGCGTGCTCCAGTTCGCACGTGAGCGGGGGGCGCTCACCAAGTCCGGATTCATGCTGGGCCTCGGCGAAACCGTGGATGAAGTTCACGCCTTGATGGGAGACCTGCGCCATGCCGGAACTGCAATCGTCACCATCGGCCAGTATTTACAACCCACGCGCCGCAATCTGCCGGTTGTCCGGTATATTGAACCGCGCGAATTCGAAGCCCATCGGGCGTACGGCCTCACTCTCGGCTTTGACATGGTCTTCAGCGGACCGCTGGTGCGCAGTTCGTACATGGCCGAACTGGTTCACCAAGAGGCGCGGCATTGAACTGGGTTCTGGCGCTGGCCTCGGCCGCGCTTCTGATTCTGACGTTCCCGCGTTTCCAACTGACGTGGCTGGCACCCGTGGCGCTGGCCCCGCTGCTCTACGCCGCCGCGCGGGAACTGCGCCCATTTCGCCGCTTTCTGTTGGGCTGGGCCGCGGGCACGGTGTTCTGGTTCGGAGTCTGCTACTGGATTCAGTACACGCTGGCGTATTACGGCGGCGTGGGCAACTTCGTAGGCTGGCTGCTGCTGTTTCTGTTCGCCATCGTGAAAGGCCTGCACCTGGCCGTCTTCGCGCTGCTCGCCGGAATTCTGATGCGCCGCTGGTGGGCCGTGCCCGCGGTGCCCGCATTGTGGGTTGCGATTGAAGCCACGCACGGCTCGCTCGGTTTCGCCTGGCTGGCTCTGGGCAATGCGGGCATCGAAATGGGAGTCCCCTTGCGCCTCGCCCCAATCACGGGCGTCTGGGGCCTTTCGTTTGTCTTCATGATGATGGCCACCGCGCTCGCGCTGGCTTTTTTGCGCCGTCCGCGCCTCCAACTCCTGTGGCTGCTGATTCTGCCATTTCTTGCGTTCCTTCCGCCTATGCCGCCCGCTCTGCGCGGTAGCGAGACCGCCGTTCTGCTGCAGCCGAACGTCTCCGAAACGGAACAATGGACCCCCGCCGGCGTGCATCAGGAAGAAGACGAACTCGCCGCGCTCACCCGGCGCAGTGCCGCGCTCGCAGGCAGCCACCCACCCGCCATTTCCGTTTGGCCGGAGATTCCCGCGCCCTTCTACTACTACGACGACCCCTACTATCGCGACCTGATGGACAACCTGGCGCGCTCCACGCACGCCTATCTGTTAATCGGCGACGTGGCCCACGAAGGCGACCACGTCTTCAATTCCGCCACCGTGATTTCCCCACAAGGCGTGCCGCTCAGCCGCTACGATAAGGTGAATCTCGTTCCCTTCGGCGAATTCGTCCCCTGGCCCTTCGGTTTTGCCAATAAAATCTCCACCGAAGTGGGCGACTTCTCTCCCGGCAGCCGCATCGTGGTGACGCCGGCGGGCGCTCACAAGATCGCAACCTTCATCTGCTACGAATCCGTGTTTCCAAACTTCGTGCGGCAATTCGCGAACCGCGGCGCGGAAGTGCTCTACAACATTTCCAACGATGGCTGGTTTGGCAATAGCGCCGCGCGCCAGCAGCATCTGACGATTGTGCGCATGCGCGCCGCCGAGAATCGCCGCTGGATCCTGCGCTCCACCAATGACGGCATCACGGGCGCCATCGATCCGGCCGGCCGCATTCGCGGCACCCTGCCGCTCTACACGCAAGCCGCCTCCTACAGCGGTTTCAATTACATTGCGGAGAAAACCTTCTACACGCGTCACGGTGACTGGTTCCCCGTGGTATGCGCCATTCTGACGCTGGCGGCGCTGGCGGCCGGCTTCCGCCTACGGTTCTTCCCGCTCGGTTCCCAGGTAACCGCTGGCCACCGCCGATTCCGCGAGCGCTGCGCACAGCCCCAGCAGTAGCACGTACCACCATAGGCTCTCCGGCGTCTTGCGGTTTGCGGGCGCGCGGCCTGCCGCGGCGGCCTCTTGCGAATGCGCGCCGTTGCCTCGCCACAGCGCCAGCACGTCTTCCGGAATCACATCCAGATTCGATTCCTTCGGATCGGCATTTACCGCCACCTCGTTCTGCCGTCCGTTCGCCAGGCGCAAGTGGTAGTAACCCGCTTCGGTAAGCTGAAACGATTGCGCGCTCGCGGCCTCGCTCAGCGTCAGCGGCCGTTTTCCCTCCGGATCGGTTACTTCCACTCCCTGCCCTTTTTCGCGCGCATTCCGCAATTCGAGATATGCGTCCACCGGCCGCGCGCCCCCCTGCCGCTCCGTGCCCGCCAAGTACCGCGCGGTCTGCTCGATGAACGGCACGAACGCCGGATGCAGCGGAAAATCGTTCGTCAGGTTGTCCAGCCCCGAAGTCAGCAGCACCACCCGGCCTTCCCCGATTCGCTTTTCGAGAAGCAACGGCGTCTGGTCGCCCAGGCGGGCAATCACGCGCGCGCCGCTAGCATCCACATCCAGCGCGTAGAAGAACTTCACGCCCTCCCAGCCATCCGCCTTCGCTACCGCCGGAAATGACGAATCGCTCGATCCCACCGTCATGAAACGGTCGGGCACGCGGCTGTAATCGCGCGTCTCGACAATGTGCGCATCGAAAATGGGAATGCTGCTGCGCGCGCCGGCAGAAGTTCCCGCGGTGATTAACAGGCTGCCGCCGGAACGGACGTAGCCCGCCAGTGAATTTTCCAGAAGCTGCGGCGGCGAATTGACGTCCGAGAGAATGACGAACGCGTAGTTCGCCGGCCGCCGGTCGGCCGCCTCGTTCACGTCGATCGATTCCAGCGTGAAGGCCGATTGGGCCGCGGCCGAAAGCGCCGCCCCCAGGTAGAGCGGTGAACGGCTATCGCCGTAGTTGTGAACCAGCAGAACCTTCTGCGGATCGGAGCGCTCTACCGCAAAGCGCCGCAGGTCGTCGGCGGCAAAGCCGTCCGCGCCATCGATGCGCACTTCGCAGCGGCTGAACCCATAGGGCACTTCGAGCGCGGGAAACTCCACCGTGGCCTTTCCGTTCGCCGGAACCGCGACGTTCTTCGTGGCGGTAGTCTTGCCGTTCACCACCAGCGACACCGTGCGCTGCGCCGCTGGCGTGCCGTAACCGGCGATCACCGCTTCCACGCGCACCGGCTTCGCGTCCTTCCCCCAGACCTCTCCCGGTGCATCCACCGATTCCACCGTCCAGTTCGGCTGCGCCTTCGTTTCGACGGCGTGCGTTACCAGGGTTACGTTATCCGGCAGCGCCATATCGGAGAAATTCGGCGCCAGCTCCGCGCGCTGCATGTCGCTGAAGAGGTGCAACTCAATGGGCGCGCGCGCCCTATCGGCCATGGCGCGCACTGCCCGCGCCAGTTCGCCGAAATTGCCATGAGCATCGCCCGGCTGAATCGCTTCCACCGCCGCGCGCAGCGCCGCCTGGTCTTCCATCGCCTCTGTCATCAGGTGCAACTGCGATCCGAACGACGCCACCTGCGCCCGCGCGCCGCCCTTCGCCGCCAGCACCCGCAACGCGGCATTCTTCGCGTCCACCAGCCGCGTGCCCGCGCGCATGCTGAAAGAATTGTCCACCACCAGTAGCACCAGCCGGTTGCCGGCCAGCGCCGCCGCATTGCGATTGATAAACGGATTGGCGAACGCGAGCACGATCAACGCCAGCACGGCCATCCGCAGCGAAAGCAGCAGCAGATAACGCAGCCTGCGGTGCCGCGTCGAGGGCCGGGTGCGCGCCTCGAAGAACATCAACGAGCTCCACTTCCGCGGAGTCGTCGAAAGCCGCTTCAGCAGGTGGAGGTAAATGGGAAAAGCCAGTCCCGCGAGCGCGGCCAGAAACCACGGGGAAAAGAGGCCCACCTACACGATCCCCCACTTCCGCCGCAGCCACCACTCGGTGAAACGCAGCGCCAGCAATATCAGGAAAACCAGCGGCAAGTCCCAAAGGTCGCGCGTCTCCCGCACCGTTACTCCCGCTTCCGAATACGGAATGCTGCCGGCCAGCTTGCCGATTTCCGCCGGCTTCCAATATTGCCCGCCGGTCTGGCTGGCAAGCCGCTCGAGCAGATCGCGATTCTGCTCCGTGTGAAAATTTTCGGCCACGCCATCCATGCGCTGGAAAGTCAACACATCCCGCCCCAACTCCTTGCCGGCGCGTTGCGCGGTCACTTCCGTCAGATAGGCGCCCGGCTTCGGCGCGGACCACGTGCCCTGAAACTGACCCGGACTGCCCGCCACCGCCGCCATTTCCACCAGCGCGCTGCTGCCGCCCGGCCCCAGAATATGCGCCTCTACCCGCGCATCCGCGGCGGGATTGTAATCCTGGTCGCGAACTTCCGCCGTGAGCGCGACCACGCCGCTATCCAGCAGCATCTGCGCGGGCATCGATGCCACCACGTGCCCCGGCGTATCCGACACCAGCCATCGCAACATCTGCTGCCAGAAATAATGGTGCGATTTGTCGCCCAACGGAAGGCTCATCTGCCAGCGCCAGCTTCCGCCCGTGGCCATGATCGCCGTGCGCCCGCGGCCGAAACTTTCCGTGATCAGCAGCGGCAACTTGCGGCCGCCCGGTGTGATCATGTTGGCCAGCACGGAAGCGCCCGGCTTGGGCGTGCCCGGATTTTCGTAATCCATCAGGTACGGCAGGCTCTTCCATTTGGCGGCGTTGGCCACCGGGTCGTCCACCAGGCGCGTGATGATGTTGTCCACGCCCGCCGGCGCCAGTTCCGTGGTGGTGTGCATCGTGCCGTTGCGCGGATCGGCTTCGCGATGAAACGTGTTGGCTTCATTAGGCAGCACCGTCGGCAGCATATCGGTAATTACGTTCGATGCCGCCCAACCGCCATCGGCCAGCGAGAACTGCCCGCCCAGCAACAGCAATCCCCCGCCTCGCCGGTCCACGAATTCGTGCAGCAGTTGCTGTTGCCCCGGGCTGAAATAGCCCGCCTCCACCGACCCGATAATCACTCCCTGGTAGGAAAATAGGTCCTCCGGCCGGGAAGGAAAACCGTCCGCCAGCTCTTTCGGATTGGCGATTCCCTGCCGGTAAATTTTGTTTTGGCTGGTCCGCACCATGGAGACGATCTGCACCATCCGATCGCCCTCTTCCGCCTCGCGGATGAATTTGTATTCCCAGCGCGGCTCGCCTTCGATATAAAGAATCCGCCGCGGCTCGGCCGCCACGTTTACCACCCGCCGCACCGCGTTATTCGCGGTATTCTCTTCCCCCGCAAGCGGCCCGGCCGCGATCTCCAGCGTTTTCGCTCCAGCCCCGCCAATGTCGAACATTACGGTTTCTCTCTGCCGGTCCCCATCGCGCCCCAGAGTAATGCTACGGGAAGCCAGCACCTTCGGCTGCTCCGTGCTGACGTCGCGCACGGTAATGTTGACCGCCTTGCCGGCGTATCCGCGCTGATCGAGGCTGATGCGCGCGGCGATTCGCGAATCGGCCAGCGCGCGTGGCGCAATCACCGCGTCCTCCAGTTCGATATCGTGCTCCGCGCGCTCGCGTCCGAAACCGACCGTATGCACCGGAATGTGCCGGGCGCGCAACGCGCTGATCGCGTCCGCATCGATTCCGCCCGAGTTGTCGCTGCCATCGCTGAGCAGCACGATCGCGCCGATCGGCAGATCGGATGTCTCCGCCAGCAACTGCTTAAGGCTGTCGCCCAGGCGTGTGGAAGGCGCGTTGGGCTGTACGTTTTTCCAATCGTCAATGCGCGCAACCCCGGCATCCACGCGGTATACACGAGTCTGAAAAGACCGGTTCAGCGCGGCCATCCCGCCGTTCTCGAGCGCGCGGAGCGCCTTCGCCTCGCGCGTCGACCCATCCTCGGAAATACCCATGCTTCGGGAATCGTCCACCAGCACGGCAATGATGTTTTGCCGCGGTTTCAACTGCGCCACCGTGATGGCCGGTTGCCATAAGAGCACCAGCAGCAGCGCGGCCAGTAATGTCTGCAAGCCCCAGATCAGCCAGGCCCGCCAGCCGCGCATGTTCGGCGCCGCCCGCGCCAGCCGCGCCCGCACCAGCAGCCCAAGCCCGCCCGCCGCGGCCAAGATAAGCAACACCAAAACCCACTTCGGCCAAGCCCCCAAAAGCGCAAATTGCCCACGGCTATACACCGAATGCGGGTACTTAAAAAAGAACTCAAACACGCAGACCTCTGGCTTCTAACTCCTGACTCCCGCCCCAGCCCCCCGCTCTCAGTGAGTCATCGCATAAGTGATATAATTCAGCACAATCCGAAAGGCCAATCCCGAAAATTTCTCCGGGTATTCCGGTTCATCGGCGTGCTCCCAGGCATCCCCCAGGTGCATGTTGTGGCAAATGGCCACCATGATGCGGCCGTCCGGCGCGCGGATGGCTCTCCACTTGGGAACGTAGCCGTCTTTTTCGTAGGTGATGCCGCTCGAGACGTACTGCTCCCCTGGAATCTGAAATTTTTCGTTGATGTCGTAGAGCACGTGGTAGATCTCATCGCCGTCCGTCAGGTCCTCCACCTGTGCGTCCGGCAATACCTGCCGCATGCCGGCCATAAAGCGGGACCAGTCTTCCGTGCCGTGAAAATGATCCACCATCAGGAAGCCGCCTTTCAGAAGATAGTCGTGCAGGCGCTTCGCCTCCTCGTCCGTGAAGTGCCAATACTCCACGTTAATGGCGTAGATCCAGGGATAGTTGAAAAGCTCGTCGCTGTCGAGATCGGCGACCGTCAGCGGCGAAGGAGAATTGATGCGAGTCAAGCGCCGCAGCGCAATCAGGCAGTCCTCGTCCGCTCTGGGGAAATCCTGCGCCCAGCCGCCGAAATAGCTGCGAAACCCGCCGGAGACAGTGTTGTACTGCAGCCGGCTCCAGTAAAATTCGGAGGGCACGGGGGGACCCATCATATAGGAGTACCGCCGGCCGAACCCTCCGAACTGAAACGCATACAGCCCCAGCGTCACGGAGAACAACAGCAGGGGAACGGCGGGCGTCGCACGGACCAGCTTCATAAGGAGAACCTCGAATACCTCGTTGCAAGCGTATCAAATGCGGGCGGAGAACGGGGACCTGGGCCTGCGCTTTCGCCCTGGCCGAGTTGCGGGCGGTGGCGGATAAACAGAAGCTCTTGGGGCTACAACCGGGAAACCCGAAGCCATCGCCTCCAGCAGAACCAGGCCCGGCCGTACCGGGGCAGGGCCTCCAGAACCGTGCGGCACAGTTCGATGTCTTTTCCCGGCGAAAGCGGGCCCATGCCGCCCGAACTTGCAAAATACCATCGTGCGGCAGCACCAAAAAAAACAGGGCGTCACGGTAACTCTCCGCGACGCCCCAAACCGCATCTGCTTCGTAAAGGAATAAGTGCTGGTGCTTAGCTGTTAATGACTACTCGTGCTGCTCCTCATACGTATGAGTATGATGGTGTATATTGCTTTGCTTGTCGCGATATTCGCGGTTCTTCAGATCGGAGCTTTCCGAACTTTGTTCGCTCGCTTCGCTCTTCTCCTCGGTCTTGCCTCCGGCTCCGGCCTGCTTCGTGTGGGGTTCTGGTTCTGCGGTGCTCTTATGAGGATGCTTTCCAGTGCCTTTTTGTTCGTCCATAAGTGTAGCTGATCCCCTCCTTAACTCTTGCCCTATCTACTTTCAACTTATACCTTGGAGTATCTCCGATGTGTCCCTATCGGAACTCTTGAGAGGCCAGCTTAGAAAGGCATTCGTCCGCCGGTAACCCCTATCACTTCGGCAGTCATGTATCGGGCGTCGTCACTCGCAAGGAAGACGTAAGCAGGCGCGATTTCCGCCGGCTGCGCGGGCCGTCCGAAAGCCGTGTTCTTGCCGAGCTCGGGTACTTTTTCCGGCGCGTAAGTCGAGGGAATGAGCGGCGTCCACACCGGCCCGGGAGCCACCGCATTTACGCGGATCCCGTTCTTCTCCGTCATCTTTCCCAGCGCTTTGGTGAAGGCGTGCACGAAATCCTCGGACGGCCATTCCTCCACGGCGAAATGCATCATTTGAAGAGCCGCGTTATTCACCAGTATGTCGAGACGTCCGAATTCATCGTAAGCACGATCGACTATCCGGCGGCAGTGAGCCTCTTTCCGCACGCGGAATGCGCACCGCTTTGCGCCCGGCTTCCTTCACCCACTTCTCGGTTTCCTCGGCGTCCTGGTGCTCTTCGAGATACGCGATCGCCAAGTCGGCGCCTTCCCGCGCAAACGCAATGGCCACCGCCCGGCCGATGCCGCTATCGCCACCGGTAATCACGGTCACCCGGTTTTTCAGCCGGCGAAGCCTCTGTAGGAGTGCTCGCCGTGATCCGGCCGGGGCCGCATTTCGGCCTCCGTGCCGGGAATCGGCTGGTGCCGTGGCGGTCGTTCCTGGACCTCGGCTTCTCGCGGGTCCGCAAGTGGCCGCGCGCCCGCTCCAACGCGGTGCGGATAGCCGCGCCCTTGCCGCGATTCGCGGAATGCCGCAACAGCACGATTTCGGGGTACTTACGGGCAAGCTCTTGGACAATCACCGCCGAATGGTCGGTTGAGCCGTCGTTGGACTTGTCCCCTAAATTGAGACAAACAGTTAAGAGTCGAATTTCATCGAATGGAGAATTCTACTCATGTCGTTGTCTCGAAGGAAGTTCACGAAGGAAGTAAAACTGGCAGCGGTTCAGCAGCTGGAGACGGGGTCGT
>DATGKM010000096.1:0-2715 GCA_035294665.1 Bryobacteraceae bacterium | reverse complement strand
ACGTCCCCTGCCATGGTGACGGCACGCTTCGATTCTTCCGGAATTGCATCATCGTCCGTGAGACCTTCGAACGTCTCTTCCGGGTCGCGGAGGAGTTCTTCAATCTCTTCATCGGTGAAGCCGGCCAGGTCGAGGTCGAAGCCGTCTTCCTCGAGCGACGCCAACTCCACGCGCAGCATCTCTTCGTCCCATCCGGCATTGAGTGCCAGCCGGTTGTCGGCAAGCACGAGCGCGCGGCGCTGCGTCGGAGTCAGATGGTCCAGCACGATGACCGGCACGTCCGTCATCCGCAGCTTCCTTGCGGCCGCAAGGCGCGCGTGACCGGCGATGATCACACCATCGGCGCCGGCCAGGATCGGATTCGTCCAGCCGAACTCGATGATGCTGGCCGCGACCTGCGCGACCTGCTCGTCCGAGTGAGTGCGGGCGTTGCGAGCGTAAGGAATCAGTTTGTCGATCGGCCATCGCTGGACCGCGAGATCGCGCAGGACGAGTTCCGCAGTCTTGGCGCTTGTCGCTCTGTCCCGCGCGTTCTTCATGGGTTTGGTCTACTGCTTGGCGAGGTGCGCGCCGAGGGCCGATGCCACGGCCTCCTGATGCTGAACGGGAGTCTGGCCTGCGCCGAATGCGGCCTCGATGGCCTGCACAAGCGCCACGACCTCCTGAGTTAACTGAATGCCCGAAGGCGCCACGCTGAGAATCGTCTGAAGGATCTGCAAAAAGTTCATCGTCGTTTTCCTTTCTGAAACGCCACTGGGAAAGCCCCACGGGGCGGCATTGGAATCGGAGGTTTCCTCTGCCGCACCACGCCGGGGCCTCCCGTATGGGAGCTTTAGGCCGCCGGCCTCGCCTCCGTCTGAGAAGGGGTCCCTCCTCCAGACGATGCCCCGCCCGACGGCGTGACCACGACCGGCGCCAGCGCGGCGATAGTCTGCGAGATAGCGGTCGCCAGCGAACTCGCGATTACCGGCGTCAGCGACGTGAACAGGTTCACTACGTTGGCCGTGATGCCCTCGGCGTTGATGGCTTCGCCGGCTCCGGCCGCGGCCACTGCACCCTTGGTGGTCTCGCTGGCCGCGATTCCGGCGGGCGATACGGTCTGCTGGCTCTCGGTGGTGCCGACCTGGCCAGCCAGCACGAGGCCGGCGTTGACGGCGTGATCGAACGTCGCCGCGTTCTGCGCGCGACGCGCCGCGGTCTGCGCCATGTCGAGCGAGATCGCTTCCCAGGCGCGCTGCCGCGCCAGGCTCTCGCGCCGGTGGTCCAGCTCCTCGTCAAAGAGCAGCTTCATGTTTTCCGCGCCGCCCAGCAAACTCGGCTGATGCGTGACGCACGGAGAGAGATTGGGATTGGTTTCTGCCATACGGGAGTTCCTTTCGGTTGATTTGAGGTTTCAGTCGTGCAGCCCGGATCGCCGGGCCGCGATTATGCTAAAGCTTTCGCCGGTTTCGGCGAGCACCGGCTCAACGCCGGCCAGGTGCTCGATGCGACGCAGGATCACGTCGCAGTAGGCCGGTGAAATCTCCACTCCGCATCCCGTCCGCTGGAGCACCTCCGCGGCGGCGATCGTGGTTCCGCTGCCGGCGAACGGATCGAACACGACGTCTCCAGCGTCCGTGAACGCCTTGATGAAGAACTCGACCAGCGCGCGCGGGAAAGGAGCCGAATGCGATCCCTGGCCGGACTCCGTTCGCGCCTCGATCACGTTGCTCGGGCGCGCGATGCCCTCGTACCGGCCGTTCGAGTCCGACAAACTGTTCCGGCTGCGCCGCCACGCGTCCCGATTCTTTCCGCCATCTGCCGCCGCGCCGCGAGGTCCCGTCCCGAGCAATCCGCTGCCCGAGGTCGACTTCGGGTTGTTGGGCGAGTAGTCGAAGCAGTCTTCCGAGGCATGGCCGACTGCTTCCGGACGAAACTTGATCTCCGCTTGCCGCGAAAAGTGGAAGACCGGTTCCCACGCATTCTTGAAGCGATTGCCCCAGCCGCCGGGCACGCCGTTGTCGGTCTTCCGCCAGCAGAATTCATCGACGAAGCGCCAGCCCCACTGCCGCTTGTGCGCCAGAACCAGATCCTTCACGTACAGGCTGCGTTCGCCGTTTTCGGCGTGCTCCTTGATGTTGAGGAAGTAGGAACCGTCGGGCGCCAGGACCGTCTGGACGTTGGCCGCGACATCGCGGAACCAATCGCTGTATTCATCCGGTGGCACGGGCTTGAAGCCGCTGGTTGGATCGTACTCGCGCTGCGTCGCATAAGGCGGCGACGTGATCACCACGTTCGCGCGCTTGCCATCCAGCAGCTTCTGTACGATGCCAGGGTCGCGGCAATCGCCGCAGATCAGACGGTGCCTTCCGATCAACCACACGTCGCCGGGCCGTGTGGCCGGCCGAGCGGGCGGCTCCGAAAGCGGCGCTTCATCTTCCGGCGCTGCATCGTCGGAGTCGTTCTCCAGCAGCGCTTCCAACTCCTCGTCGGAGAAGCGACGAGCTTCAGATCGAGGCCGTCGTGCTGCAAATCCGCGAGTTCCGCGGCCAGGATCTCTTCATCCCATCCCGCGTTTTCGGAAAGCTTGTTGTCGGCGATGATGTAGGCGCGCCTCTGCGTGTCGGTCAGGTGGTCCAGCACAACCACGGGCACTTCCGGCAGGCCCAGCTTGCGCGCCGCCAGCAGTCGCCCGTGGCCGGCGACGATTCCGGCGTTGCTGTCAACGAGAATCGG
>DATGKM010000095.1:0-25551 GCA_035294665.1 Bryobacteraceae bacterium | reverse complement strand
CAGGCCGAAATTCCGGCCAACTGGGTATGCGATCCCTATCGCAAGGCGCTCTATAGTTACGGTCCGGAGGGCTTGCGCCTGGTCAATCCTCCCATTCTCGAAAATGAGCTGACCGGGCCGATCGACTTCGCCGCCATCTTCGCGGAATTGGATCTCTCCGGCAAGCGGCGCTAGCCGGGCGGAACGAGCCGTTTTCAGCCGGGCGGCTGCGGTAGAATTTCCCCAGCGGCTCACTTCCTTCGAGGAGACTCCATGCGGGCATCAAAATTGCTTTTGTGGGCGTGCGCGGTATTGCTTCCGTTCGTGGCGGCGCAGGCCCCAACTTCTTACCAGCCGATCGCCAGCGTCGCGCAGATCATGTTGTCCATGAGCTATCCCATGTCCGACGAGTTGCTGTACGTGGAGCGCAATCCGCCCAAAACCGATAGCGACTGGAACAAGCTGCAGTATGCCGCAGTGGTCATGGGCGAATCCGGAAACCTGCTCATGATCCAGCGGCTGGGGACCCCGCGGGACCAGGAAGGCTGGATCAAAGACTGCAAGCTGCTGGTGGATGCCGGAGCCGCCGCGTTGAAAGCCGCGCGCGCGCACGATCTCCCAGCCCTTCTGGCGCTCAACGGCCAGATCGTAGACTCCTGCACCACCTGCCACGCCGATTATCGCCCGAACTACCGCCGCAGGCCCCCATTGAGTCCAAAACCATAGCTAGCCCAAACGATAGATATTGCTCGCGGCACTGCCTGCCGATATGCGAGGATAGACGGGGAGCGCACTTGAAACTGCACGAACTCATCGGCGGCAGCCTGCTTGGACAAAGATTGCGCGCCCGGACACAACGCAGCGCCGAACCGGAAAATGGACTGCCGCGGCCCGCCAAGCAACTCATCGCCCTATGCAAAATGCTGCTCTCCGAGCGCGGGGAGAGCTCCGGCGAACGCATTGCCGCCGAGGCGATCGAGGCTTATCGGGCGCTCGACGAAGCCGCCCTGACCATATTTTTCGACCTGTTGATCCAGCAATTCTCCCCGAATGCGGACGAAGTAGCGCAAGCCGCCGAGGCGTACCGCAAGGATGCCTCCCCGCAGGCCTTGGCGCATTTGCAAGACGTAGTCGAACCGCCTCGCCAGCCACTTTTCCGGCGGCTGAATATGGCGCCCGGCGGCACGCAGGCGCTGGTTTCCATGCGCGCCCAATTGCTGGCGCGCTTAGAGCGCCACCCGGAGTGGGCGCCCATTGAAGCCGATCTGCAACATTTGCTCAGTTCCTGGTTTAATCGCGGATTTCTGGAATTGCGCCGTATCGACTGGAGCACGCCGGCCATTATTCTCGAAAAGCTGATCGAATACGAAGCCGTGCACGAAATCCAGGGTTGGCAGGATCTGCGCCGCCGCCTGGAAGCGGACCGCCGCTGCTACGCATTTTTTCATCCGGCGCTCAAAGATGAACCGATTATTTTCGTCGAGGTGGCGCTCACGCGCGGCATGAGCGGGCGGGTGCAGCCTTTGCTCGATCTCAAGGCGCCGGTGCTCGATCCGAAAGCCGCCAATTGCGCCATGTTTTACTCCATCACCAACTGCCAGGAAGGGCTGCGGGGCGTGCCGCTGGGAAGTTTTCTGATTAAGAAAGTGGCGGAAGACATCGGCCGCGAGCTGCGCTATGTGAGGACCTTCGCCACCATCTCGCCGGTTTCCGGCTTGCGGGAGTGGCTGGAGGGGCTGGCGCCGCAGCACCCCGAAATCGCCGCGCTCGTCTCCAAGCTCTCCGCCAACGCATCCGGCCCGGCAATTGAGAAGGAACTGGTTTCGCTTTGCGCGTTCTATCTATTGCATGTACGCCATGGCAAAAAGCCCACCGATCCGGTGGCCCGCTTTCATTTGCGAAACGGCGCGCGGCTCGACCGCATCAACTGGCATGGCGATACCTCTTCGGCCGGCCTCGAGCGCTCCTTCGGCCTGATGGTGAACTACGTTTACCGCCTGGCGGATGTAGAGCGCAATCACGAAATGTACATGAAGGAATATAAGATCGCCTGCTCGCGCGAGGTGGACTCGCTGGCAAAGCAGTCGCTGCTGGCGCGGCCGGCAGGGCCGGTCCCCGTGGAAAAATGAAGCTACTCCAGCACGTTGTACAGCCGCTCGTCGAACGGGCTACCTAATCCCGGCTGGATCTTCTCCCGGAATTGCTTCGTGTGTTCCTGCGCTTCGTGCGCTTCGAAATCCTGCCGCGTGCGCCACACTTCTACCAGTTCAAAGTGGTTCATGCGCTCCGTGCTGCGCAGCGCCTCGAAGCGCACCGAACCGCGGTCCTTCCGGCTATCCACCGCAAACTGCGCTACGGCTTTGGCCGTCTCGGCGGCGTAGTTCGGAGTGACGTCGATGTGCGTCACCACGTATAGCTCCTTCTCTTTCGCCCCTTGCCCGAGCGCCCTTTGCCGGAACAACAGGCCGGCGAGGGCGATCAAGATCAGCGCCCCCGCCCCTGCTATCCAACGCTTCTGAATTCGATTGCGGGACATTGTGCCCCCCTTGCTGTTTAGTGCCGGTGCCGTTTAGTGCCGGTGGAAGCGGCCTTCCCAGACGGCTTTGCCGAGAATATGGCCTTGCATCGCATTCATGACTTCCGCCCTGGTCGCGTCCGGACTCAGATCGAGCGTTGTATCCAACGCGAACAACTCGAAGGTATAGTGGTGCTCCGGACCCGCCGCGCCCGCGCCTGGCCCCATATAAGCGTGCGTGCCCCGCGTGTTCTTCCCCTGAATCATCCCATCCGGCAGCTTTTCGCCTTCCTTGATTCCTTCTTCCAGTTTGGTCGCCGTTGCCGGGATGTTCCAAACAATCCAGTGAGTCACGTCATCGGTCTTTCGTTGCAGCGCCACATCCGGGTCATGAAACAGCAGCACAAAGCTCTGGGTCCCCGGCGGCACGTTGGTCCAGTCCAGCTCCGGCGAAATGCTTTCTCCGGCTTGCGTGTACTTATCAGGAATTACGCTGCCATCGGCGAACGCCGGGCTCGTCAGACGCATGGCCGGCGGGCCGCCTTTTTTGCCGCCCTTTTCGCCCTGCGCCAGGGCGTTTCCCACACATAAGGCCGCCGCGATCGCCAGCGAGCCTGCCAGTTTCATCCTCATCGCGTTTCCTCCTCTCGTTTCAAAGAGAATCTCCCCAGTCCTTCCGGCCTGTTGGAGAATTATGACGCATTCCCCGCGCCCAAGGTAACTCGATCCGTAACGGGTTACTGTGACACGAATGAGAGCCGTTGTCGTGATGATTGAACGGCGCTGGGCGGGTGTTGAAGCCTAAAACGTTGGGTTCAGCGCGATTCCGGAAACCACTCTCTCGCGCTCGCCGCTCCGATCCGAGCCGCCACCATTATCCGAGCCGCGACCGTCAGGAGCAAATGGATTTGCAACGCAACCCAGCCGTCTTAGCGCTAGTGCGTCTGCCGCGCCGAGTATTTATTCAATAGCGCAAGCAGCTTTTCGGCCGCGGCCGGCGGCTTGGCGCCGCTGGTCAGGATTTGCTTGTTGTCCCATCTCTGGCCGTACATGGCTTCGTTGTCCTTGAGGTCGCTGCGCAGGGTGGCGCCATCCAGCGAGACGCCGCCGAATACGCCGCGGGAGCGGGACCAGGAGAGAATCTCCGCCGTGAGCAGCGCGTCGGTTTGCGCGGTGGCGTCACGGCCCACCGGACCGGCGGCCGCCGTAGCTTCGCCGCCAATGGTGAAATTACTCGTGGTCAGCCTCTTCATGCCGCGCTCGTTCATAATGAGCAGCACCACGTCCGAGGAAGCGAACCCAATCTGCAAGCCGAAGCTGCCCCCTTCAATATCCACCGCCGCCGGCGCGCCCCAGCCTTCCCCGCTCGTCGACCGGCACACCGCGAAACCGCGTCCGTATTTGGCCCCGAACACGAACGCGCCCTTTTTCAAGCCGGGGACCAGCACGATACAGGCCGATTTATCCAGCAGGCTTTGCGGGATGGACTTATCGGGGGTCGCCATAATTTCCGAAAACAGGCTCGCGGCATCATTCAGCCGGTCGTTGACTTTGGGTTTCTCGTCCGCGGCCAGCAACGGCAAGCATGCCAACGAACAAGCGAGCGCGCAAGTAATCAGACGCATGGAAATATAGTACCGCAGGACTAGCCAAAACTGGACGCGCCGTGCGTGAAAACTCCAGCCTGGCTTGGCGCGCAATCATACGTTGGGTTTTCGCCCACAGCGTGCCGCCTGCTTCGCGGTAGAATTCAGGCGGAGGAAGCATGCCTGCGCGTGCGCTTTCATACCACTCCGGCTTCGGCAACGAATTCGCCACCGAAGCCGTCCCGGGCGCTTTGCCGGAGGGTCAAAACTCGCCGCAGCGCCATCCGCTGGGGCTCTACACGGAACAGTTCAGCGGCACCGCTTTCACGGTTCCGCGCGGGCAGAACCGCCGTTCGTGGCTCTACCGCATCCGCCCTTCGGTGACGCACCGCCCCTTCGAGCAGATCTCCTGCGGCGGGCTGCGCAGCGGCCCATTCGAGGAAGTGCCGCCCACGCCGAACCAGCTTCGCTGGGATCCGCTGCCGATTCCGGGCGATGAATCGCCCACCGATTTCGTGGATGGCCTGATCACCATGGGCGGCAGCGGCCAACCGGCCCTCGCCACCGGCGTCGCCATTCACCTCTACGCCGCCAACCGCTCCATGCATGATCGCTTCTTCTACAATGCCGATGGCGAGCTGCTCATCGTGCCGCAACTGGGGAAGTTGCTTGTGCTCACCGAGCTCGGCGCCTTAGAGACCGCGCCGGGGGAAATCTGCGTGCTGCCCAAGGGACTCAAGTTCCGCGTGGAACTGCCGGATGGCCAGGCGCGCGGCTACATCTGCGAAAATTACGGCGCGTATTTCCGCCTGCCGGAGCTGGGCCCGATCGGCGCCAACGGCCTCGCCAACCCGCGCGACTTTCTCGCCCCCGCCGCCGCGTTCGAGGATCGCGAAGGAGATTTCCGCATCATCGCCAAATTCCAGGGCCGCCTATGGGAGGCCGTTATCGATCATTCGCCGCTCGATGTCGTCGCCTGGCACGGCAATTACGCCCCCTATAAATACGACCTGGCGCGCTTCAATTGCATCAACACCGTCAGCTTCGATCACCCCGACCCTTCCATCTACACCGTGCTGAGCGCCCCTTCCACCGTGCCCGGCACGGCCAACGTGGATTTCGCCATCTTCCCGCCCCGCTGGCTCGTCGCCCAGCACACTTTCCGCCCCCCTTGGTTTCACCGCAACGTAATGAACGAATTCATGGGCCTGATTTTCGGAGCCTACGATGCCAAAGCCGAGGGATTCGTACCGGGCGGCGCCAGCCTGCACAACTGCATGTCCGGCCATGGACCGGATGCCGAAACTTATGAACGCGCCAGCAACGCCAGCTTGCAACCGGTCTACCTGGAAAATACGCTGGCCTTTATGTTCGAGACTCAGCTCGTCATCCGGCCGACAAAGTTTGCCATGGAGACCAGCATTCGCCAGCACGAATATTTCGAATGCTGGCAAGGACTGAAGAAAAACTTCAGCGAGGTGGTTTCCGGCTAGACGGCCACCGCATCGAGGTACTAGTACTAAGCCGGAGCGGCTTTCGAAAGCATCGGGTAAATCGTCGCTAGTACTTTGTTCGCTGGAAATCCTTGCTTATCTGCCTCTGAAGCGGCTAACTTTGGCAGTATGGCGGCCGACCAGAAACCCAAGCGCATCCTCTTAGTAACCCCGGATAAAACACCCGACACGGGCTATGCCCAGATGCTCCAGAATAAAGAGCGTCTGCGCGGGCCCGCGCTGAAGTTGCGCGCTGTCATGGCGCCGGTGGAGCTGGCCACTCTGGCGGCGGTCACTCCGCCCGGGTTCGAAGTCGATATTTGGGACGAAGCCGTGAAAGGCAAGATCACACCGGCCACGGACCTGGGCAAACAGTACGACATCATGGGCGTCACCGGTTATCTGGCCCATGTCGTTCGCATGATCGAAATCTGCCACGAATTCCGCCGCCGCGGCATCCTCACAGTGGCCGGCGGGCCTGCCGTTTCCGGCTCGCCCGAACGCTTCCGCGGTATCTTCGATGTGATCTTCTTAGGCGAGGCCGAGTACACCTGGCCGCAATTTCTGCGCGAATGGGCCGAAGGCACGCACATAGCCGAGTACCGGCAGATCGAACGGCCGGATATCGGCGATTCCCCCATCCCCCGCTGGCAACTGGTGCAGGACGTGGATACGGCCTACGTGACCGGCGGCGTGCAAACCACCCGCGGCTGCCCCTTCGATTGCGAGTTCTGCGACGTCATCCACCTGTTCGGACGCAAGCCGCGGCACAAGCCGATTTCCCAGGTAATCGATGAGATCCGCTCGCTCGAAAAACTGGGTGTGCGGCGGATTTTCTTCTGCGACGACAACTTCTATGGCAACCCGAAGTACATGAAGGAGCTGTTAAAGCAGCTCATTCCGGTGAACAACTCCTTCGAGCGGCCGATCGGGTACATGACCCAGATCACCATCAACGTGGCCAAAGATGACGAAGCGCTGCAGCTTCTTTCGGAAGCCAACTTCTGGCAGTTGCATATCGGCATCGAGACGCCGCGGCGGGCGAGCCTGATGGAAGTGAACAAATTCCAGAACGCCAAGGGCGACATGGTCGAAGACGTGCTGCGGATGGCGCACTTCGGCATCATGGTGAAGGCCCTGATGATGGTGGGCTTCGACCATGACGATCAAACCATCTTCGATGAGCTTTACAACTTCCTGCAATCCGCCTGCATCCCCAGCATTCAGCTTTCGCTGCTGCAATCCTATCCGGGGACTCCGCAGACGGCGCGCCTTTTGAAAGAGGGCCGCGTCATCGATATGGACCGCTACGCCGAAATGGACGAAACCTACGGCGTATCGAACGTGATTCCCAAGCTGATGTCGCGCGAGGAATTGTTTGAAGGCTTCCTGGCCCTCGAAGAACGGCTGCGCTCGTGGCGGGCCTTCGGCGACCGTCTGCTGGGCGCAATCCGCGCCGTGAAGTATACGCCGCAATGCGCCTCCAAAGTCACCCGGCCCGACCCGTCGCGCCTCATGGAGATTCAGGCCCTGGTGCAATCGCTTGAGCCGGAAGCGCAAGCGGTAGCCCGCGAGGTCATTCGCGAAACTCTGCAAACCGTGCCGTGGCTCGCGCCCAAGGTGCTCTATAAACTGGTGCTGCAGGTGGATAAGCAGCGCGCGCTCGATCGCATGAAATGGCGCTTGCGCCGCCGCCTCGAAATCGAGAAAGCGCCGGGATATGAGCATAAAATCCTGGCCGCCGTGCAGATTCCGCGCGACTTCAAAAGAATCTATCGCGAGCACTTCACCATCACGTTGAACTGGCTGAAAGATGGGCTGAAGGACAAGCGGCTGGTGGCCGAGGGCCTGGTGCGCGTCTGGAAAGATTTCGTCGTGCGCTTCGGCGCAACCTTTGAGAAATTCGAGGACTACCACATGACCTCCCTGCGCGAACTGGTGGATCGCACCATCGAGCAAGGCAACGACGGTCAGTTCTCCCATACTCGCAGCGTCGCGCGCGTCGATAACCTGACCTCCATCGAGATCCGCCAGATGTCGGAAATGGTGATGCTCACCGTGGAGCAGGACCTGAAGAGCGAGCACAGCGACGAAGTTGTGAAGCTGACGCTAGGCCCGGGACAGCCGGTCCCGGCGGCGGTGGCGGTGAGCGCTTAGCCGGGAAGCCGCCGAAAATCCGTAAAATTTTTACGGATTTCCGATGGCCTTCTACCTGGAATCAACCACTTACGCAAAGGTCGTCGCTCAACTGGCGCGGTTTCATCAGGCACGCTTGTTCGTCACGCACCCCTGGCTCGCGTGATCGGACCCGCGGTCGCGGCCGTGGCCCGCAGATAGTCCGCGGGCGCCACCAGCAGTTGCGCCCCGCGCATACCCGCCGATACGGCAATTACATCGAACAGTTCAATGGTTTCGTCCACGAATACCGGATAATTCTTCTTGGCCGCCAGCGCCGTCACTCCGCCACGAATGTATCCGGTGAGCGGTGTCACTTCCTTCAGCGGAACCAGTTCCACTTTGCGATTCCCGCTTAAGCGCGCCAGCGCTTTTTCGTCCAGTTCCGCGTCGCCCGGCACCACCGCGAACGAGACACCGTTCCGGTCTCCGCGGACCACCAGCGTTTTAAAAACCTGCTCCGGCGGAAGGCCGATTTTGTGGGCCACCGTTTCCGCATCGAGCGCCTGTGGATCTACTTCGTATTCGCGCACTTCATATCGGATGCCCAGGGAATCGAGCACACGGGCGGCATTGGTTTTCATGTACTCCAGGGTAGCCGCGGCGGCGACTCGCTAGAATGGCAAGCGGGGGTAGTGGTGAGCCAGAGGATCGGTCGTACGCTGCTTTCACTGGCGGGCGTGGCCGCGGTTACGATGACGGCGTACCGGCTGATTCCCGTCAATGCCACTACGGCAGAATTCGTGTACCTGCTGCTGGTGCTGGTGGTGGCGAGCACCTGGGGGTTCGTGGAGGCCGCGGTGGCGTCCGTAGCCGCGACCCTCGCCCTCAACTTCTTCTCCCTGCCCCCGCTGGGCGCCTTCACCATCCGCGACCCACAGAATGTAGTGGCGTTTATCAGTTTCTTGACGACATCGCTAATCGCGGGGCGGCTTTCGGTGGCCGCCAGGCGAACCGCCCTGCATGCCATCGAGCGGCAGCAGGATCTCGAGCGGCTCTATACCTTCAGCCGGGCGATTCTGCTGATTGACAATTCCACGCCGTTCGGCAAGCAGCTCATCCAGAAAGTGGCCGACGTTTTCCAGCTCAACGCGGCGGTTCTGTTCGAGCGGCACACCGGCGCCTTCTATCGCGCGGGGCCGCAGGATTTCGAAGGGCTGGACGAGCAGTTACGGGATGCGGCCGCCCACAATGCCACGTACGCCGATCGGGAGAAGCAGCGCCTGATCACCACCATCCGGCTAGGCTCCGAACCCATCGGCAGTATAGCGCTGCAGGGGGCGCTGATGCCCGACGCGGTGCTGCAGGGCATGGCAAATCTCATCGCCATCGGCATGGAGCGGGCCAAAGCGCAGGAAATGGCGCAACAGATGGAGGCGGCCCGGCAAAGCGAGCAGCTTCGCACCGCGCTCGTCGACGCCATGGCCCACGAATTCAAGACACCGCTGACCTCCATCAAGGCGGCAACGACCGCTCTATTGGACATCCCCGGGCAGCCGCCCGAAAGCCGCACGGAACTATTGCGCGTGGCCGACGAGGAGGCCGACCGCCTGCGCGAGCTGATTGACCGTTCCCTCGAAATGGCGCGTGTCGAAAGCGGCCAGTTTGAGATACACAAAGAGCCGGTCGCCGTGCGCGCGTTGGTGGCTGAGGTTGTCGCAAGCTTCCCCGCCGACGGCAGGCGCATTGAAGTGCTGTGCGACGCACCGCCCCCGGCGATCGCGGCCGATCCGCGGCTGCTGCGCATGGCCGTAAAGCAGGTGCTCGATAATGCCCTGAAATATTCGCCTCCCGAAAGCTTGGTGACGGTGCGGGTGGGGACCAGCGGCGGCGCCGTGGCCATCGGAATTACCGATCATGGAAAGGGCATACCGCCCCATGAGCAGAGCCGGATTTTCGAGCGGTTTTACCGCAGCCCATCGGTCAAGCGTCTCATTCCGGGCTCGGGGCTGGGGTTGAGCATCGTGCATACGATTGTTGAAGCGCATGACGGCGAGTTGGCCGTCAGCAGCCGCCCGGGAGAGACCACGATACGCCTCCTGCTACCCGCCGGCGGCGCCGCGGCTATTTTGGGAGAGCCACAATGAGCGCGCCTCGCATTCTGGTGGTGGACGACGAACCGCAGATCCGCCGCATCATGCGCACCACTCTCACCGGGGCGGGCTATGAAGTGGACGACGCGCGCACCGGAGAGGAGGCACTGCAGAAGGTCCGCAGCTTTCGCCCGGACCTGGTACTGCTGGATATCAACATGCCCGGCATGGGCGGGGTGGCGGCCTGCAAGGCCATGCGTGCCGATACCGAACTCGCCGTGATCATGCTTACGGTGCGCAACACCGAGGCGAGCAAGGTCGAGGCGCTGGATGCCGGCGCCGACGATTACGTCACCAAGCCCTTCAGCACGCCCGAGCTGCTGGCACGCATCCGGGCGGCGCTGCGGCGCGTGCCCGCAGCCATGCAGTCTTCCCCGGTGAAAATCAGAGTGGGGCGGCTCGAAGTGGATTTCGCCAGCCGCACGGTTTCGAATGGCGCCGCCAGCGCCCACTTAACCCCCAAGGAACTGGACCTGCTGCGCTTCCTCACGCAACACCCCAACCAGGCCATCTCGCACCGGCAACTTTTGCAAGCCGTCTGGGGACCGGACTACGGTGACCAGGTGGACTACCTGCGGGTGTTCATTATGAACCTGCGCAAAAAGATAGAAGCCAATCCGGAAACCCCGGAATTCATTACCACCGAGCCTTGGGTGGGCTACCGCTTTAACGGCACTCCAGAGCCGGCGTAAACGGCTGAACCGGCTCCCCGGAAGCCTTCCGCTACGCCTTCCCCCACTCCTCCTCCAGCCGCCGCGAATACTCGCCCGATGCGTATAATTCAAACTGGAAGTTCCGCGCCGACAGCTTCCGGTGCGGTTGCAGATCCATGTAGCAGCGGAACATGGCGTCCGCGTAGTGGTGATAACTGCACAAAAAATGGCCGGTCAGCAGCTCGAACCGGGGCGGCTCGGTAAACATGGAATTCAATCCGATGCCTCGCGCAAAAACCGCGGCATAGTCGGGCACACCCCAGCCCAGCAATTTCGAGCGCACGTTTTCTGGAGGATTCTCCGTCACCAGGCCGGCGAAACTCTGCAAGCGGAACTCGCCGATGCCGGCGAGCTCCGGCGTCCGCTCCACCAGATCCTGGCACTGTTCCACCCACCGGAGGACATCCTTGCCTAAAAAATAGAGCATGCGGATTTCGGCATAGCGGCCCGCCAGCAAGCGCCGCTTCAAATCTTCCGGATCGGCCCCTTCGCTGGGCACCAGCCCCGATAACATCAAGGCGGCCTTCGAGCTTTCGAGCAGCGTGCTCGGAGGAATCCGTTCGTTAAATGGATATAGGATTAACGGCGGCAGCTCCCAGACGCCGCTCAAGGTTGTCCCCGTGGGCAGTGGTGGCATTCGGCTCCCAAAACTCTTATCGGCGGATCGGCTCGAAGACTTAAGAGGAAACCGGGGTTAACAGGAACCCGGAGCAGGGCTCCCCACCCGCTGAGCGCCCGCCCAGGTATTCACCAGGGTCGCCACGATAATCACCGCGCCTCCCGCGAGCGGCCATCCACCCGGCCTCTCCTTGTGTACCAGCCAAGCCCACACCGGGTTCATTACCGGCTCGAGCAATAACACCGCGCTCGCTTCAAACGCCGGAACATGGCGCAATCCCCACGTCAGAAGAACGTAGGCCAAACCCACCTGCACGACTCCCAGGTAGAAAATGACCGCCACATCGGTAACGCCGGCACCCGTAACCGGCACCGCCATCGGCAGCGCCGCCAGACAGGCCAGCGCATTCCCCAGCACCACCGGAACCATCCCCGAACCGTCCGCGCCGTTCCGCTCCAGCCAGCGCAGCCCGGTCAGCGTCAGTGCCCAGCTCAGCCCGGCCGCCAATCCCACCAGGTTGCCCCGCCGCGGATCGGGCGCCGTCGCCACAGCCTGTTCCGAACTTACGAAGAATAAAGCCAAACCCCCGGCCACCGCCGCCGCGTACAGCAAATCTCGCGCCCGCACCCGTTCCTGAAGCAGGAGCGGCGCCAGCAGCAGAACGTATAGCGGAGCAGTGGATTGCAGGAAGATCGCATTGGCCGCGGTGGTCAAGCGGTTGGCCAGCACGTACAGCACCAGGGTCGCGGCGTAGGCCGCGGCCACGGGGACCGCGCGTCTCTCCCACCCCCGCCGCGCCGCCGGCATTGCCAGCAGCAATACCACGGCCGCCACGCCCGAACGGAAACTCGCCACCTGCCATCCGCTCAGCCTGGCCGATTTGATCGCCGCTCCGCCCGTCGAAAACAGCAGCGCCGCCAGCAGATAGAGGCGATAGCGAAACCGCCGATGTTCCAAACCGGGGCGTTCCAAGGCCGGTTACGCGGTGTGCGCCGGCCCGGAGCCGGATTCCGCGCCAGTTTCCACGGCATTCCGCGCGTGATACGAGCTGCGCACCAGCGGCCCCGATTCCACGTGCCCGAAACCCATCTCGTACCCTGCCCGCCGCAAATCGGCAAACTCTTCCGGCCGCACGTACCGCACAATCGGCAGGTGCTTTGGCGAGGGCCGCAGGTATTGCCCCAGCGTCAGAATATCCACCCCATGCGCGCGCAAATCCCGCATCACGGCCAGCACCTCTTCGGTGGTTTCGCCTAAACCCAGCATGAGCCCGCTCTTGGCAGGGCACTCGGGCCGCAGCTTCTTCGCGGTTGCCAGGATGTCCAGCGATCGCTCGTACCGCGCGCCCAAACGCACCTGCCGGTACAGCCGCGGCACCGTTTCGGTGTTGTGGTTGAGAACGTCCGGGCGCGCTTCCATCACCACCCCCAGCGCCTCGTGGCTGCCCTGAAAATCCGGAATCAGGACCTCCACCCCGCAGCCCGGCACGCGTTCCCGGATCGCCCGGATGGTCAAGGCGAACAGTTCCGCGCCGCCGTCCTTGCGGTCGTCGCGGTTCACGCTGGTCACCACCGCGAAGCGCAACCCCATGGCGGCCACGGCCTCCGCCACCCGGCGCGGCTCATCGTAATCCACCGGCAGCGGCGCCCCCTTGCCCACCGCGCAGAAGCCGCACCGCCGCGTGCACACGTTGCCCAGAATCATGAAGGTGGCCGTGCGCTGGTTCCAGCATTCCCCCACGTTGGGGCAGGCCGCGCTTTCGCACACCGTGTGCAGGTCGAGACGGCCGATCAGCTCCTTCAACTCGCGATAGTTCTCGCCGCCGGGCGCGGGCGCCCGCAGCCATTTGGGCCGTTCCGCGGCCGCCGGGCCAATGGTCACTAACACTAGTTCCATTGTAGCCGCGCCTGGCGGTACGCCATTTCACGTCCGTTTCAGAAAGCTCGTGCCTCCACGCACAGCCGCCGCCGCGCAACTGGCGCGAAAATACGCCCCCTGTTGCGACACTCGAAGCAGGGGGAGAATCCATGGCAGCCAAGGTCACAGGGTCCGAACAGCTTCTCAACCTGGAGCTCCAGGACGTGTACGATGCCGAAAAGCAGCTGATGCGCGCGCTTCCGAAAATGGCGAAAGCCGCGTCCGACGAGGAGTTGCGGAACGCGTTGCGCGAGCACCTGGAGGTTACCAAAACACAGGTGCAGCGCCTCGAGCAGCTCTTCGGAATGATGGACATGCGCGCCCGCAGCCGTCCGTGCAAGGGGATGCGCGGCATCGTCGAAGAAGGCGAGGAATCGATGGCGGAGCACCGCCAGCCCGAGCTCGATGCGGCCATTATCGGCGCCGGCCGCAGAGTCGAACACTACGAAATGGGCGCTTACGAAGGCCTGCGCGAGATGATGCGCCAGATGGGCAACAAAGAGGCCGCCGACATGATCGAGCAGACTCTCCGCGAGGAAATCCAGGCCGATAAGCAATTGGCCCAGATCGGCAAGCGCCTGTTTAAAGAAGTAGCGCGTCCCCGCGCGGAGCAAACGGAACAGCCGCGAACCAAAAGCGTGGCCCGAAAGTCGGCTAAGCGAGCGCCAGCCCAGGCGAAGACGAAGCGCGCGGGCCGGCCGCGCACGCCATCCATGGCCGCCGGAAGCCAGCGCGTATCGCGCGTCCTGACCGATCCCGAAGAGATCCGCGCGTGGGCCGAAGATCGCGGCGCCCAACCCGCTTGCGTGAGGGGCACCGGCGGGGCCGACGATGTCGGCATGATCCGCCTCGATTTCCCCGGTTGGGGTTCCGATGAGAAACTGCAGCCGATTAGCTGGGACAAATGGTTCGAGAAGTTCGACGAGAGCGGGCTGGCCCTGATTGTCGAAGAGGAAACCGCCACCGGCCAGAAGAGCAACTTCAACAAACTGGTCAGCCGCGAAACCGCCCAATCTGCCGAAGAGCGCGGCCGCACCCGCTCGGCTCATTAAGGCGTGTCATTCCGCGGGCGGTTCTGAACCGCCCGCGAATGAACACGAGTTCAACTACGGCTGCACCGCCGGCAACATGGTCTGATCGCCGGTGTTGAGGCACTTTGGATGGCCGAAGCCGCCGGCGCTGATTCCGGTTCCACCCGAGGGGTTATCCGTGATGTCGTAGACGATGTTGTCGGGCCGCGCGGGATCGCCCGAGACTCCGGCGACATTTGCCAGATGATCGAAGCCGAGAATATTACGTGTTCTCCAGGCGATCATGTGGTCCGCGCAGGAGGTATCGCCGCTGACTCCCAACCCGCCCATTAGCACCCCGCCGGGGCCATAGAGCGCCACCCCCCCGCCAAACACGTTCACTCCGCCGATTTTGCCGCCGACCATGGGATCGTTAGACGTCCCGTACGCCAGGGCGCTGCCCCGATACGCCACGTCCGTACTTACCGGGTTGCTGGCTTGGAGCCCGTAGAGGCTGCCGCCGGGCTGCACCGCCGAATACAGGTTGGCGGTAGAAAGAGCCAGCCCTTTTGCCTGGCCGGAGCCGCCGGTGTTGGAACTGGAATCCAGGCTGAAGGCGTTCGCGGTATTGGCCTTCTGCGCGGCGATTACCCGGCTGCCGAGCCACTGCGCCCCGCGGTTTGCACCACTGAACGCCACCGCGCACACAACTCCGTTGCGGTCGACGATGGCGGCCCACATCTGGTTGTTCAGACCGCTGGTCTCGATCGCCGTAGCCTTGGAGATGGTCGCCTTCAGGGCGCCGTAACCCGGAAGGCTCGCACACGAGTTGAAATCTGGCGGCTGGGCTGCCGCCATATTCGCAAGACCGAGCACCGCCCCGGCCGCGATCGTCATTCGCATCGAAATCTGTTGTTCGAGGTTTCTACTACACTGATAATGCTCAGCGATTATCCATGCGGAAGCGTTTCGCGTCAGATTCGGAGAACTGCCGGCCAATTCCCTGCCCCGCGCTACGCCCGCGCGTTCAAAGCCGCTTTGACGCGCTCTGGCGTGAACGGAACCTGCCGGAGGCGAGCGCCGGTGGCATCGAAGATGGCGTTGCCGATGGCCGCCGCGACTACCGTGATCGAAAGCTCGCCCGCGCCCGTAGCGGGCGAGTCCGGATGGTTGAGCAGCACGCAATCGATCTTCGGGACATCGAACCCGAGCGGCAGCGAGCGGTAGCTGCGCCAGTCTATGGAGGTGACTTTCTGGCCGTCCCAGGTCACTTCTTCTACCAGCGCGCGGCTCATGCCCTGCAGCGCGCCGCCCTCGATCTGGTTACGCAAGCCATCGGGATTGGAAATCGGCCCGCAATCGGCGGCAACGACGAACCGCTTCACGGCAACCTGCCCCGTGGCCTGGTTCACCTCGACTTCGGCCACCAGCGCCGAATAGCCGTTCTCTCCTTCGTAGGCAACGCAGGCGATGCCGCGGCCGGTTGCCGTTCCGGTTTTCGAAAGATTGGCATTGGGCGACGGCCTGGGCTTCCAGCCGAACTCCTTCGCCGCGGCCCCGACCACACCGCTCAAGCGCGCGTGGTTCAAGTGGCGTAACCGGTATTCGACCGGGTCCGCTTTCGCCCGCGCCGCCAACTCATCCATGAACGATTCATGCGCGAACGTATTCTGCAGGCGCGCGGGCGAGCGCAGCGGCCCCGTCCAGAACGGCGATTTCACGGTGTGCACCAGGGCGCGCTCGCTGGCGACGGTTCCCGCGCCGCCGCGCTTGCCGTTCACGTTTCCGGCGAAATAGGAAGGAATGGCATTGCTGTTGTTGTTATAGGCGCGGGGAGGCGCGGCCGGCCGGGGTGTGAACGCATCCGGCTCGAAGCCCGCCAGCAGCCCCGTGATCACGTTCCCCGGCTTATTCGCGCCGGGCCGGTTGCCGTAGCTGGGCGACCAGGCCTCGTGGTCCCAGGCAACGATGTTCCCTTGCGCATCCAGACCCGCGCGCAAGTCGATGACGAACGCGTTCCCGTAATTTTCCCAGGCCATCTCTTCTTTGCGCGTCAACTGCACGCGGACCGGTTTGCCCGCGGCCTGGGACAGCAGCGCGGCATCGTAAGTGACCGTATCGGCGCCGTTCAAGCCGTAGCAGCCCGAGCCGCGCCGGAAGATCACGCGCACGTTTTCGGGCTTCAGTCCCAGCAGCAGCGCGCAGGTGGTTTTCTGATACCACACGCCCTGCGTAGCCGACCACAGCGTGGCGCGATCGCCGCTCACATCGGCAACCGCGCACGAACTCCCCATCGAGCCGTGCATCTGGTACGGATAGCGATAGGTGGCGCGCAGCACGGTGGCTGCTCCGGCAAGTTTCGCGTCTACATCTTTCGAATCGACCAGGAGGGCATCGCGCGCGGGCTGTTTGCGCAGCCAGTCGTAGAAATCCGCCTGGCCCGGCAGACCCGTACCGCCGCTCCAGGTGACTTTGAGCTGGTTGGCGGCCTGGATGGCCTGCCACGGCTTTTCCGCCACCACGCCCACGAAATTCTTCTTCACCACCACCTTCACCAGCCCCGGAAGGCCGCGCACCGAGTTTTCGTCCACGCTCACTACGCTTGCGCCCACGGCCGGCGGGCGCACCACGCGCCCATGCAGCATGCCCGGCACGCGCACGTTGTGCACGAACTCGAATTGAGCCGTTACCAGGGCCGGCAGATCCCGCTGCGGGACAGGCTTGCCCAGCACCGTCCACTCATTGGCCGGTTTGCGTGGAGCCTTGGGATCGAGCGCCAGGTTGAATTTCCTCCCGCCGATCAGCTCGCCGTAGCTCACTTGCTTGGCGGCATCGCGCGCATGCACCGCGCCGTCTTTCGCCACCAGCCGCTCGGCCGGGATGCCGAGCCGTTCCGCGGCCAGCCGCAGCAGCGCTTCCCGCGCGGTGGCGCATGCCTGCGCCAGATTCGCGTGATTGAAATTGGTGGGATGCGACTGGCTGCCGGAAGTATACGATTGATCGGGCGTGAGCGCGGTATCGCAGTAGATCAGGTTTACGCGTTCGAGCGGCACGCACAGTTCCTCGGCCACGAGTTGAAGCTGCGCGGTGGAGATCCCCTGGCCCAACTCTTCTTTGCCGCTATAGGCTGTGACCGCGCCATCGGCGCCAATGGCGATCCAGGAATCGAGTTCGCCCGAAGTGGGCGAGCCGGGAATCGGCGCGATTCCGAACTGGGCTTCGCCTACGCGCCCGGCCGAGAAACTGACAATGAGCGCGCCTGCCGTTTGCACAAATCGGCGGCGGGAGAGATTGGCAGTCATCCCGCGACCTCCTTCTGGTAACGCTCGATGGCGCGCAGCATTCGCACGTTAGTGAAGCAGCGGCAGAGCACGTTGCCGAGCGCGTGCCGGATTTCCTCGCCGGACGCCTTGGGGTTCTTATCCAGAAATGCCTTCGCCGTGAGAATCACCGCGTTGAGGCAGAAGCCGCACTGCGCCGCCTGCTCTTCGATGAACGCCCGCTGCAGCGGATGCGGCTTATCGATGGTGCCCAGGCCTTCTAACGTAGTGATCTCCGCCCCAGCCACGCTTTTGATTGGTGTAACGCAGGAGCGAACGGCCTGGCCCTTCACGATTACCGTACAGGCGCCGCACTGGCCCAGCCCGCAGCCGAACTTCGGCCCGTTCAGCGCCAGATCGTCGCCGAGCACATAGAGCAGCGGCGTGGAAGGATCAACGTCGAGGTTGTGTGCCTGGCCGTTCACCGTCAGAGTGATTGCGCTCATAAGCTCCTTTGGCTACCGCCGCAGCACCGCGTTGTGCGGATCCAACAGGACCTTCAGCGGCGCCTGCGCGAGTTTCACTTCGAACGTGGCCGGGGCACTCGAGGCGCGCACCCAGCGGGTGATCGTCTGGCCGCGCGGGAGTTGAATCTCGATGGGGGCGAGCGCCTCGAAGTCGTCGGGCACATCCGATTGGGCCAGCGTGCCGGACAATTGCCACGCGCCTGCTTTGCCCTTCAAAGTGTAAGTCAGTTTCAGCGTGGGAATGCCGGTGCTGTAAACCCACTGGTCGAAGAAAGTTTCCAGTTTCGGGTCGTCGGATTTGGGCGGCAGGAATTCGGCGGCGAGCAGGCGGAACTGCCCGGTGGTGATCTCGGTGTGGCCGTACCGTTTCATGATTTCGGCGAGCATGGAAAGGAAGCGCTCGTCGCCCATCCGCCGACGCAGCATGTGCAGAATCCAGGATCCTTTACCGTAGGTGATGGCGCGCCACGCGCGCGGATCGAGCGAGCTTTCGAGGCGGGCACCCATCACAATCGGCCCGGCCGCATCCACCGGCGCTCCGTTTGCCTGATGGGCTAGCAGCGCCGTGCGGTACTCGTTCAGCAACTCATCGATCTCGTGCTCGCCCCTGGTCTTTTCGAGGTACAACATCGCCGAATAATTCGCGAGCGCTTCCATGAGCCAATCGTCGCGATAGGAGGCCCCGGCCACCTGCGCGCCCCACCACTGGTGCGCGGCTTCGTGCACCTCCAGCAGCTCATCGAAGAAGATCTCTTGCGATTGCGGCTCCGGCGTTGCGGATGGGCTCAGATACGAACGCGTGGACAAATAAATCAGCCCCGGGTAGCCCTGCCCGAAATTGCCCGGGATGGGCGAAACGGTGAGATGAGGCAGCGCGGGAGGTCCGAAGTTGGCGGCCATGAACTGCACCATGCCGCCGATTTCCGTGGCCAGCTTTTCGAGACGCTCGACCGGATCGGGCGTCGGCACGGGCGGCGCGAGCGAATCCGGCTGCACCGGCCCGCGAACCCCACGCCGGGGGCGCGGCAGGTTCGGCAACACGACGATTTCCGGCATGGCTTTGAGCCGCAGGGCCGGTTCCACCGTGCGATTGCCGCAGACGTCCACGGTGTAGTTCCCAACTGCTACCTTCGCGTGCGCGTAGTCCCCAAGGTTGAATCCCGCCAGGCGGATAGGCGCAGTCTTGCGCCGCGTGATCCGCCACTCGCCTTCAGTGCGATCCTCCACGACATCTCCGGGCGTCACCAGTTCCAGATCGCGCGGGTAGCGGAAGGTCAGATCGAAGGTAGAGAAGAGGCCGCCTAAATTGGGATACCAGTTCCCCCTAGCGGTCACGTAGTAGACCCGGCCGCCGGCATCCAGAATGACTTTTCCGGAATGATGGAACTCGAATTCGTATTCTTCGCCCGCGTGTAAAGGCTCGGGGGGCATGACCAGAAAGAAGGTACTTTCGCCGCGCGCGATGGCCGCGCGCACGGCTTGATCGCGCTCCACGAATTCGACGGGCATGCCATTCACCGACACGGCGCTCACGGTCATCTCCTGGGCGATATCGAATGGCACAACGCGCAGGCCCTCCCGGTTGGTCTTTACCTTCACTTTACTGACCGCGCTCAAATTCAGATCGGGGGATACCGTGGCGGTAATGCGGTAATCGCTCAGCTCAATGGGCGGGGGGTTGTTTGCGGCCGCGGGACGGGCGGGAGCATCGCGCGAGGATTTCGCCGGAAAGTGGGTCCACGTGTCGAAGTACACATGGCCATCGCGCGAGGCAAGCTGGCCGGCGGAGATTTGGCTGGTATTGCCCGGGTCATAGAGCAGATCGAAATTACCCAGCTTCGCGTCCTCAAACGAGGCGCTGAGGAAATCGGGCTTGAAAAGCGAACTGTTCAAAAGGTCGAGCGCCAGCCGCAGGTCCAGACCAGCGCTGAACGTGCGCAGCACGGGGTTCCATTTCTCGGCCAGCAGCGGGCCCATTTCGGGCACGCGGCGGTTCACCGGGTTGTTCGGCATTTCGGCGAGCAGCGATTGATACACATCGCCGGTGAAAAACAGGAGCACCGCCCGGAACTGCTCATCCAGGTTGGGGCTTCCGGTATAGGTGGCGAGCGATCGCCGTTCCGCCGCACTCGGGGGCCGCAAAATCACCTCGCCGCCGCCGTTTTCCACATCGGTGGTGAACACGGCGGCTATGGGGCGGCCGGCCACCGGATGGCTAAAAATCAGGTAGCCATCGGCCAGGTAAATGCGAATGTCTTCTTTAAAGAGGGTGAGGTCACGAACCCGGTAGCACGCCGCGGGATCGAGCGTGGTTTCCCGGACGGCGCGCGCCATCTCCGCGGCCGGCCCGGCGGCCAGGGGCGCGCAACACAGTGCCAGCACAGCGGGGAGCCTGCCGTCCAGGGCGCGGCCAAACATGCCTACCAGTGTACAAGGCGGCCGCTCCCCGACGCTCGCGGCTCGGGTTGGGGAGAGTGACTTTTATTTCCTGCAAACCGCCGTCAGGAACCGCCCGTCCGCGCTGGGGTACTCGCGCAAGATTTCGAAACCGCCCTGATCTTGCAGGAGCCAGCGGAAGGTCTCCGGGCTGTAGGCGTAGGTGAAGTTCAGCCCGATGCGTTCGCCCCGTTCGAGCGGCACGTGTTCGCCATTCACGGACGCCATCAGATCGCGCTGGGCGCGGAAGGTGCGCAAAATTTGGTAGAGCCCGCGGTGGCGTTCATCGATTTTCGACTCGAAGCGAATTTCGCCATCGATCCTACCGAGGCCCACGCCCCGCAGCAAGGCATCCACGAAACCGTAGACGGCCGGGTTTTCGCGGCGCGCCATGATTTCCCTTTCCTCATAGATTTCGCCATCCACCAGGAATGTGTCGCCTGCCTTCATGCATTGGGCGACGTAGCGGATTTCCGCTAGCGGATCGAATACCCCGAGCGTGTTGCCGGACATAATGAACAGGCGCGGCGGTTCGGCGGCGTCGGCCGCATAGATCAGATGCACGGGGCTGGAGATATCGGCCTTGATGCCGGTGGTTTCGAAATCGTCGTCGTCGGCCGCGGCGCAGGCGGCTTCGAGCAGGGCCTGGCTGGCATCCACGGGAAAGTAGCGGCATTCGGAACCGCACTCCTGGAAAGCGTCGAGGAGCAGACGGTCGCGCGCGCCATCGCCGGCGCCGAAGCTGATCACGGGAATCGGCCCGTTGAAGCCCGTAGCCAGCAGTCCCGCGTGAGCGGCCAGCGTGGCCCAGGTGCCCGTCAATCCGCCGTAGAGATTTTCGTCCTCACTCAGGGCGCGCCAGGCAGCGGCCGAGCGCGGCGACCAATAGAAGAATTTTTCCGGCAGGTCGCGCGCTTCGATAGCCTCGGCAAACTCCTGCGCGATTTCCGCTTCCGTCAGCACGACCTCGAGTTTCATGCGCTGTGCCCCATCACGTGCATACCGGCATCCACAAACAATATGTTCCCCGTCAATCCGCGGCCCAGATCGCTGGCCAGGAAAACCGCCGCATCCGCCACTTCGGCGGGCTCGGTATTGCGGCGCAGCGGCGCGCATTTCGGCACCGCCTCCAGAATGGAGGAGAAATCCTTGACGGCGCGCGCCGAAGCCGTTTTCACCGGCCCGGCGGAAATGGCATTCACGCGGATCTGGCGCGGGCCGAGATCGTGGGCGAGATACCGCACCGCCGCTTCGAGCGAGGCTTTCGCCACGCCCATGACGTTATAATTCGGCACCACCCGCGCGGAACCCAGATAGGTCAAGGTAGTGAGGGAGCCGCCTTCGATCATCAGCGGCGCCGTGGCGCGCGCTACCGCGACCAGTGAATACGCGCTCACGTCCTGAGCCAGCAGGAAACCGGCGCGGCTGGTTTCGAGGAAGGGCCGGGCGAGGTCTTCGCGATTGGCGAATGCGAGGCTGTGCACGGCCGCGTGCACCGGCCCACCCAGTTTGGCGAGCGCTTCGGCGAGAGCGGACAGGTCTTCGTCTTTAGTGACGTCGCAGGGCAGCAGGGCGGCGACATTCCAGGGCTTACTCAACTCTTCGATGGATTCTTTCTGCTTCTCGCCGAGATAGGTCAGCACGAGGCGGGCCCCATTCCGGGCAAAGCCTTCCGCAATTGCATATGCCAGGCTCCACTTGTTGGCGATCCCCAGAACGAGAGCCGTCTTTCCTGCCAACAGCCCTGTGGGCCTGCTCTGCAGCAACTTGTTCATGAGCACCTTACAGTGTAGCGTGTAGACTGTAATTTTCGGGCCTCATTCTGACCGTGGACCTTGCCACCCCCCTCACATACGTAAAAGGAGTCGGACCGGCGCGCGCGGCCATGCTGGAGGCAAAGGGCCTGGCCACGGTAGAGGACCTTCTGGGCTACGTGCCTTTCCGCTACGAAGACCGCAGCAACGTGAAGACCATTGCGCAGCTTGCGCCCGGTGAAATGGCGACGGTCATCGCGGAGGTCCGCTCGGCGAAACTTGCCGGCTTCAAGCGGAGGAATCTCGGATTATTCGAAGCGCGTTTCACCGATGCTTCGCGCGCGGTGCTGGTAGCGAAATGGTTTCATGGCGGGTATCTGGCCAACGTGCTTTCCGAGGGCATGAAGGTTTCCCTTTTCGGCAAGATCGAGTTCGACAGCTTCACCGGCGAGTTGAGCGTGCTTCATCCGGAATTCGAGATCCTGTCCGGAGACGATGAGGAAGGCGAAGCGGCCCTGCACACGGGGCGCGTAGTGCCGATCTACGAAGCGGTTTCGAAAATTACCACGCGCCTGGTGCGGTCGATTGTGCATCGCGTGCTGGAATCGGTGGCACCGGTGGAAGACCGGCTCCCGGCGTATCTCCGCCAGCGGCTGAAAATGCCGGACCGTTGGACCGCCATCCGGCAGACGCATTTTCCTCCGGCCGAGGCCGACTTGCGGCTGCTGAATCAATTCCGCTCGCCGGCGCAATTCCGGCTGATCTTCGAGGAATTTTTCTGGCTCGAATGCGGCATCGCGCTGAAGCGCGGGCAGGCCAAAGCGCTGCCGGGCATCGCATTCGAACTCAACGAAGGGGTGCGGGAGAAGATCAAGGCGATGCTGCCGTTCAAGCCCACCGAGGCGCAAAAGCGCGTCATTCAAGAAATCGCGAACGACATGAAAGCGCCGCGCCCGATGAACCGGCTGTTGCAAGGCGACGTGGGCAGCGGCAAAACCATCGTGGCGGCGGAAGCCGCGGTGATCGCAATCGAGAACGGCTACCAGGTGGCGGTGCTGGCGCCCACGGAAATTCTGGCGGCGCAGCACGCTTTCTACTTCCGGCAGATTTTGGGCAAGATCGGCTACGTGACGGCGCTGCTGACCGGCTCATTTAGCGGCCGCGAAAAGGCGCAGCTCAAGAGGCTGGTGGCCGAGGGCCTGGTGCACGTGGCCATCGGCACGCACGCGCTGCTCGAAAAAGATGTCGAGTTCAAACGGCTGGGACTCGCTATTGTGGACGAGCAGCACCGTTTCGGCGTACTGCAGCGGCTGGGCCTGGTGCAGAAAGGCGTTCACCCGGACGTGCTGGTGATGACCGCCACGCCCATTCCGCGCACGCTCGCGATGACGCTTTACGGCGACCTGGACGTTTCGATCATCGACCAGCTTCCGCCGGGCCGCAAGCCGATCATCACGAAGCATGCCACCAGCGACCGCGTCGAGCAGGTTTACAGCTTTCTGAAGAAGCAGATCGACGAAGGGCGCCAGGCGTACGTGGTCTACCCGGTGATTGAGGAATCGGAGACTCGGGCAATGAAGGCGGCGCAGCAGATGTACGATCACCTGGCGCGCCAGGTTTTCCCGGGAATCCCCATCGGGCTGATGCACGGGCGGCTGGGCGGCAATGAAAAAGAAGCGGTGATGCAGCGCTTCAAGGAGGGCGGCACGAAGATTCTGGTTTCGACCACGGTGATCGAAGTGGGGGTTGACGTGCCCAACGCCACCGTGATGGTGATCGAGCAGGCGGAGCGTTTCGGGCTAGCGCAGTTGCACCAGTTGCGCGGGCGCGTGGGCCGCGGGGCGGCGCAGAGCTACTGCATCCTGGTGACGGAAAAGATGAACGATACGGCGCGCGAGCGGATCCGTACCCTGGTGGATTCGAACGACGGTTTCCACATTGCGGAGATGGATTTGAAATTGCGCGGGCCGGGCGAATTTTTCGGCACAAAGCAATCCGGCCTGCCTTCGCTGCGGGTGGCGAACATTTTGCGCGACCCGGATATTTTAGAAGCGGCGCGCCGGGAGGCGGTGGATTTCGTGACCCATCCGCCCACGCCCGAATTGCTGCAATCGGCGGTGACCTATATTCGGGACCATTGGCAGCGGCGCTACGGCCTGGTGACGGTGGGCTGATGGGGGGTGGTAGATGAGGGTGATCGCCGGAGAATTGCGATCGCGCCGTCTGAAGAGCATTCCGGGTCTGGCCACACGGCCGACTCCGGACCGCCTGCGCGAAACCTTGTTCGATATTCTGACGCCGCGCATCGCCGGGGCCATCTTCGTGGATGCCTACGCAGGCACGGGCGCGGTGGGGATAGAAGCCCTAAGCCGCGGCGCACGGCACACCTTTTTTCTGGAGCGTAGCCGGCCGGCGCTAGAGGTGATTCGCGAGAACCTCGCCGGGCTGGGACTGGAGCCGCGCGCGACCGTGGTGACCGGTCCCGTTCTGCTGACGCTGAGCCGCTACCCGGCCGAGATCGTCTTCGCCGACCCGCCTTACGAAGTGGAACGCGAGTACATTGCGCTGCTGGACCGGCTGGCCGAGATGCGCCCGCCATTGGCCGTAATCCAGCACTCGGTGCACCGGAGTTTGCCAGAGACGCACTCTAAACTCGAGCGGAGGCGGGTGGTCAAGCAGGGGGATAATGCGCTGAGTTTCTACGAGCCGGAGAAGGCGAACGGGACAGGAAACTGAACAAAACGAAACCGCAATGAGGGGCGATCTCACCCCAGGCGATGAAAATATGGCAGAGTCGTGTTACGCAGGCAAGGCTGACATGGTGCCCCCCCCAGTGGCACAGTTGAGCCGCGGAAGAAGGTATTCGTAGAGATGCCAGCTGTTGTCCTGCGCGGGAGGAGAATAGACCATAATTGCGCGGCGGTGGAACGATGCGCCGGAATCGACGTGGGGGAACGGTTCCTGGCGGTGTGTGTAATGTGCGGTCCTCTGAACGAAGATCCGCGCGAGCAGCGGCGGCGTTTCGGAACGGCGCCGGCGGAAATTGCCCGGTTGGCACGGGCGGCCAGCCCGGCTGTATGGGAACGAGGGCGATGCCGCGGCCGCTCGCCACCGCGTCAGAAACAAGCTCGAAGATGCTGCCGTGAATTTCGTTGGTTCCGGATTTGGCGACCATAATTACCTGGCTTCCCGCGCTGTGGCCGTACTCGGCGGGGGCCTCCGCGGTAGCCAAGAGTGAGGGTGTAAAACATTTTGTGTAAACGCTGTTCTCCGTCAAAATGGAGAACAAGATGGAGACGCAGAATCCGACAAAAAAAGAGTTGCTGAATGGGCTTGGACTTGTCCCCTAAATTGAGACAAACAGTTAAGAGTCGAATTTCATCGAATGGAGAATTCTACTCATGTCGTTGTCTCGAAGGAAGTTCACGAAGGAAGTAAAACTGGCAGCGGTTCAGCAGCTGGAGACGGGGTCGT
>DATGKM010000094.1:0-17802 GCA_035294665.1 Bryobacteraceae bacterium | reverse complement strand
CGCGGGTGGCTTGTGTTTCAACCGGAAATACTTCGGCTTCGATGGCGGCTTATGCCAGCGCGGCCGGCTTGCAGCCGATCATTTTCATTCCGCACGGGAATATCTCCTACGGCAAACTGGCGCAGGCGCTCGAATATGGCGCGCGCACGCTGCAGGTGGAGGCGAATTTCGATCAGATCCTGGCGCTGGTGCGGCGGCTCGCGGAGCGGATCGGGATTTACCTTCTGAACTCGATTAATCCGTTCCGCATCGAAGGGCAGAAAACGATCATGGCGGAAATGCTTGACCAGCGCGATTGGAATCCGCCGGAATGGGTGGTACTGCCGGGCGGCAACCTGGGAAATACCGCGGCTTTCGGAAAAGCACTGCGGGAATTGAAGGAACTGGGACTGATCGGCCGCCTGCCACGGCTGGCCGTAATTCAGGCGGAAGGGGCGGCGCCGTTTTGCGAACTGGTCCGCGAAACACAAAAATTGCGTGGCCGCGCCAAGGCTCGCCTGCAGGCCGTGGGGCGCCCGGAGACTTTGGCAACGGCGATCAAGATTGGCGATCCGGTTTCCTGGCCGAAGGCGCTCCATGAAGTGATGGTTTCCGAAGGAGTGGCGGAGAAGGTTACCGAGCAGGAAATCGCGGATGCGAAGGCCGTCATAGGGCGTTGCGGCATCGGTTGCGAACCGGCATCGGCCGCGACGCTGGCAGGTATCCGGAAGTTGAGGGCTGCTGGGGTGATGCGGGCGGATGCCGACGTGGTGGCGGTACTGACCGGACACGTTTTGAAAGATCCGGATTACATCTACCGGTATCACACTGGCGCGCTGGAGGACCCGCACGGAAAGCGGCTCGAATCCACATTTGGAAATCAGCCGGTGGTGGTGCCGAACGATGCGGCCGAAATCGAGCGGGTGCTTGGGTAGCGGAAGTCGACTCCGGCTGCGCAGGCGGTCAGCGCAGGAGGGCCTGCACCCTGCTTGCCAGCTCCTGCTCGGACATAGCGCCGGGGTGATAAAGGCGCACGATTCCGGCGCGGTCCAGCAGCACCAAGGTTGGTGTGGTGCTGGCGCCATAGACTTCGAAATTGGCGGCGCTCACCGGGGTCGGCATCCCTGTGAGCGCACTGTAATAATGCTGACGGATCTGTTCGATGTACTGTTTTTCAGCGGCCGGGGTGGCCGGGTCGCCACCGGCAGCGTAGCCATAGAGGCGGGTCGGGCCGACGACGGTCAGGCCCTGAGAAGCATAGCGCTGGCGCACGGCGGCAATAATCGGCGCATCGGCTTTGCAGTCCGGGCACCAATGCGCCCAGAAGAACAGGATCACCGGACGGCCTTTAAGCGAAGCCAGATTGAAGCCCTCCAGCGGGGGGGCCGGCCTGCCTTCCAGGCTGAGCAGGTTGATATTTTTCCGAATACGCTCGTTCAGGGAGGTGTGGCCCCAGGAATTCAGCTCCTGGCGCAGATAAGCCAGCGCCGCGGCTCTCTGGCCATGCGCCGCCAGCACCTGGCCATGTACTTCGATGGCCGCGCCCAGTGCGGTCGGCAGCCACGGGTCGGAATCGAGGTTACGAATGCCCAAAACGTGGAGTGCCATATTGCGGGCTTCGGTGGCGTAGGCGTCCGCCTGCGCAAGTTGTTTTTCGTCGAGAGCGCCGCGGGCCAGCCAGGAAAGAGCCGCGGCAATTTCCGGATTTGGGCCGAGTTTCGCCTGGGCCGCCTTCACCTCCTGCGCGGCCAGGGGAAGCTGGTGAGCGGCCACAAGCAGTTGGGCGTCGTTGGCGACCGAGGCGCCGGCCCGGGCGGCAGCCAGGAACAGGATCGCACCAATAACAAGCGGACGGCGCGCGGGCGGCATGGCTTACAGCAACGAATCGACGAACGAGAGCATCTTCGGATCGGTGAAATCGATGCCGGCGACATCGAGCTTCCGCACTACGCGCCCGCTTGAATCGATGAAATAGGTTTCGGGGTAGATATACGTGCCGTAATCTTCGTGGATTTTGGAATCACGCGCGGTAAGGAAAGCGGGACGGAAATGCTGGAGAAATTTCTGGTACGCGGAGGCATCGCGGTCCACGCTGACACCCAGGACGATGACGCCCTTGCCGGCATAGCGGCGGGCGAATTCGCTCAAAGAGGGCGTCTCCTCGACGCAAGGCGCGCACCAGCTTGCCCAGAAGTTCAAAACCAGAAGCTTGCCGCCGAAGTTCGGGACAGAAATTTGATGGCCATCGTCGGTGGTGATAGTGAAAGCGGGCGCCTTATCGCCGGCGACCACGACTCGCTCGTGAATCGCCGCGTACAGGACGTAGACCAGAGCCACCGACAGCACTATAATTCCGGCGCGCAAAACCCAATCGAGTCTGGCGGTGCGCGCACCCGGCGTGCGGCTGGCGCGGGCGGGCTCGACGCCCGTCTCGGGCTGGTGAGCGATCATAGCTATAATTCTAGTGTATCTTCCGGGACGCGGGAGTGACGTGAGCGCGTCCCATCAATGATGCTCATCACGCGAAAGATCGAATTCTCGGCCTCGCACGTTTGCCGCGTGCCGGAGCTTTCCGAGGAGGAGAACCGGCGGCTGTTCGGGGCGGAAGCCTCTCCGCACGGGCATGGACATAACTACGTGCTGGAGGTCAGCGTGGAAGGCGCGCCCGATCCCGTAACGGGAATGGTGCTGGACCTTAAGGATTTGAAGGACCTGCTGAACCGGGAAGTGATGGCTTTGTACGATCATCGCTTCCTGAATTACGAAGTGCCGCCGTTTGACCGCGTGAATCCGACGGCGGAAAATATCGCGCGCGAGATCTGGCGGCGGCTGGAGCCGGCACTTGATCGGGAGGGCCGCAAACTGCGGCAAGTGCGGTTATACGAGACAGCGGACTTGTGGGTGGATTACACGGGGGAAGAGCGGTGACTGGCGTGAGCTTGTTTCGGGTAACGAGGCGCTATCGCTTTTCGTGCTCGCACCGGCTTTACTCGGCCGCGCTGACCGACGCGGAAAATGCGCGTATCTACGGCAAATGCAACAATCCCTACGGGCACGGACACGACTACGTGCTGCGTGTGACCGCGTGCGGGCCGACGAACGCGGCCGGGCGGGTGGTCAACATCGCGGCGCTGGACGAATTGGTGGAGCGGGAAATCCTGGACCGGCTCGACCACCGGAATCTGAATGCCGACGTGGATTGGTTTCGCGCGGCGCCGCCCACCTCGGAAAACCTGGCAGCGGCCATCTGCGGGCGGTTGAAAGGGAGTTGGAGAACGGCGTTCGCAGGCGAGTGGCCGCGCCTGGATGGGATTTGTATCGAAGAAACCCCGCGCAACATCTTCCAAGTACATGCCAACGAAATCGAGTAAAGCCGTCGTGAAAGTAATCCGGCCCGGCCGGGCAGCGGACATTGCGCCGCTGGTCAAGGACATTTTAGCCAAGCTGGGCGAAGATCCGGCGCGGCAGGGCTTGCTGCGCACTCCGGAGCGGGTCGAGCAGGCGCTGCGTTTTCTGACCAGCGGTTACACGACGGATATTGGAAAACTCGTCAACAACGCCTTGTACGAGGTGAAGTACGACGAGATGGTGGTGGTGCGGGATATCGAATTCTTCAGCCTGTGCGAGCACCACCTGCTGCCCTTCTTCGGGAAAGTCCACGTGGCCTACCTGCCGCGGCAGCAGGTGCTCGGACTGAGCAAGATCCCGCGCATCGTGGACGCGTTCGCCAGGCGCCTGCAAATTCAGGAACGGATGACCCAACAGATCGCGCAGACCATTCAGGAAACCGTGGACCCGGTGGGAGTAGGCGTAATTTGCGAAGCGCGCCATTTCTGCATGATGATGCGCGGTGTGGAAAAGCAGCACTCCGGGGCGATGACCAGCGCCATGCTGGGCGCCTTCCGCGACCGCAAGAAAACACGCGACGAGTTCCTCGCGCTGGTCAATCATCGCGGCAACGGCTTCTGAGCCGCCCCGCCCCGAACCGCCACACACAGGCTTGACCGGACTCCCGATTTGTCTTACACTGTTTGACAAATGGCGAAGCCCGATTCTCTCGGCCAGTTCGAGCAATTGGTGCTGGCGGCGATACTGGCGCTGAAGGAAGGCGCTTACGGCGTATCCATTCATGCCAAAGTACAGGAGTTGGCGGGGCCCAAGGACGTGTCGTTAGGAGCCGTGTACGTGACGCTCGACCGGCTGGAAGATAAAGGGCTGGTGGCGTCGTGGTTATCGGACCCGACGCCGGAGCGGGGCGGCCGTTCGAAGCGATGCTATAAGATCGAGGCCCTGGGCGAGCGCGCGCTGGAGGAATCGGCGGTCGCCGCGAAGCGCATGTGGGATGCGGTCTCGCAGGTTTGGGGGAAGGAATGGGTGAAACAGTGGGGAAGGCAATGGGGAAAAGAGACCCGCTGAAGCGCACCGCCCCTTCCCGCGCCGCCGAGGCGATTCTCGCGATCCTGCTTCCGCCCGCCTGCCGCGAGGAAGTGCTGGGCGATTTGCATGAGCGCTATGTTGCGCCCGCGCAGTACGCCTGCGAAGCGCTGCGCACCGCGCCTTGGGTGATTCTGAGCAGAATTCGCCGGACCGCGGACCCGCAGGTTTTGCTGATGCACGCGTTTGCGCTGTACGTAGCATTTGCAGGCGCGGCACGGGCTGCGGATCGCGGTTTCCTCGGCGGCGAAGGCGGCCTGTTGCATTTGGCTGTCCCGGTAGTGGCGGTGTTGCTGGGCATCGTTCTGGAGGACGCGTATGCGAAGCCGGGCCGGCGCGCGGCGCTGATGCTTTCCCGCGGCCCCGCAGTCGGCATCGCTTTCGCGCTTTTTGTGCAGACCTGCTTCCGGTTTAGTTGGCCCGTGGCTGCCATCCCTTTCCGGATATTCCTGGATGGCTCCGGCATGAGCCTGCTGTTGTGCTCCGCGATCCGGCTTCTGTTTCCGCCAGTCGCGAATCAAGTACAAGGAGCGGCAGTGCCGGCATTCTGGTTGAAGCAAACGGGCGGGACGATTGGCTACCGCGCCATTCTGGTGTTACAAAGCATCGCCGCTCTCGTGGCGATTGCGCTCACGGCCACGTGGCTCTCGGGCGCTTCCGGCGTTTCCCTGCCACGGGTACTCTCCATTCTGACGCTCTCGGGCCTGTTTCTTCTGATCGGTTACCAGGTTTCCAAACGGGTTTAGCGAGCCGGGGACGGCCGCGTTCGATGGACCACGCGCCCAATCCCGGCAAGGCATTTGGGCGGAAAGCAATCAAGCACGCGAACAGAGCGAGTCCGCATTCAGAACGCACTGTAAGTATCACAGGCCGCTAATCGCGCGGCTATGTACAGAACCCTGTCCGGTTAGAGCCATCACAGGATAAAGTGGTCCGAGGGCTTTTTGTCCCTAAGTGACCTCCTTTACGGATGCCGGCGACCCGGGTGGAGGCGCAGTAGACGACAGCGCGTTTTTTCAGCCGAATAGCCTGATGATCTACCTGGGCTGGCGTTTGCGGCGGAAAAAGGCGTAGCGCGCGAAGTTGCAGGGCGGACCGTAAGCCGGCCACCGGGTCCGTCCTATATTGTCCGCAGTTCGCGGGTGCCGCAAGCTGGAACAGCGAAGCCCCCGTTGTAAAATGAGGGAGATGAGCGACGAGGAAAGCCCGGAACAGCGGGACGAAAACTTCTCCATTCCCCTGCCACCCCCCACATTCGAGTTCCTGATCATTTCGCTCCGCGCGCAGGCCGAAATGCAGCTCGGGCTCATGCAGCTTGGCGAGGAAAAACCGAAGCCGGAGCTGCCACTGGCGCGGCACACCATCGACTTGATGGGCGTTTTGCTCGAAAAGACCAAGGGAAATCTGACGCTGGCAGAGCAGCGCCTTTTGGAGAACTCCCTTACCGAGCTGCGGTTCCGCTTCGTGCAGATTTCGGAGGAAGCCGCGCGGGAGGCGCCCAAGGCCGCCACCGGCGGAGCCTCCGCTCAGAACTCGTGAATGGCCGCTCCGGCATTCAAAATTACGGTGCTCGGCTCCGGCACGAGCGTGGGGGTGCCCACGGTCGGCTGCCATTGCGCCGTCTGTTGCTCTACCGATCCGCGCGATAAGCGCCTGCGGCCCTCCATCCTGGTCAGCTACGCGGGGCACAACGTGATTATCGATACCACCCCGGATTTTCGCGCGCAGGCCCTACGCGTACATCTCGAGCGGCTCGATGCCGTCGTCTACACGCATTCGCACGCCGATCACATCATGGGCCTCGACGACGTTCGCCCGTACAATTTCCGCCAGAAGGGCCAGATTCCGATCTACGCTTCCGAAGACACCATGGCAGCCATTCGCCGCGTGTTCCTGTATATTTTCGACGGCGCCGCAAAGGAATCGAACGTGCCGCAACTGGCCACCCACGTTATCGATGGCGCTGGCTTCGACCTGTTCGGCCTGGAGTTTGAGCCCATTCGCATCCTGCACGGCAGCGCGCCCATTTACGGTTACCGCTTCGGTAACGCGGCCTACCTGACCGATCACAGCGAAATTCCGGAAGCGTCAATGGAGCGTCTGTACGGGCTCGACGTGCTCTTTCTCGATGCTCTGCGGCACAAGCCGCATCCGACGCACTCGACCGTGGAACGGTCGGTGAAAACCGTGGAGAAGCTGGCGCCGCGGCGGGCATTTTTCACGCACATCTCGCACGATCTGGCGCACGAGCGCACCGAAAGCCTTCTGCCGCCGAATGTCCGGCTGGCATTCGACGGCCTCGAACTTCTGGTGGAAGGCTCCGGAGCGGAATGAGAATCTACCGCAGCCTGGCCGGGACGCCCGCCGACTTCGGTCCGAGCGTGCTCACGATTGGTAACTTCGATGGCGTGCACCTGGGGCATCGACGCATCCTCGAACGCGCGGTTGCGTTGGGCGCGGAACGCGGCTGGAAGCCCTCCGCCCTCACATTCGATCCCCATCCCACGCGCGTCGTGGCGCCGGAGCGCACGCCGCGGCTGCTCACCACTGCCGAACGCCGCGCCGAACTGATGGCCGAACTGGGCATCGAGCAGGTGCTCATTCTGCCGTTCACTCGGGAGATCGCCGAACTCTCGCCCGAGCAATTCGCCCGCGACATCGTTGCGGGCAAGCTGGGCGCAAAGGCCGTGCTGGTGGGTGAAAATTTCCACTTCGGCCGGCGGCAATCCGGCAATGTCCAAACTTTAGAGGCCCTGGGGCGGCAGCTCGGTTTCGCCACGGAAACGATTCCGACGGCTCACTGCCGCGGCCGCACTGTGAGTAGCAGCGCAATTCGCGACGCGCTCGAACGCGGCCAGGTCGCGCTGGCGGCGCGCCTGCTCCAGCACCCATACGCACTCGATGGCGATGTGGTGCGCGGCCAGGGCATCGGCAGCAAACAGACCGTGCCCACGCTGAACTTGCAGACAGCCGCCGAAGTGATCCCGGCGCGGGGCGTGTATCTTACGCGCACTTGCGAATTAGCCCCCGGTCTCGACCGGCAGCGCCAGTGGAATTCCATCACCAACGTCGGCTACCGGCCTACCTTTGGCGCCGCCAATGAGCTTACCGTGGAGACTTTCCTGCTCGACCGCCTGGAAGGAACGCCGCCGGCCCGCATCCGCGTGGAGTTTCTCTGCCGGGTCCGCGACGAGCGCAAATTTGAAAGCCCTGAAGCATTGAAGGCGCAGATCCTCAGAGATGTGCGCGTGGCGCAAAACTATTTTCGCCGGCGGCGCTTGTGGTTGACGGGACGGCTGGCCCCCGCGTAGCATGCCTGTTTCCCAGTTCCTGTTGCGCGGCCTCTCGATCGTACTGATCGATTTACTGTTGGCCGGCGATAATGCCCTGGTCATCGCCATGGCGGTGCGGGGCCTGCCCCGGAAACAGCGGCGTTGGGGCATTATTTGCGGCGCAGCCTTGGCCGTGGTGCTTCGGGTGGCGCTGACGGCTGTCGCCGCCCGCCTGCTCACGCTGCCGTTTCTCAAGCTTGCGGGTGGTTTGCTGGTGCTGTGGATCGCCTATAAAGTTATGGTCGATGTGTGCGAAGAGCCGGATGCCGCGCCCAACGCGCACCGCCTGGTCGAAGCGATCTGGTACATCACCGCGGCCGATCTCACCATGTCTGTGGACAATATTCTGGCGATCGCCGGCGCTTCGGGCGGCCACTTCGGGTTGATTGTCTTTGGTCTCGGCCTCAGCATTCCGTTCGTGGTTTTCTCCAGCAACCTGCTCTCGAAACTGATGGACCGGTTTCCCGTGCTGGTCTATCTGGGAGTCGCCATTCTGGCGAAAGTGGCGGCGGATATGGTCTTAACCGATCCCTTTATCGAAAGCCGGTTGCACCCTTCCGAGGTAGTTCACTACATCGTGATGGCGGCCTTCATCGCGGGGGTGTTGATTTTCGGCACACAAGCGGCGCGCGCGCCACGAGCACACCGCGCCGGCCGGCCAGCGCCGCGAGTGCTGAGGTAAATCCGTGCGCCAATAGCGCGGTTCCTGTTACTCTTTCCCCGTCCCTTCCGTAACGGCCACACCCGGCCGCGCGGCAGGCGACGGCGTCAGGCCCAGGTTTACCTGCGCGCCCAGCCGGATCAGCGCCGTCTCGCTCGGCGCCTGGAAGAAGGTGAATCCCGGCCGGTCCTTCCAAGCCTGCGGGCCGCCGAGCTTGATACCGTGGGCCAGAGTGACATCGTGAATTCGCTTCACCATGGCTTCGTATTCCGGATCGCCCTGTTTGTGGCCGGAAAAGTTTCCCAGATCGGTGCTGGCCGCGAAAATCATATCGATACCGGGCACGGACGCGATCTTCTCCACGTTCTCCACGCCGATGGGCGTCTCGATCATGATACCCACGAACATGTTGTCGTTGGCGGTCTGCCGGTAGTCGCGGCCCCACAACTGGCCGTATTGGCCGCTGCCCTGGCTGCGCCGGCCTACGGGAGGATACTTCGCATACTTCACCGCGTTCCGCGCTTTTTCGACGGTGTCCACCGTGGGCACGATGATGCCAATCGCGCCGATATCGGTCGCCTTTTGCAGCGTGCTTTCTTCGGCATCCGGCACGCGGATGAACGGCATGGCTGAAGCCCCGCGGCACGCGTAAATCATGTGGGCCACATCTTCAAAGGTCATAGGGCTGTGCTGCATTTCGATCCACATGAAATCGTAGCCGGAGTTGGCCATCGCGCAGTATATATTGGGGTCGGGGGACATCACGGTGGCCCCGAAAATCTGCTTCCCCGCCAGCAGTTTCTGCTTGGCGGTGTTGTACAGTTTGTGCTGCCCGCCGGCGGCGGGTTCCGGCTGTTGCGCACGCATTGCCCACGCGCCGCAAACGAGCAGCGCGGCGGTTCCCACGAAAATCGGCTTTCGGCTCATAACACCTCCAGTTTTCCGAATTCTACCCCAGGCGGGCGCTAGTCGAGCGCGATCACGATGGCTCCCGCCACGATGAACGCGCCCCCGATTCCTTTGCCCCAAGTCAAGCCTTCGCCGAGAAAGAGCGCGGCGAACAGAATGACCATGGCCACACTGAGCTTATCGATGGGCGCCACGCGCGAGGCCGGCCCCACCTGCAAAGCATGGAAATAGCACAGCCAGGAAAGCCCCGTTGCGAGGCCGGAGAGAATTAGGAACAACCAGGTATTGGCGGAAAAACCCTTGAACATTTCGGGCTGGCGGGTGGCCACCGCCAGCAGCCAGGTAAAGCCCAGCACCACGGTGGTCCGCACCGCGGTGGCCAAATTCGCATCCACGCCAGCCACGCCGATTTTCGCCAGAATTGCGGTTGCTGCCGCGAAGACCGCCGAGAGTAACGCCCAGATCAGCCAACTCATCACGTCCCAACCGTAACACGGCCTCGCCCGGCAACCGCCATTTTGGCTCTCTCGATTCCCGGCTACGCCGGCAAAGCCCCTGAAACGCCGCGGCTCCCGTCGCCGTCTTCACGCTCGCCTTGCGTTCGGCAATTCTGGGCCTTCTCCCCGGTTGACTGTAATCTTCGCTACATGCTACCGTTAGAGTTAACGACAGGCACAGCCGGGGCTGTGTCCTCTCCCCGTCTCTTCTGACATGGAAGCCACGCTGCACGCTTTAGGCGAGATACTACTAAGAGCCATACCTACTTTTGTCCTTTTGATTCTGCTGCATTTTTATCTGAAGGCAATCTTTTTCCGGCCGCTCCGCAAGTTGCTGCACCAGCGCTACGAAGCGAGCGAAGGCGCGCGCGTTCTGGCAGCCAAGAGCCTCGAGCAGGCGGCCGCCAAAACCGCCGAATACGAAGCGGCGTTGCGCAAGGCCCGTGGCGAGGTCTACGAAGCCCACGCCCGCATGAATAAAGAGCTGCAGGAGCAACACGAATCCGAATTACGCGCTGCCCGCAAGCAGGCTGAAGCCGCCGTGACGCAGGCCAAAGCCGAATTGGCCAGGGAAGTGGAAACGGCCAAAGACAGCCTCGCCCGCGAGAGCGAATTGTTGGCCAACCAGATTGTCGAAACCATTCTGCGGGGGCAAGCGGCATGAAGTCCCGCGGCTTGTTTTCGGCGCCTCGCGGCTTGGCGCTCGCGGTCGCTTCCGCCATACCCGCTTTCGCCCAGGAAGGCGGCGGCCAGACCGAACCTTCCCCGGCTTGGGTAATCGCCAATTTCGTCATCCTGGCCGCCGGCCTGGCCTGGATGGTCGCCAAAACCGCCGGCCCGTATTTCCAAACCCGCCTCGCCAAAATCCGCCAGGATATCGTGCAGGGCGAAGAGGCTCGCCGCGAGGCCGAACGCCGCTCGGCCGAAGTGGCTCGGCGCCTGGCCAATCTGGACAAGGAAATCGCCGCCTTGCGCGCCGAATCCCAAAAGGAACTGGAAAACCAACTGCAGCGCATGCGCGAAAAAACCGCGGCGGATCGCGAACGCATCCGCATCCACTCCGATCAGGAGATCGCCGCCGCCGGCAAAGCGGCGCGCGCCGAATTGAAGCGCTACGTGGCCGAACTCGCGATCGGCTTGGCCGAACGCAAGATCCGCGCCCGCATGAATGTTGCCACTCAGGATGCCCTCATCGGCGGCTTTGTCGAAAACCTGGACGGCTCCGGCCCCGAAGGCCGCGCCGCGCAAGCCTGATTCCCTTCTATGACTTTGACCGCAGTAGCCGCGCGATACGCTGAAGCCCTGGCCGATATCGTCATGGGCGCTTCCTCGCCCGTCCAGCCGCAGGAAGCGCTGGACGAATTGAAAGCTTTCGTGCAGACCCTGCGCTCTTCGGGCGAACTGTACACTGCCCTCACCACGCCCGCCGTGCCCGTCAGCCGGAAAAAAGCGGTCGTCGGCCGCATTGCCGAAGACCTGCGCTTGTCCTCCGTGATTCGCAATTTTCTGTTCGTAGTCGTTGGCCATCACCGCATCCCCCTGCTAGGGGAAATTGCCGAGGCTTTCGACCTGCAACTCGATCACCGTATGGGCTACGTACGGGCCCAGGTTTCTTCCGCGCGGGAGTTAAGCCCGGAGCAGCGCGGCACGTTGAACGGCAGCCTGGAACGCCTCAGCGGCAAGCGCGTGCGCATGCAGTTCAAAATCGATGAATCGTTGATCGGCGGCGCTACGGCGCGCATTGGTTCCACGGTGTACGATGGCTCGGTCCGGGGCCAGTTGCGATCCCTGGAGCGCCGCCTCATTATGCAGGATTAAGTTAGTGGGGCAGGCTTCAGCCTGCCAACCGCGCGCAGCGCGGCATTTTGGTTTTACGTTCTGAGCCGCGACCCCAAAGGACGCGGTTGGTTAGGGAGTTTTTATGGCTCATATAGCAGCGGATGAAATCACCAGCATTCTCCGCCAGGAGATTGAAAACTACGAGCGCGCAATCGACGTCCAGGAAGTAGGCGCGGTGATTTCCGTGGGCGATGGCATCGCCCGCATCCATGGCCTCGAGAAGGTCATGGCCGGAGAGTTGATCGAGTTCCCGCATGACGTGGCCGGCATCGCCATGAACCTGGAAGAAGACCAGGTGGGCGCGGTGTTGCTCGGCGACTACACACGCATCAAGGAAGGCGACGAGGTGCGGCGCACCGGCCGCATCATGTCCGTGCCCGTCGGTGAAGCGCTCATCGGACGCGTGGTCAATGCGCTCGGCGAACCGCTCGATGGCAAAGGCCCGGTCCACGTCACCGAGTACAACCCCGTCGAGCGCCTGGCCCCCGGCGTCATCGACCGCCAGCCGGTCAAGGAGCCCATGCAGACCGGCATCAAGGCTATCGATGGCATGATCCCCATCGGCCGCGGCCAGCGCGAGCTCATCATCGGCGATCGCCAGACCGGCAAGACCGCCATCGCGCTCGATACCATCATCAACCAGAAGGGCGGCGACATGATCTGTATCTACGTCGCCATCGGCCAGAAGCAGTCCACCGTCGCCCAGGTCGTCAAGACCCTCGAAAACTACGGCGCCATGGAATACTCCGTCGTCGTGGCCGCTTCGGCTTCCGATCCCGCTCCTATGCAATACCTGGCCCCCTTCGCCGGCTGCGCCATGGGCGAATATTTCCGCGATCGCGGCAAGCATGTGCTGTGCGTCTACGACGATCTTTCCAAGCACGCCGCCGCCTACCGCGAAATCTCCCTCCTGCTCCGCCGCCCGCCCGGCCGCGAAGCCTATCCCGGCGACGTTTTCTACCTCCACAGCCGCCTGCTCGAACGCGCCGCCAAAATGAGCGAAAAGCATGGCGGCGGCTCTCTCACCGCCCTGCCCTTCATCGAAACCCAGGCGGGCGACGTTTCGGCCTACATCCCCACCAACGTTATCTCCATCACCGATGGCCAGATCTTCCTCGAAGCCGATCTGTTCAATAGCGGCCAGCGCCCTGCCATCAACGTCGGCATCTCCGTCAGCCGCGTCGGCGGCAACGCCCAGACAAAGGCCATGAAAGCCATCGCCGGCACCTTGCGTCTCGACCTCGCCCAATACCGCGAACTGGCTGCCTTCGCCCAGTTCGGCTCCGATCTCGATAAAGCCTCTCTCGATCAGCTCAACCGCGGCAAGCACCTCATGGAAATCCTGAAACAGGGCCAATACCAGCCCCTGCCGCTGGAAAAACAGGTCCTCATCATTTTCGCCGGCACCCAGGGCTTCCTGGACGATCTCCCGGTCGAGCAGTGCCGCCGCTTCGAGCAGGAGCTATACCATTTCATCGATAACGCCCATCGCGACATCTGGGACGAGATCCGCCAGAAAAAAGCCCTGGACGATAACCTCCGCGCCAAAATGAAAGCCGCCATCCAGGAATTCAAGACCCGCTTCACCGCGGAAAACAAAGCCGCCGCCAAAGCTTGAAATATTCCCATGCCTAGCCTGATCGATATCCGGCGCCGGATCCGCTCGGTCAAAAACACCCAGCAGATCACCAAGGCCATGAAGATGGTCTCGGCCGCCAAGCTGCGGCGCGCGCAGGATCGCGTCATCGCCGCGCGTCCCTACGTCTCCGCTTTGCGCCAGGTCCTCGCCAACGTGGCTTCGGCCGCGGCCGATGGCGATGAAGGCGCCAATCCTTTGCTCGTCCGCCGCGACGAACGGCGTATCCTGCTGGTGCTCGTCACCGCCGATAAAGGTCTGGCCGGCGCCTTTAATAGCAATCTCATTCGCGGCGCGCAGCGGTTCATCGTCGAACATCGCGATGCCGCAGTCACCCTCGAGTTGATCGGCCGCAAAGGCCGCGATTTTTTCCGCAAGCGCGGCGCGCGCATTTCCGGGGACAGCTTGAATTTTGCGCGTCCTTCCGCCGGCGATGCCCGCCCCTTCGCGCATAAAGCCATGAATCTGTACCGCGACGGCGAAACCGACGCGGTCTACCTGCTCTACAACGAATTCAAAAGCGTTGTGGCTCAGAAGGTTGTCCTCCGGCGCGTGCTCCCCGTCGAAATTCCCGAAGGCGCCGAACCCGTCAGCTACATTTTCGAGGAGCCGCCCGAGGAGATTCTGCACGCCTTGCTGCCGCGCTACGTGGAGATGGAGTTTTTCCGCGCGCTGCTCGAAACCGCGGCGGCCGAACACGCCGCCCGCATGACCGCCATGGACGCCGCCACATCCAACGCAGCCGATATGATCGACCGCCTCGTCCTCTATATGAACCGCGTGCGCCAGGCCAGCATCACCAAGGAGATTATCGAAGTGGTCAGCGGCGCCGCCGCCGGATAAGCAATTTAACTGGCGCCAGATAAAGTGGGGCAGGCGCTTTCGCCTGCCGACCGGCCAAAAGCCGGCGCAGTTCTGAGCCGCGACCGTAAGGGAGCGGTTCTGGAGTTTAAAAACATATGTCAACCACCACCAACGGACACGTAATCGGAAAAGTCGTCCAGGTCGCCGGACCGGCCGTAGACTGCCAGTTCCCCGAAGGTCAAATCCCGCCGGTGTACACGGCCATCCAGGTGACCAGCCAGGGCTTCGATGTCCCCGAGCCCATCGATATTATTCTCGAAACCCAACAGCATATCGGCGAAGGCCGCGTCCGCACGGTGGCCTTGCAGCCCACCGAAGGGCTCGTCCGCGGCATGCAGGCGATCAGCCTCGGCCACCCCGTACAGGTGCCCGTCGGCCCCGAAACCCTCGGCCGCGTGCTCAACGTGCTCGGCCAGCCCGTCGACGAAATGGGTCCGGTCGAAGCCAAAAAGTTCTATCCCATTCATCGCCACGCCCCGGCCTTCGAAGAGCAGGCCACCGAAATGCAAATGTTCGAGACCGGCATCAAGGTCATCGATCTCATCGAGCCCTACCTCCGCGGCGGCAAAATCGGCCTGTTCGGCGGAGCCGGCGTCGGCAAGACCGTGATCATTCAGGAGCTCATCAACAACATCGCCATGAAACATGGCGGCGTCTCCGTGTTTTCCGGCGTCGGCGAGCGCACCCGCGAGGGCAACGACCTTTGGCTCGAAATGCAGGAATCCGGCGTCATTGATCCCCACGATTGGCGGAAATCCAAGTGCGCCCTCATTTACGGCCAGATGACCGAGCCGCCCGGCGCCCGCCTCCGCGTCGGCCTCACCGGCCTCACCGTCGCCGAGTATTTCCGCGACGAGGAAGGCCAGGACGTGCTCCTCTTCATCGATAACATTTTCCGCTTCACCCAGGCCGGCTCGGAAGTCTCCGCGCTGCTCGGCCGCATGCCTTCCGCCGTCGGATACCAGCCCAATCTGGCCACCGAAATGGGCGAACTGCAGGAGCGCATCACCTCCACCAAGAAGGGCTCGATCACTTCCGTGCAGGCCATTTACGTGCCCGCCGACGATTACACCGACCCCGCCCCGGCCACGGCCTTCGCGCACCTCGACGCCACCACTAACCTTTCCCGCGAAATCGCCGCCCTCGGCATCTATCCCGCCGTCGACCCGCTCGCCTCCACCTCGCGCATTCTCGATCCCAACATCATCGGCCAGGATCACTATCAGGTCGCCCAGATGGTCAAAGGCATTCTGCAGCGCTATAAGGACCTGCAGGATATCATCGCCATCCTCGGCATCGACGAGCTCTCCGACGAAGACAAACTCACCGTCGCGCGCGCCCGTAAAATCCAGCGCTTCCTCTCCCAGCCGTTCCATGTGGCCGAACAGTTCACCGGAGTTCCCGGCAAATACGTCAAGCTGGCCGATACCATCAAGGGCTTCCGCGAGATCGCCGAAGGCAAGCACGACGATCTTCCCGAGCAGGCCTTCTACATGCAAGGCACCATCGAAGAAGTGCAGGAGCGCGCCCAGGCCCTGCGCAAGCAATAATATAAGGAACGCGATGCCCCTGGACCTGGAAGTAGTCACCCCCGAGCGCGAGCTGGTTCATGAGCAGGTAGATGAAGTGCAGGTCCCCGGGAGGGACGGCTATTTGGGTATCCTCCCGGGCCATGCCGCCATGCTCGGCGAACTCGGCATCGGCGAGCTTTCCTACAAAACCGGCGGACGCGAGCACTATCTGGCCGTGCTCGGCGGCTTCCTCGAAGTGCGCGGGGACCACGTCCGCGTGCTCGCCGATGAGGCCGAAAAGCCCGAGGAAATCGACCTCGAAAAGGCCCGTGCCGAAGCCGGCCACGCCCAGGTTTCCGTAACCAATCCCGCCCTGGGACTCGATCCCGCCGAAGCCGTCGCCCGCGTGCTGCGCGCCCAAACCAGAATCGCGGTCGCCCAAAAGCGCGGCGGCGCCGCCTCGCACTAAGTGGGGTAGACGCTTTCGCCTGCGGACCGTGCGAAACGCGCCAGTGTTTCTGAGCCACGACCGTCAGGGAGCGGTCCCGCTCATTCCCGAATAGCTGTCCGGTTAAATTCGTTGGTCGCGCTTACCGCGGCATAGGCTTCACCGTCAACCCGGATCCGCGCGTTGTGCGCATCAAATTCCCCCTACCCCTCCGCAGCGCTCTTCGAAACCGACATCGCCTCCCTGAGAAATCGGTCCAGCCCCTCGTAATCCCGCTCCCCCAGTTCGTGGACAATGTGGCGCGTCAGATACTCGCGTACCAGCTCCGGCGCAAACCCGCGTTTGCGCGATTCCGCCGCCACGATCTCCTCGATTCGCTCGCGCCCATACCGGCACGATTGCTGAAATGCCTCGACCGCTTCCGGCGTGATGGCTTCCTTCCGTCCTGCCCATACGGCAAACACCATTGGCAGACCGGTGCTCTCCACCCACTCACCGCCCAGGTCGTGGACTTCATATGGCAGCGCGGCCGGATCCAGTTCGAGCGCCGGATCGCCGATCACCAGCGCGCCATCCGCCAGCCGCAGCATCGCCTCGAGATCCGGCGGATGCGCAATCAACTCGGGCCGCGCTCCGTAGCGCCGCGCCAGCAGCACGCGCGCCAGTTGCACCGATGTCCGCGAACTCGAATCCACGGCCAGCCGCCGTATCTCCCCGGCCGGCACCTTCGAAACCAGCAGAATGCTGCGCACCGGCCCATGGCAGGCAATACCCGTCCCCGGCACGATCGCCAGATCCTGCCGCGTCAGCTCAAACGACGGAATGATCCCGATATCCGCCCGGCCCGAAGCCACATGATCGGCGCAAATCGCCGGTATTTGAAAATCCAGGTCGAAGAAATCGCGCTGCGGGCCATGCAGCATGCCCCAGACCAGTGGAGTAGTGTTCAGAAAACTAACGGCGCAAACGCGCGGGCGGCCATTTTTCGGTTGCAAGATCTAGTGTATCGCGCCAAACCCGATTTTTCGAAAACGGGGTTTACGTAGCCGGCGCGTTATCAGCAACTTGCGTTTTTGACGCCTTCCGTGGTCTACCCCATGGCCGCTTCGCCACGACGGGCTGCCCGACGGTTTCGACGCGAGGTTTGAGAATAACTTCGTAGCCCAGCCGTTCCAGTCGTTGGGAAAGGCGTTTGCTTGTCCGTTCCGGATTCAGCCGATCGAAAAATCGCCACCCTTGTCCTGATACACCCCACCATCTCGCGGCAGATGGTAGGCAATGATCAGTATCTGGTGGGCCACCGCTACGATCGCCTTTTTCATTCCGTGGATCCGCGCCCGACGATAAAATAACGCGGTCAGATAGCAGTTCTTCTTGCGCGCCACCGCCCAGGCAGATTGGCACAAGGCCCGCCGCAGTCAACGATTCCCCTTTCGGGTGCGGGCGTTGTGCCGCTTGCCACCACTCTCGTGATTAGCCGGCGCCAGCCCCGCCCAACTGGCCGCATGATCCGCACCCGGAAATATGCTCCTATCCGTGCCTAGTCTGCTATCTCTGAACTCTATTTACTAACGCCAGAGAAAGCGGCATACTTGGGTATGCCATTGCCTCCGGCCCCGAAAATCGAGATGACCGATCGCGAGCGAAGACGACTATCGGAGATCAGCGACAATCGCGGCACGCCGAAGGGTA
>DATGKM010000093.1:0-17599 GCA_035294665.1 Bryobacteraceae bacterium | reverse complement strand
CGCAATACGAGCGACAGGAGGTCATCGGGCCTTACCAGATTGAGAACGGCAGGATCTGGTTCGGCAAGCAGTTTTACGACGGCGAAGGCATGACCGGAGTCGGCGCCTTCGGCTATTTCGATACCTCAACTCGCGCTTATATGCTTTTCTCCCCTCGTGAAGTAGCCCGCTACGAAATCAGCGCCATCCTTGTGCAGCCTGATTGTGTCTGGTTGGGGCTCGATCAGTTCGTCGAGGACACATCGAAGGCGCCCGGTGGTCTGGTTCGATGGGATCGAATCACGCACGCCGTCCGGAGATTTCCCCTTGAATTCGTGGTCCGCAAAATACGCGTGCAGGGCGACTCACTGCGCCTCGAAACCCGTGGCGGCTACGCGCTCTTTCGAGGCGGCGCACTCCGGCGATTCCTTGCTGATGGTCAGCCGATCGCGCAATTTCCACCTCCTTCGACAAATTACTGACAGACACTTTGAATGGGAGCGGATAGCACCGGCTACTAAACGCTTACAGCGGCACGTGGCTAAAAAAGCGGTTAGCCCACGATGAACCGAAAGTATCGCCATGTTTCAGTGCCATGCCTCGTTGCCAGCACATGCTGCCCAGGCGAAACCGAAGAGAGGTCCATGGTCAACCGTAAAACGGTAAGCCCGTCTGAAATCTGAGGAACTGTCCGGCGCTCGCCGTTGATCCTTGCGGTAATTACCCGCAAGCGGCCCCGCGACGGATATGGTTCTCTCACTGGCTTGCTTAATTGGCGGGAATGGCCGCGGCGGGGAGGGCCACGGGCGCGCTGGCCTCAACCTTGCGTTCGGACCGGTAGTTGCGCACATAGTGCTGCATGCCCCATTCGAGGCGGCTCATGCCCAGCGATCGGGCTTCGGAAAGCGCCCTGGCGTTGTCCCATCCATCGTGGGCGATGCGGTAGATAGCCACCACCGTGCCGGTGCGGTCCGCGCCGCGGCGGCAGTGGACAAACACCGGACCGGCGGAACTGTCGCGGAAGATGCGCTCTACCTTTGCGATCTGGTCCGGATCGGGAGCATGCAGGCCACGCATGGGCACGTTCACGTAATGCATACCCAGGCTCTCAACGATTTTCTCTTCCGTCCGGGAACGCTGGCCCGCTTCGCGAAGATCCACCACGGTTCGCACGCCCAGCTTCCGGAGTTGCGCGAGCCCTTCTCGGGTGGGCTGGCCTCCGCGGAACAATCCGGCATTGACCCGGTGGAAATTCGGCAGACCGGACAAATCTTGAGCGGCCGCGGAGGAGACGCCAGGCAAGGCGGCCAGCAGGGACACTACAAGAAAGGCAAGAAAACGCATGGTTTGGAACAGCATGAGACGGCTTCGGCACCGGTCCGGTTTCGTCCGGCTCTCTTGATTTCGTCCGTAAGGCCGGGCTGAGCGTCTGTGTATTATAGGGCGATGTCTGTAAAGGGACAGGTAGCAAGCCGCGCGGCGGCGACGATCCGGGAAATTTTCGAATCCGGCCGCCCGCTTACCTACATTCACACCACCGAAGAGCAGCGCGTAGCCAAGGTATTGTGTGAGGTGGCCTCTGGTTTCTCCGCGCCCGTGTGGACCTGGAGCGCGACTGAGGGCATGCAGTGCGCGGGCGCGAGCCAGGGCGGGGCCCCGGCCGGAACCGAATCGGCGCGCGCGGCGCTCGATCTCATCATGGCGCACGAAGGCGCCGCCGTGTTTCATTTGAAAGATTTTCACGAGCCCCTGCGCGATTCCGCGGAGATTCGCCGCCGCCTCCGCGACGTGCACGAAAGCTGTCTCGATCGGCAGAAGTTCGTGGTGATCACCTCGGCGGTGCGGTTCGTGCCGGAGGAAGTGGAGCGGAGCATTCTGTTTTTGGATCTGCGGCCGCCGGACCAGGTGGAATTGGTCGAGTTTTTGCGGGAAGAAACCGGCCGTCTGGCGGTGAACGGCAGCGCGCCGGACGACGATGCGCTCTACCAGCTTGCTCCTGCCTTGCAGGGTCTGACGCTCGATGAGGCCCGCTACGCCTTGCGGCGCGCGCTGGCCCGAAACCGGCGGCTAGGGCCGGAAGCGTTGCCGGCATTGCTCGAGGAGAAGCGGTTGCTGATCAACCGCAGCGGCGTGATCGAGTTCATCGCGAGCGATACCGATATCGGCGAAGTCGGCGGTCTGGAGAACCTGAAGAACTGGCTGCTGGAGCGGCGCAAGCTGTTTCAGATGCGGGACTCGATCAGCGCCGAAATCGTGCCCAAAGGTTTGCTGATGATGGGGATTCCGGGCTGCGGGAAAAGTCTGTGCGTGAAGGCCATCGCTTCGTGCTTTCAACTCCCGCTCTACCGCGTGGATATGATCGAGATCTTTTCCGGCCGGCACGGCAAACCCGAAGGCGCTTTCGTGCGGGCCTGCCGCACCGTGGAAGAGATGGCGCCGGCGGTGCTGTGGTTCGATGAAATCGAAATGGGCGTGACTTCGGCGGAATCGGCCGGTGAGCAGGGCCGCATTTTCGCCTTCTTCCTGACGTGGATGCAGGAAAAGACGCGCGGCCTGTTCGTGGCCGCCACTGCCAATCGCATCGACCTGCTGCCCGCGGAAATGATCCGCAAGGGCCGTTTCGACGAGGTGTTCTTTGTGGACTTGCCACTGGAGGAGGAGCGGATTGAAATCTTCAAAATCCACCTCACCCGCCGTGGCGTGGACGCGAGCCGCTATCAATTGCAGCAGTTGGTCGGATTTACCAGCGGGTGGACGGGCGCGGAAATCGAGCAGTGCGTGGTTTCGGCGTTAACCAAAGCCAGGCTGGCGGACCGCGAATTGACCGATCACGACTTGATTCAGGTTGCGGTCAAGCTAGTGCCCCTATCCCGAACCATGAAGGAGCAAATCACGCACATTCGCGACTGGGCCTTCGAGCGCGCGGTCCGGGCATCGCCGCAAGCGCGGTAACCGGGGCGCGGCATTTTTTCGGGCGCGATTTTGGGATTCCCGATCAGGCTGAAAACCGCCGGCCGCTGATACACTTCTTTAAAGCGGCGATGGAAGACGACCAAAGCAGGCAGGCTTACAGACTTTCCGCGGTCCTGCTGGACTCCTTGAACCGCGCGAGCGGAGTGGACGAACTCGCGCGGCGCGCGTACCAGAGCCGCTCGGGATTTTTTCGCTTATTCGCGGCTCTCATTGACGAGACTCCCGGCGGCATGCGCCGGCGCCTGCTGCTGGAACGGGCCGCATGGCAGCTCCGAGACACGCCGAAATCGGTGACGGAGATTGCGCTCGATGCCGGCTATGGTTCGCTCGAAGCATTCACACGTGCGTTCCGCAAAGCCTTTCGCGTGTCGCCCAGCATCTATCGCCGGTGCCGCATGGCGCGGATTCATCTGCCCGCGCCCAACCATTTCCACTTCCGGCCGCGCGAAAGCGGCCCGGAAAAACCAGGGAGAACCAACATGGACCTTTTCGACTTATTCGCCGGAACCGAATCCTGGTACACGCGCCGCATGCTCGAACACGCGGGCAAACTGAACGACGAGCAACTGGACCGCCCCGTGAAGGGCACAATGAAGCTGTTCGGTTGGTGCGAGCCCGACAAGAGCGTGCGCGAAATCCTGGAGCGGATCGTGCAAACCAAGGAAGCCTGGACGGCCGCAATTACCGGAGGTGAAATGCCGGTTTGGGACGTGCCGAAGGAAGGGCGGACGCCGCAAGCGCTGCTGGCGCGGTTTGAAAAAGTGGAGGCGGCATTTCATTCCGCCCTCAGCCAGATCCGCGACCGCGGCGCCTGGGACGAGCCGTTCGTGGATGCGCTCTGCGAACCGCCGGAAACGTTCACCTTCGGCGGCATGTTCGCGCATGTGATCACGTTCAACTCAGCCCGGCGGCTGGCGGCGCTCGATGCTTTCCAGCAGCTCGGCGTGCCGATGGAAGGGATGGGCTGCCCGATGGAATACGAGGCCAGCATGGGCGTGGGGCCGGTTCGCCATGGGGCTTGAATTTTAGGGGGGTGAGCCGGCGAAGGCGGAGGCGAGAGTTTCGTGGCCACCGCCCTCCAAGTTATCCAGGCGACGCTCGTGTTTGTCCAGGCGCTTTTCGTGCTCGCGGTGGTAATCCAGATGCAGCTTGGTCACAATCCCGGCCCGCCGCGGCAGCGGCAATCTTGAAGTAGGGCTCCAACTAATCAGTCGATATAACCCAGCCCCTGCAGTTTCTTGACGATCTCTTCGTCGGAGCTGGCGTCTTCGAGTTTGGCCAGTTCGCGCTCCAAAATGTGCTCCACGAACTCTTCCGGGGAACTGTAGCCGGCGGCTCCGGCGCACTTCTTGATGCGGTCCCAAAGGTCTTTATTCAGCTTGATACTTGGTCCGAACATCTTTACGACTCCGTTCTATAAAGTGACGCCGAAACGCTTCCTGAGCAAAAGGGCGGCCAGCATGGAAACAATCAAGAACCATACCAGCCAGTTCATGTGAATCCCGAACACTCCCAAAGAGGCGGAAGGATAGGCGACCTCGACCCACTCGATTTTGCCGGCGGGAAGGCGGGACTCATCCGGATGCCAAATGGCATCCCAGGCCGAATGCACGCGGCGGCCCGGAATGAATCGCTGCCCGCCGCCGGCCACGATATCCTGCGTGATACTCTGGCCGCCAATCTGGAAGTGCAGTTCGCCGGAAGCGGCCACTCGGGGGACAATGCGCCAGCTCACTTCATGCTCGTCGGGGATGCGCACGGGCGGGGCGGAAATTTCGAAGCCGCGCGGGGGCACCAGTTCGGGGGGAGGGCCATCGGCGTTCCCGCGTAAGCCCGCGGTTACTACCACGGGGCGGCCCGGTTCGAGCGGCGCGCGCCCATAGAACGCCTCCAGGTGAATCAGCAGAATCCCTACGGGCACAACCATGAACAACGCCGGCCGCAGCGCCAGGCCCATGTAGCGCAAATTGGCCTTCAGCAGCGAATTCTGCGCCCGCCAGGTGGCGCCGGGGTCGTCCACATACACCCGCATTTCGAGCAGGTAGGCATGCACCTTCCGCTTCACGGCGCGGATGGCCCCCTGATCGGAGGTTTTGCGGAATACCCACAGCATGCCCACGCCCACGAGCACGGAGAGCAGCGTGAGGCTGAGCCAGGCGCCGTTCGTACCGGCCCACGAGAAGGCTGCAAAGAAGGCCCTCAGTACGGCGTTCACAATGGCGTTGAATACATCCAACTCAGAACACCGTATGCCCCAGCATGCCGGGCGCAAGGGGCACGCCGAACTCGCTCAGAATCGTGGCGGGGACGTCCGCCATTTGCGGGTGCGCCGCGCGGAACTTGCGATTGCAGAACAGCACGCCCGGAACCTCATCGGGGTTCATGCAATGATCGGCGATCCACGCCTGGTTGTTATCCTCGAGCATAACCGGCGGCACCGCGCCCAGCGCCGTTTGCCACGAGGCGCGGTAGCCGCGGCGGAAGCCCACGATGATATCGGGCGCCAGCCGCAAATTTTTTCCGCGGTATGCCGTCGAGGAAAAAAAGACCTTGTCCACCACGTGCTCGCCATTTACCGGGTCGCGGAACTCGAGCAGCTTTTGCGCGATCTCGTTCAGCAAGTCCTCCTTATCGGCTGGCGAGACGATTCCGCCATTTTCGCGACCATACAAATTCAGATAAATGCCGTTCAGCCCGAGCGCATAGGCCTCGGTCCTGTTCCAATTTACGTGGGCGAACTCTTCGTCATCGCCGGTTTTGGTGGGGTCGTCGAGTGTCAGATAGCCTTGTTGCATCAACCAGGTGTTCAGATGCACGGCGCGGTCGAAGCGGGCGAAGCCGTGGTCGGAAAGAATCAGTAGCTCGGTATCCGGCACGGCCATCGCGTCGCCCACGGCGCTATCCACCTGTTTGTAAATATCCAGCAGATCGTCATCGTACTTGCCCCAGAGCATGTGCGAGTTCTGGTCGATGCTCGAAAAGTAGTAAAACAGCAGACCGCTCGAAAAATGCCGCAGTTCGTAGTGGAACATGCGCAGGCTGTCGGCAAGCACCTTGCGGCTTTGTTCCAGAAATTCGCCTTTCGAAAGAATGCCGGCACGGAACGCGGAGGTCTCTTCCGCAATGCCCTGCGTATAGAAAGGTCCGAGCTTGGTTTCGAGCGTGCGGCTGTAATCGGCCGGTGTGGAAATCGGCAGCGCCGGCTCGCCGGGATCGATGTTCACCGGGCTGACGTAAATCCGCCAGTAAGGATGCACCTGCTGCAGGTAAATCCGGAAAATTCCGGAAACGCTTTTGATTCCGGGAATCAGCGTGAAGTCGGCGCGCTGCCAATCCGACCACTCGCCCTGCCGTATCACGAACTGCTGTTCGGGCGCATCGAAGCGGGCGACCGCGGCCGTGGGGTCGGCGTGCACGGTGAGAGAAACGTAGGAGACCGCGCGGTCTTTGCGCAGCGTGTTGGGCGGGCCTTCGATTCGCAGGACGGCGCTCGTGCTTTTCGGAGGGAGGTGAATGATGTGGCCTCCCGAAACTTCCGAGCGCGTCTCGGCCGGATCGTTCGTATAAAAAGAGAAGGTGCCGAACGAGCCGTTCAGGTCGGGCGTGCCCATGCCGGCCAGCGATTCCTGCTCGCATTCGGCCGGGGGGAAATTCGCCGGCATGCGGATCACGGTTGCGGGGATGCCATGCTCGCCGAGTAACTGCCAGAACGTGCGGCCGTGCCGCAGGCTTTCCACGGTGCCCGAGCTGAGCGGGATCACATAAGGTCCGATGTGCAGCGTATTTTTGGGGTCGCTCACCTCGGCCATGGACGAAATCGGTTCGCGGGTAGCCGGGTTGCGATGGATGAAATCGAACAGGCCGTGGCCGCCGGGATCGAGGCCCGTCGAGACCGTCGACCACGCCACCGGACTCTGCGGCGGAATGGTGGTGGCCAGACGGCGGAAATCGCCCTGCTGGTGAAGACGGTTCAGGTTGGGTAGCGAGTCCCAGTGGCGGGCCACGAAATCCGGGTCCATGCCGTCGATGCCGAGGACGATCATCCGCTTGCCGGCCGCGTGAGTCGTCTGGTGCGAGCAGCCCGCAAGGAGCGCCGCCGCGATGGCCAGGGACAGGGGCCAGGAGCCGGAGCCATCGCTTCTCACGCCGTCACCTCCGCGGCTGCCGGCGCCGGCTGGTGGCTCAGCACCGGTTTGCCCTCCATATAGGCCGGAACCGGAATCCCGAACAAATCCAGCGCCGTCGGAGCCATGTCTTCGATTCCCGGGTCCTCCGCCGCGATCTTGCGGTTGGAAAACAGGACACCTGGCACCAGGTGCGGGTCGATGCAGTGATCGCCGCTCCACGCTTTGCGGTTATCGTCGAAGACCTCCGGCGAAAGCTTGCCCACGGCCGCTTCCCAGGAGGCGCGGTAGCCGTGCTCGTACCCGATTACCACGTCCGGAGCGGCGTCCAGATATGGGCCTGTATAGAGTGCATCCGAAGGCCAGGCCTTGCGGATCGCCACCCGCGCCCGCTCCGGATCGCGCAGGCCGCTGAGCCTCGCCGCCAGCTCGCGTTTCAACTCGGCGGCTTCGCGGCGGTCCACAATCCCTTCCGCCTCCCGCCCTTTTTGATTGATGTAAATTCCCGCCAGGCCGAAGGTATAAGCTTTTGTGCGGCTCCAGTCGATATCTTTAAGGTACTGGCCTTCGCCGGATGCGCCCGATTTCAGCGCGAGATAGCCGTTCTCGTAGAGCCAGGTATTGAGATTCACGCCGCGCTCGAAAGAGGCGAAGCCGTGATCGGAAAGGACGAACAGCGCGGTGCGTTGGTCCACGTGAATAAGAGTCTGGCCGACCAGCTCATCGGCCCGCCGGTAGAGATCTTCGATGGTTCGGGAGTACGGGCCGGGGCGGTCGAGGTGACGGAAAAACATATGCTGCACGCGGTCCGTGGTGTCGAACACGCAGGCCACCACGCCGCGGCGGGTGCGCTCCAGCGCGCTGAAGAACATGGCCCGGCGCTCGTCATAGGTGAGGTACGCCTGGTCGAGAAACGCTTTCTCGTCGATCGCGCCCTCATTGAGGGCCCAGGTGTCTTCAGCCATGCCGAGCGTCGAATACTCGCCCAGCAGTTTGGCGAGATAAGTGGCGTAGAAGGTGGGATGGGAGATGGGCAGGGCCGGATGTTCCGGATCGATATTGATTGGGGTCATATACAAGGTAGGCCCCGAGGAGGTTTGCGTGTAGAGAAAGCGGGCAATGCCCCGGACTTTAATTCCCAGCGGAGCATGGAACACCAGCGGGATCCAGGGAGAGTACTCGCTGTCAGTAAGTTTGTACAACTGGCCCGAAATTTCCAGCGTGGCGCCCGCGGCGCCTGAACCGGAGGCGCCCGCCGGGACCGGTTTCAATTGGAACGGCAACTCCAGATCGCCGCCGTTTTCGATCATACTGTTCTTCGGTCCCTGAATCCGGCCCACATAGCCTCCCTCGCAGGGAGTGAGCAGGAACTGGTTGCCGCTCTCCATCACTCCATCCACTTTGGTGGTGGTAAAGAACGCAAACGTACCTTGCGTCCCGAGAAGATCCGGGGTGCACATGGCGGAAAGCAACCGCCCGTGAAACTTCTGCGGCGGAAACGTGATCGGCACTCGCAGAATAGTGGAACCAATCTGATGCTCGCCTAGGATTTGCCAGAAGGCGCGGCTCTTGCGCCGCATTTCCACAATCGGCTGGCTCAGCGGGATGCGGTACTTGCCAATTTTCAGCACGCGCCGCGGCTCGCGCACCCGCGCGGAAGAAAGTTCCGGAAGATAGGTGCGCAGGCTGCGGTTGAGAAAATCGAACATATTATGCCGGGCTGGATTCACACCCGTTGCAAAGGTGGACCATGCTACCGGAGAGAGCGCGGGAAAGGTAGTGCGCAGGCGGCGGAAATCGCCCGCCGCGGCGAGCTTTGCGAAATTCGGCAGCAGGCCGGCTTTCATGTAACGCTCCACCAAGCCGGGGTCCAGGCCGTCCAAGCCGAGAAAGATCAGTTTGCGGATTTTGGCTTTTTGGTAACCTTGACCACCCCGGATCGCCCGCCAAACGAGCCGGAAAGGCCAGGTGAGTATAGAGACAAGACCGAGAACGATGCCCCCAATCACTGCCAGAAACGATCCAAGAAAGGCGAAGCCGGCGCCTGGACCGATATAGGCCAAATGGTATAACTCACCGGGCTTGTGATGCAGTAAACCGAGTCCGAAAATAAATGTCAGTAGAAATCGGATAACTGATTGAAAGCGTTGCGAGCGTTGGGGCGGCGCGGCAGCGTTTGAGTAGCGGTTAAAACACATATGCGGTTTGTCCGGTATAGGCCGAAAAGAGCCCGCGTGCCATCATAAATCATGATCGCTTCGCATCGCGGGTGTATGCAACTATGAGACGTACTCGCGGCAGACTTTCGTACAGTATCCGTTGGGGCGCGGTGCATGGCTTCACCGTATGGTCGGCATATTGCGCGGCGGAATTTGTTTTCGCGTCGCTGCTGTTCGCGCTCGCGCGCCCTTATTCTGAATTCGCCTCCTGGCACTGGAGTCTCACCTGGCTGTTAGTTGCCGGCTTTCTGGCTGCCGGTGTGGTGTTGGGAGCGCTTGCGGGAGCGGCGGTTTATTTCTTCGGCGATGGCGGGTCGCGCTCACAACTCGAACAGGCCGCCACATTGACGCTGGTGCTGTCATTTCTGGCGAACGTGGTGGCGCATCCGCCCACGCTTTCCGGGTGGGGCTGGCTGTTGACTGCCGGCTTGGCTTTCGCGATCTTACTCGCGCTCGGGTTGCGATCGCGGGACTGGCACGCGCGTGTCGGCTACCTGACGAACCCATGGGTGATCTCCGGCTTTCTTCTCGGCTTGGGCCAGGAGGCGGTGGTTTTGAGCATGGGCACGGCGGATCAATTGGGTTCGCACATTGGCGGGCTCGAGTGGCTGCTGGCGTCCTTGCTGGCCTTGCTGGTCATTGTGTCCGTAATGGCGGGCCGCGCATTCCGCTCGCGCTTCGAAAGCACTCCCTGGGTTCGCGCGGCCAGTTTCGCCCTGGCGCCGTTCGCGCTGATTCTGCTGGTGGCCGCCAGCCAGGCGGTGAGTTCGGCCAGAACCACGGTGCACGCGGCATCGCCGGAAACGCCACCCTCCGCCGGTCCGGCATCCCAGCCGAATCTTCTGCTGATCGTGATGGACACGGTGCGCGCCGATCACCTCGGTATCGATGGCTACGACCGCGCCACTTCGCCGAACCTGCGCCGGCTGGCCCGCGATTCGGTCCTCTACACGCGCGCCATGTCGGCCTCCGATTTCACTCTTACCAGCCACGCATCGATCTTCACAGGAACCTACCCCAGTTTTCACGGCGCGTACTGCGACCCGCCCTCCGCCGCTTTCGGCCGCCGGCTGGACGATTCCCTCCCTACGCTTGCGGGACTGCTGCGGGACCGCGGCTATTACACTCTGGCGGTTGCGGCCAACCTTTATATGCGGGCCGAATTCGGCCTGGATCGCGGCTTCGAGCGGTTTGAAATTCCCCGCCCGGTTCCCATTCTGGATGCCGAGACCTGGTACATGTTGCGCCGCCCCATGCGGCGCGTGCTCGGTTACGGCTTTGACACCGCCCAGTTCGACCGCCTCTACAGCCGCAGCCAGGATATCAACCGCGAGCTGCTCGGCCTGTTGGCGCGCCGCAACGGTTCCCGGGCCCCGTTTTTTGTGTTCCTGAATTACATGGACGCGCACTTTCCGTATGCGCCTCCGGCGCCTTATGATCGCGAGTTTCCCGGAAAGAACCGGCGCCTTACCGCGGACGATCTCGATCTGGAGCAGCAGGCCATCGCCGCGGGCGGCCCCGTACCCTCCAATTACCGGCCGCACGCCATCTCGCAATACGATGGCGGCATCGCCTATATGGACGCCCAAATCGGCCAGCTCATGGACTGGTTGAAACAGCAGCGCATTTATGACAATACAATGGTCGTTGTCACCAGCGATCATGGCGAAGCATTCGGAGAGCGTAACCACACCGGCCACGCGAATTCGCCTTATCAGAACCTGCTGCATGTGGCCCTGATGGTGAAGTATCCGGCTTCCGCGGGAGCGCCGGCGGGCACGGTAGTCGAGACGCCGGTCAGCACGATCGATATCGCCCCGACCGTTCTGAAGGTGCTGGGTTCCCCCATCCCGCCGACGATGGTGGGGCAGAATCTTCTCCAGACGGACCCCGCGGCTAAGCGCGAGTTCTTCGCCGAAACGTTTCCGTGCGCTACCCTGCAATCGCCGGAATGCCCGCGAGGCTGCATCGCCCGCGCGGTATATTCGTGGCCCTATAAGTTCATCACTTCAACCAACGGCCGCCGCCAACTCTACGACCTGAGCGCCGACCCCAATGAAACCCACGATCTGCTCCGCACCGATCCGCGGGAAGCCAAGCAACTCAATGCCGACCTGCGGGCGTGGGTCAAGACGTTCCCCGGCCATTCGCGCCAGAAGCTGCAGCTCAATCCCGAAGCAATTCAGAGGTTGAAGAGTTTGGGGTACGTGCAGTAGGGAGGTTGGCAGGCGGAAGCGCCGGCCCCACATTTTCTTGGGAACCTTTTCGGCCTTGTCTCGTATAAACCTGCGATGCGACAGATCGCGCGTAGATTGCTGCGAATGCCCGGCTTTACCGCCATTACTCTGATTACACTGGCGATTGGCATTGGGGCGAATACAGCCATTTTCAGTGTGATCGATACCGTGCTGCTGCGGCCGTTGCCTTATAAAGATCCGGACCGGATTGTGGGCGTTTGGCTTACCGCGGAAGGTTTGGGACTCAAACACCTCAATGCCTCGGCTTCCACATACTTTACTTATCGCGAAGAAGGGCGCGCCTTCGAGAAAACCGGGTTGTGGGATCGGGTAGTCTCCAGTGTCACCGGAATCGGCGAGCCGGAGGAGGTGCCGGGTCTGGCGGTCACGGTGGAAACGCTGCCGATTATGGGAGTGCAACCAGCCGCCGGGCGCTGGTTCACACAGGCGGAAGATTCACCGGCGGGTCCGGAGACAGTAATTCTGAGCTATGAGTATGCCGCGCGGCGTTTCGGCGATGCAAGCGCCGCGATCGGCAAGGGGCTGATTGTCGACGGCAAGGCTCGCGAAGTAATTGGCGTAATGCCGCGCGGGTTTCGCTTCCTGGACATCAAGCCGGCGCTGATTTTTCCACTGCGATTCGACCGCGCGAAAATTACGCAGGCTGACTTCAGCTTTGACCAGGTGGCGCGGCTCAAGCCGGGCGTCACCCTGGCGCAGGCGAACGCAGACGTCGCTCGCATGCTGCCGCTGATCGAACGGAAGTTTCCGCCGCCGCCGGGTTTCCCGCCCGGCATTCTGCGGGAAGCGCGTCTGGGGCCGGATGTGCATCCGTTCCAGCAGGACCTTGTTGGGGATATTGGAAACGTGCTGTGGGTGCTGATGGGCACCGTCGGCATGGTGCTGCTGATCGCCTGCGCCAATGTGGCTAATCTGCTGCTCGTGCGCGCGGAAGGGCGGCAGCAGGAACTGGCCGTTCGCGCGGCGTTAGGTGCCGGATGGGGCAGCATCGCGCGCGAACTGCTGGCGGAGAGCGTAACCCTGGGCGTGCTTGGCGGCGCGCTGGGTATCGCGTTCGCTTATGGCGCCATCCGCCTACTGATCGCGCTCGGGCCGGCGAACGTGCCGCGCCTGGATTTGATCGCCATCGATTGGTGGGCGCTTCTTTTTACGCTGACGATTTCGCTGCTGGCGGGTTTTGGTTTCGGGCTGATCCCAGTGCTCAAATATGGCCGTGCACCGGTCGCCGCCGCTTTGCGCGATGGCGGACGGGCACTGAGCCAGGGCCGAGAACGGCACCGCGCGCGCAATCTTCTGGTAGTCGCCCAAGTCACGTTGGCGGTGGTGTTGTTGATCAGTTCGGGCCTGATGATCCGCACGTTCCAGGCATTGAATCGCGTCGATCCTGGATTCACGAAGCCTCGCGAAGTGCTCACCATGGGCATCGGCATTCCAGAAACGCTGGTGAAGGATGCGTCGGCAACCGCGCGCATGGATGAGGCGATTCTGCGCAAGCTTTCTGCGATTCCGGGCGTTTCCTCCGTGGGCCTTGCGAACGCAATGACGATGAGCGGCTCAACCAGCAACGATCTCCTCTTCGCCGAGGACCGGTCCTACCGCGAAAACCAATTGCCGCCTGCCCGGCGCTATAGGTTCATCTCGCCGGGATTCTTCCAGCTCATGGGCCGCCGAATGGTAGCCGGGCGCGACCTTACCTGGACCGATATCCACGAGCAGCGGCCTGTCGTGCTGGTGTCGGAGAATTTGGCCCGCGAATGGTGGCGCGATCCGGCAGCGGCTTTGGGAAAGCGCATTCGCGAGGGGCCAAAAGAGGATTGGGCGGAGATCGTCGGCGTCGTGGCAGATGAGCGCGATGATGGCCTCAACAAGCCCGCGCCTACTGTCGTCTATTGGCCCTACTACATGAAGCATCTGTATACGGACGCTCCATTCGTGCGGCGCTTTGTAGTATTCGGCGTCCGTAGTTCGCGCACGGGGACCGCTGGCTTTCTGAAAGAGATTCAGCAGGCCGTGTGGTCGGTGAATCCCGATCTGCCTCTGGCCGATGTCCGCACGCTGGAAGAAATCGCGCAACGCTCCATGGCGCGAACTTCCTTCACGCTGGTCATGCTGGCCCTGGCGAGCGGCATGGCCCTGCTGCTGGGGCTGGTCGGAATCTATGGCGTGATTTCGTATTCGGTGGCGCAGCGCACCCGCGAGATCGGCATTCGCATGGCGCTGGGAGCGCAAGAACAAACAATAACGCGAATGTTTTTGCGGCAAGGACTGGCACTGACCGGGATTGGGGTCGTCTTCGGCCTCCTGGCAGCGGCGGCACTGATGCGGCTCATGGCTTCGCTGCTCTTCGGCGTCAAGCCAGTCGACCGGTTGACGTATGCAGCCGTCTCGGCGGCCCTGATCGCGGCGGCTTTGGCGGCATGTTACCTACCGGCACGGCGGGCCATGGCGGTGGATCCGGCGGAAGCACTGCGGGCTGAGTAATCACGCCCCCTGCCCCTTGCGCAACGAGCGCAGAGGGGGAATCAGCGCGGCCGGACCGGGAAGCAGGATGAGACAGGCAACCAGAACGCTACGCGGCATCGGCTCTTCCGGGTGTGAGGCTTGGGAGAACCTCTCTCGGAGTCTAGCAGGCGGGAATGGCCGCCGCTTTTCTGACCACGTTAGACTTGGATGCCCGCGCTGAAATTCCGCAGATATGCGCGCAATTCGTCCCGCACGCTCCGGAACACGGCCAGCCGTTCCTGTTCCGGCCCTGCGAAGCCGGCGGGGTCTTCGAAATCGTGGTGCAGTTTTTGCGCTTTGCCGAAAAACACGGGGCAGGTTTCGCGGGCTTGGTCACAGACGGTAATGACGTAATCGAACTCCTGCCCCGCGAATTCCTCCACGCTTTTGGAACGGTGCCCCGAAATATCGATTCCGGCCTCCCGCATGACGGCGATCGCTTCGGGCCGCACGGATGACGGTTTGGCCCCGGCGCTTTCCACTTGAAAGCGGTCTCCGGCGTCGCGACGCAGGAGTCCTTCGGCCATCTGGCTTCGCGCCGAGTTGCTGGTGCAGAGAATCAAAACGCGCTTTTTCATGCGTTACTCCGCGCGGGCGACGGGAACCAGTAGCGCGTGCGGTGCAGGGCGCGGCGGCGAGAATGATGGGCGCGTTGAACTGGTGCCCGGCAGAAGTTTTCCCACGGCGATTCCGTCCGCCATAGAGAGGGCCACCCAAATCGAAAGGTAACGCTCGAATGTGCCCAGACCACCGGTTGCCGTTACCGGCTCCGAAATAGCTTCGCTCATAGAGTGGGCTTGGTGGCGCGAATGAACGCGCTCATGAATTTGTTATCGACCTGCGGCGCAATCGCATCTACGTCGAACCCCCGCCCGTTCAGAAAGGCGCGCGCATCTTCGACATCATAGAATCCCGTCTGTTCCAGCTCAATGTGGCTGAAGCCTGCGTCCACAAGCTTGGCAAGGTACTGATCGTCGCGCAGGGCTCCCGCGATGCACCCCACCCAGAGCAGCATGCTGTGGCGCACCGCTTCCGGAATTTCGCCGCGAGTGACCACGTCGGAGATGGCAAGGCGTCCGCCGGGTTTCAGAACGCGGAACGCTTCGCGGAGCACGCGGTCTTTATCGGCCGACAGGTTAATGACGCAGTTGCTGATAATCACGTCGACCGAATTGTCCGGCAGCGGTATATTTTCGATCTCGCCCTTGAGGAATTCGACATTGCGGATCCCCGCTTTGCGCTGGTTCTCGCGGGCGAGGGCGAGCATTTCATCGGTCATATCCAGGCCATAGGCTTTTCCCAAAGGCCCCACGCGGCGCGCGGAGAGCAGCACGTCGATGCCGCCGCCGGAGCCGAGATCCAGCACCGTTTCTCCCGGGTGAAGTTCGGCCAGGGCCGTGGGATTGCCGCAGCCGAGCGATGCCAACACGGCTTCGGGAGGCAGTTCCCCGATTTGCGCGGCATCGTAGAGGTTGGACGTAACCGGGTCGCAGCCGGCCACCGCGCCCGAAGCGCCGCAGCACGAACTGCCGCCCGCCGTAACGCGCAGCGCCACCTGGCCGTATTTTTCCTTTACCGCTTCCTTGATTTCCATACTGTCCTCACCGGCACAGGCGGAAGATAGCCTGCGGTTCGATTGCCTTGTTGCGGGTGCAGCACTCCGCGTACAGGAAGCCAAGCAATTTCCGCAAAGCCTCCGGGTTCGCCGAGTACCAAAGGTAGGTGCCTTCGCGCTTCACGCCCACCAGATCTTCGTTTTTCAGCTTTTCCAGGTGATGCGAGAGCGTGGAGGCCGGAATACCCGATTCGGCGCCGATTTCGCCCACCGTCAAGCCTTCCGGATGAGCCGCAAGCAACAGGCGCATGATGCGCAGCCGCGGAGCCGTTCCCATGGCCGCGAACATATCCGCAAAGCGGGCGATTTCCTCTTCAGTGGGTTTCGCCGGCATTCTTCTATAATTCTATAATCGCAGAATTACGAAAACAAATGACCGAATCGAGCCGCGACCGTGAGGGGCGGCCGGCGGCCTACTCGAGAATCGCCGATTCGCCATTGTGCAACACCAGAAACGCATCGCCCGCAAGGCTTTCCCTGAGCCGTTGTTCCCGGCGTATCGATACCTTCATCGGCCATTTGGAACGTCCCGTGGTGCATCGCGATGCTCGTGCCATGTGTACCGGCGCCATGAACCAGCGCGGCTCCGAGGCGCCGATCGGCAGCAGCGCCAGGCGCGGCGGGCCGAACCGCTCGCGGATCTGCGCGAAGTGGGGGCCGAACCCGGTGTCGCCCGCAAAGTAAATCGTCTGGTGGGCGGCCTCGATCACATAGCCGCACCAAAGAGTCCTATTGCGATCGAAGAGTCCCCGCCCGGAAAAATGCAGCGTGGGCACGCTGTGCACGGCGATCGCACCCAGCGAAACGGATTCTCCCCAATCGAGCTCAAATACGGGTCCGGTTCGCTGGGATCCGAGCAAGCCGCCCACTCCGGCGGGCAGGACAAATTGAGCCGCTCCCCTGTCGCGCAGGCGGCGAAGCGTGGGCATGGCGAGATGGTCGTAGTGGTTGTGGCTCAAGAGCGCCACGTCGATAGGCGGCAGACCCTCCCAGCGCACGCCGGCCGCGCGGTGGCGGCGCGGCCCGATAAAGGAAAACGGGCACGAAACGCGGCCAACCCTCCGGGCGCCTGGCTCGCATCCAGCGCAGTACATCCCGGAGCCCGCGTGCCTGGGCCGCGCCCGGATTGAAGAACCGCCTGCCATCGAAATGCCGCGGCCAGGATGATGTCTCCATGCCTGCCGCGCCGTGATGTTACGCTCTAGAGACTGCCCCCATTGCCCGCCACTTCAGCTTTCAGCCAATTTACGATCATCGGCTCCAAATCGGGATTTTTGGCAAACATCGGGACGCCGTGTTCCTTGCCTTCGAAATGGAATTCACGGGAGCGCGGGTTTTTGGATGATCCCACCGCCTCTTCGATGCCCTTGTTCGCGCCTGTGTCTCCCGTGCTGGCAGCGCCGAACACCGCCAGCGCGGGCGTGGCCGCAATGTACTGTTTGGCGGCATCGCTGGCCGATCCCGATAGGAGCAGCAGCGCTTTGATCTCGTGGTGCCTCGCCGCCGCGTCCGCCGCCTGTGTGACCCCACAACTGGCTCCGCCCACGGCGGCTCGCGTCCGATCCACTCCCTTCTGTCCGGTTAAATATGCGTACGCCGTATCGACATCACCCGGCCACTTCTCGCGCATAGCCACCCGTCGCGTGTCGGCGTCCGTCTGGCCGCCTCCGCCGCTTTCGCCAAAGCCGCGAAAATCGAATGTCAGCACGTGGAAACCCGCCTTCGCCAGATCCTGGGCCAACCCATCCCAGGCGTGCCGGTCCATGTTGCATTGATGCAGCAGCAGGATCGCGGGACCAGGCCGCCCCGGAGAAAAGTACGAAGCTCTGAGCGTCGTTCCATCCTGTGCTCTAAGATCCACATCTTTCTTCTGGAATCCCGCGGCAACACCGAGCGAGCAGAATAGAGCCATTACCGTAAGCAGGTTGA
>DATGKM010000092.1:0-4507 GCA_035294665.1 Bryobacteraceae bacterium | reverse complement strand
TTTTACTTCCTTCGTGAACTTCCTTCGAGACAACGACATGAGTAGAATTCTCCATTCGATGAAATTCGACTCTTAACTGTTTGTCTCAATTTAGGGGACAAGTCCAAACCGATCCTGTACGGCTGGCGCAAGGGCGTGGATCACTTCTGGTGCGGCGCACGGGACCAGGGCGATATCTGGTTCATCAAGCGGCCGACGAGTAGCCAGGAGCATCCGACGATGAAGCCGGTGGAGTTGGTCGAGCGCGCAATCCGCAATAGCAGCAAGTCGCGCGACACCATCCTTGATCCATTCGGCGGATCGGGCACGACGGTAATCGCCTGCGAGAAGTCCGGACGGCAGGCGCGGCTGATCGAACTGGAGCCGCGGTACTGCGACGTCATCGTCCGCCGTTGGCAGGCCTACTCCGGGCGGGAGGCGAAGCTTGAATCAGACGGCAGAAGTTACCGCGAGGTCGCAGGAGCAAGAAGCGAAGTGGCAGCGTGAAGTCGAGCGATGCCGCGCGGAAATCGCAGCCGCGGAAGCGCTGCTGCTGGCCGGACACGCGGACATTGCGGGACTTTGCCTCGCACTGGCCGACTGGTCGGCCGAGCTAAAGATTCTTGAGAGTGAACGGCATTGAACGATCCCATGCTGCAAGTGCTCGTTCCTGGCGTAGGTCTGGTTTCCGGACTGATCGCCACCTATGCCAGCCTTCAGAATCGGGCGCTGCTCGCGGAGGTGCGCAAGGAACTCGCCGAGCTCGAGAACCGAATCTTCCTTCGCATTAACGGCACCTATTTAAGAACTTCGGAGGCGGCTGTTCGGGAGGAGGCGCTCAAGGCGCGGATTGAAGCTTTGTCGGAGCGGCTGGAGGAGAGAACCGCCGGTGATTGACGCCGGCGGCGGGAAGGAAGGACTAAAGATTTCTTCTGTGACGGCGGCGAAGGTAGGCGAGGTAGATGCGGCCGGCGAGACGCCAGAACCAGTTGGGCTTCGGGGCCGGTGCCAGGGACGTGGCAGGCTGCGGCTTCATGCGATCCAAATGCTGGAGAAGGAGCCTGCGCTCCTCCTCCCCGTGGTCTTCCCATTCGATCATCATGACCGGGCTCACCTGGCGATGCTATAGACGCGGTCGCGGGCCTCGTTCTTCGAGGACTCGATCTTGACGTTGTGCTGTTTGCCGGCGGTGCTGATGAACCCGCGCACGCTGTGCGCCTGCCAGTCCGTGGCCTTCATGATCTCGGTGAGAGTCGCGCCCTTCGGGCGTCCGATCATTTCCAGGATCTTGGCGCCCTTGCTTTCGGTGCGCGGGGCGGCGGCCCTGGCAGCGCGTTCGGGCTTGGCGGCCTTTTTGCCGGCCTTGTCCTTGGCGGGCGCGGCGGCCTTGGCGCTTTTCCTGGCCCCTTTCTTGGCAGTTTCCGCGCCCTGTTCGGCAACGGCGGCGGCTTTGCCGGTGGTTTCTGTGTTCGTCATGGTTGTTCTGCTTCCTTTCTCGCTCCGTTCGGGAGCACCTGATTCATCACTCGGGTGCGGCGGAAAGGCAAGGGAATTATGACCGGCCCGGCGGCGAATCATCGGGAGGCGAATGCGTGGCGATCATGAGCCTGCGGGCTTACGCGCGTCATCGCGGCGTGGAGCTATCGGCGGTTCAGAAAGCCATCAAGACCGGACGGATCTCCACCCAACCGGATGGCCGCATCGATTCCGAACAGGCGGACGTCGAATGGGAGCAGAACACGAGGCGGGGTGTGGCCCCAGTCAAGCGCAACGACGAAGAGGACGAAAGTCCGGTGTTCGGCGCGTCGCAGTATACCAAGGCCCGCACTGTCTACGAGCACTTTCGAGCGAAACTCGCGCAGTTGGAATATCAGGAGCGAATCGGCGCCCTGATTCCGAAAGACGAGGTGAAGGTCGCGGCGTTCAACAAGTTCCGGCAGTTCCGGGATCACATGCTGAACATTCCGGATCGAGTCGCGGCGGTGGTGGCCGCCGAAAGCGAAGCCGCGAAGTGCTACGAAGTCCTCGCGACCGAAGTTCGCAGAGCGCTGAATGAATTTGCAGACTCCAACGGCTGAAGAGATCTACTCGGCAGCGGCGGCGGCCGGCGCGCGGCCGGATCCTCTGCTCACCATCTCGCAGTGGGCCGACAAATACCGCATGCTGTCGCAGCGGGCCTCGGCTGAATCGGGGCCGTGGCGCACGGAGCGCACGCCGTATCTGCGGGAGATCATGGATTGCCTCTCGCCGTCGTCGCCCATCGAGCGCGTGGTGTTCATGAAAGGGGCCCAGATCGGGGGGCCACTGGCTCTCGATACGCCCCTGCCAACACTTTTCGGCTGGACGACCATGGGCCAGGTGCAGGTTGGCGACAGACTGTTCGATGAAAACGGGCAGCCGTGCGTTGTGCGGTCCGTATCACCCATCTTCACGGGGCGCCCCTGTTTTCGGCTTCGATTGAGCGATGGGGCCGAGTTCATCTGTGATGCTGAGCACCGGTGGATCGTTTGGGACGACCTCGGAGCAGGCAAACGCAGCCTAATTAAGGCGACGACCAGCGAGATGTTCCCCAGGCACAAGGTTCGTGGCGTCAGAAATCGCTTTGCCATCGATGTGGCGGGGCCGCTGTCAACCCCCCGGCCGATTTGCCGCTGGATCCCTATCTGCTCGGCGTTTGGCTGGGCAACGGCGCGTCAGCGATGAACCACATCACGGTTCATGAGAAGGACACCGAGTTTTCAGAACTTCTGAAGAATTGCGGCTTCGATATTGAGTATCGATTGCCCTGGTGGCGCAAAGGAAAAGCCGCCAACATTCTCGTTGATCCGGGCCGGGCTCCGGCAAGGAATGAGGCCGGGCAGTTCGTAGCAGTAGAGAATGCGGAAGCTCCATCCTTCATGGCGCGCCTGCGAAGCCTCGATCTCGCCGGCAATAAGCATATCCCCGCCATCTATTTGCGCGCCTCCATTTCGCAACGGCTCGCGCTGCTGCAAGGCTTGATGGACACCGATGGGCATTGTACGAAGCGGGGCAGATGCGAGTTCAGCACGGCCAGTAAGGCGCTGAGAGATGGCGTCTACGAACTCATTGTTTCACTCGGCATGAAGGCGGCGGTGAGCATGACGGATCGCCCGGCCGGGAAGCGTTGCTATCCGAAGCCCCACTATCGAATCTCGTTTCTGGCCTACTCCGATCTGCCGGTATTCAGGCTGGCAAGAAAGCAAGAGCGGCAGAAACGCCTCGATGACGGCTGCCGGCCCACCGAAACCTTCCGGCGGCGCATCGTATCGATCGAACAGGTTCCATCTGTCCCGGTCCGTTGCATCGAAGTGGATTCCCCATCGCACCTTTATCTGGCTGGCCGGGCGATGGCGCCGACGCACAACACCGAGTGCGGCAACAACTGGATCGGCTACGTGATTCACCAGGCGCCGGGGCCGATGATGGCCGTGCAGCCCACCGTCGAGATGGCCAAGCGCAACTCGAAGCAGCGCATCGATCCGCTGATCGAGGAGTCGGAGGTGTTGCGGGCATTGGTGAGCGACCCGCGGTCGCGCGACTCCGGGAATACGGTTCTCTCGAAAGAGTTCGCCGGCGGTGTGCTGGTGATGACGGGCGCGAACTCGGCGGTCGGGCTGCGCTCGATGGCGGCGCGGTATCTGTTCCTGGATGAAGTGGACGGATATCCGGGCGATGTGGAAGGCGAGGGCGACCCGGTCAATCTGGCGGCCGCGCGCACCCGGACTTTCGCGCGCCGCAAGATCTTCCTGGTGTCGACGCCGAAGATCACGGGCATGTCGCGGATTGAGGCGGCGTATGAGGAAAGCGACAAGCGTTTGTACTGGGTGCCGTGTCCAGTCTGCCGCGAGTTCCAGACGCTGAAGTTTGCGCAGCTGCGGTGGCCGAAGGGGCAGACGGAAAGAGCAGTTTACGTCTGCGAGCATTGCGGGCAGGAGATCCAGAATCACCACAAGCAATCGATGCTCGCGCGCGGCGAGTGGAGGCCCAGCGCGGCAGGCGATGGCAAGACCGCCGGCTTCCACCTTTCCAGCCTGTATTCGCCGGTCGGCTGGTTCGCGTGGTCCGATGCGGCCAAGCAGTTCGAGCAGGCGCAGAAGAATCCGGCGCTGCTCCAGGTCTTCGTCAACACCGTGCTGGGTGAAACGTGGACGCTGCTCGGCGAGGCTCCGGAGTGGCAAAAGCTCTACGACCGGCGGGAGCCGTACAAGATCGGCGTGGTGCCGCGCGGCGGCGTACTGCTGACGGCGGGTGCGGACGTTCAGAAGGATCGCATCGAAGTCGAAGTCGTGGCGTGGGGGCGCGGCAAGGAATCGTGGTCGGTCGACTACCGGGTGTTGGAAGGCGACACCTCGCGGCCGCAAGTATGGGAGAAAGTCACGGCGCTGCTGAGTGAGACGTTCCCCACGACATCCGGCCTAGAGTTGCCTATCCTGCAACTCGCCGTGGATTCGGGCTTCGCGACGATCGAGGTTTACCAATGGGCGCGGCGGCAGGGCGGCCGCGTGCT
>DATGKM010000091.1:0-16674 GCA_035294665.1 Bryobacteraceae bacterium | reverse complement strand
GAGCAGTTGATCTCACTCGACCGCTGGGGCGCCGTCCTGCGCTTCATTTATCGTGACTGGCTCCGTAATTCCCGAAATTCCCAACCGGACTTCACCCTTCTAACGTCCTGACGCGCGCCCCTCAACTGCCGGATTTAGGATAAACGCGACGCGCTCCTCCGGCCTCACTTCGAGCGCGGAATCGAAGATGGTCTTGATGCGCTTCCAGCGTTCCGCGGTCATGCAGGAATTTCCCTGATTCTATCGAAGTGAGTTCACGCCCTGGCCGGTCTTAAAACAGATGGTCTATTACGTTCCGGTAGCCCGCTCAGGCTTTCAGCAACTCGCAAACCGTGATCTCCGGCGGCGCGCCCACCCGCATCGGCGCCGCAATCGTGCCGATGCCGCGGTTTACGTAAAGCTGCCCGCCAGGCCGCTCGAACCATCCGGCCACGTAAGGCGTAACCAGCCGGCTGGGTGCGATTTCGGGGCTGATGAATTCGAGCGCCAGTTGACCGCCATGCGTATGCCCGGCCAAGCTCAGGTCGATGCCCAATTCCGCCGCCCGGTCGAAGCTGTCCGGGTTATGGCTCAGCAAGATATTGGCTGTGCCCGGCATCATCAGTTTTTCTATCCCTTCCAGCCGGCTGCTGGAGAGATGCCATCCGCCCACGGTCATGCTGTGTGAATTGGTGAAATCCACGCCGATCAGGTTGATCGATTCCCCGGCGGCCATGATCGGCGTACGTTCTTGCCGCAAGATGCGGACTCCCGTATGCGAGAAAAGTTCCGCCAGCTCGTCTTCGGCCGCGGCCCAGGCGTCGTGGTTTCCCAGCGATCCGTAGACGCCCAGCGGCGCTTTAAGACCGGAAAGTGCATTCACCACCGCGGGCGCGGTAGAGGCGTCCCAGGTCACAAAATCGCCCGTGAGCACGATCAGGTCGGCTTTCAAACCGTTGGCGATTTCTACGAATTTCCGGATCTGCTCTTCGCTCATGAACGGGCCTACGTGAATATCGCTTAATTGCGCGATGCGGAAGCCATGAAATCCGCGGGGCAGGTTGGCCAGGCGGATCGGCTGCCGCGTCACCTGAAGGTTGATCCGGCCCCAGAAAAGCCCGTACGCCCCGGCCACAAAGGGCGTCGCAACCGCCGCGGTGGCCACTCCCTCCAGGAACCGCCGCCGGTCGAGCGCGTGATCTTGAAAGCCGCGACTGTCAGGCAGCGACGTCTTCCGCATCACCGCGCTTCCCGCTCCTTTTACCACCCGCGCCAGCAGACGCACCAGCCCGGCCAGCAGCACGACAAAAAACGCCAGCGTCGAGCTGAAGATCCACCACAAAAACGGAGCGGCAATCAGGGCATCCCGCACAGTCAAGTGCGTGCCCTCGCGCGTCGATCGCCCGGCTGAGGCGAGGTTCAACGCCATTAATCCAACGTAAATTCCCACCAGAGCAGCCATCGCCGACAGCCGCCACGGCTGGCGATGAATCCAGCGCGCCAGAAGGGCACAACCCCGCCAGAGAAAATAAACTTGTCCGGCCCAAAACAGGAGGGCAACCGGAAAGATTCGGAAGACAAACGGCATCCGTGCTCGGTGTATCTTTAATTGTAGCCTCGCGGCCACACGCCCGCGCCGGGCCTTGTGGGTTTCTTCAGCGGACCCTATTTTGCGCGAAAGCCGAACTCAGCCGGACTCAGTGGACTTGCCGACAGGGGCGCGCCGATTTTCCACTCTTTGGCGTCGTAAGCAAACCGCTGCCCGCAATCCAAGCAGACGACGTAGCTTTCCCCCTGCGGGATGCCCCCTTTGCGCACCGGAGCCAAAGGCCGGGATAAGTGCTTGTGGCCGCACTGGAACAACATGTTCAGGACGGTGGCGATCATAGAGGCCTCCGTTATTCACCTCTTGGTCACTCTTATCGGCGGTCCAGTGATAAACCTTTAGGGGAAAATCGTGAGGCGACACCCGCATCTCTCCCCCGTAGCGCAGCGCATATACTGATTCCAACGGATATGCAGGGCGTGCTCCGCGGAATTCGGGTGCTCGATCTGACCACCATAGTCGCCGGTCCGGCCGCAAGCATGGTGCTGGCAGATCTGGGCGCGGACATCATCAAAGTCGAGCGGCCGGGCGGCGGCGAGGATGGCCGGGCAATGGGGCCGCATCGCGGGCCATGGGGCGGGTATTTCACCACGCTGAATCGCGGAAAGCGGTCGCTGGCGCTCGATATCCGGAAGCCGGCCGGACGGGAGGCGGTTTTGCGCCTCGCGGCCTCCTGCGATGTTTTACTGGAGAACTTCCGCGGGGGAAAGGCGGCCGCGCTCGGCCTGGATGAGACGGCCGTGCGCGCCCGCAGGAGCGACATCATTTACGCCTCGCTTTCCGCCTATGGGCCTTGCGGGCCGGATTACCGGCGGCCGGGCTACGACGCCATTCTGCAGGCGCGCACCGGCATCATGAGCGTGACGGGCACGGGCGATGGAATTCCGGTGCGGTCCGGGGTTTCCATTCTCGATATGGGCACGGGCGTGTGGATGGCGCTGGGCGTGGTGGCGGCGCTTCTGGAGCGCGCCCGGTCGGGCAAGGGCCAACGGGTGGATACGTCACTGCTCGAAAGCGGCGTGATGCTGATGTCGTATCACCTGCTCTACCGCCAGTTCACCGGAGTGAACCCGCGGCCGCAGGGCTCGAAACATACGGCTTTCGCGCCCTATGGAGCCTATGCGGCAGCGGATGGGGCGATCATGATCGGGATCTCGAGCGACCAGGCCTTTCACCGCCTCGCGGAAGCGCTGGGCAAGCCTGAGTGGGCGGCCGATCCCCGCTTTCGCACCAACCACGACCGCGTGCGGAACACACCGGAATTGGATCGATCGATCGGCGAAGTCCTGGCCACTCATCCGGTGGCGCACTGGACGGCGGTGCTAGACGCCCACGATGTCGCCAACGACCCGGTGCAGACCGCGGAAGAGGTGATGGCGGACCGGCAGGTGGCGGCGGTCGGACAGTTGAAAGAGATTTGCTTAGATGGGGAAAGCGCGCTCCTGCCGCGGCTGCCGCTGGGATTTTCCCTGACCCCCGCCGCGATTCAGGGGCCTCCGCCAAAAGTGGGCGAGCATTCGCGCGCGATCCTGCGCGAGGCCGGGTACGCGGAAGAGGAGATTGCGGAACTCGTCCGGAGCGGAGTCTGCGAATCTGTGTGAGTTACGGGAAATTCATGGCAACGTCTGGTGGCGGGACCGGTGGTGATCGGCATCGTCATCGGAATGACTCAGGCGGATATCGGCGGCCGCGCCACGGCCACCCTTTCCTATTCCGAAATCCGCCACGCCGGGCCGGTGTTCCATGGAGACACGCTATATGCCGAATCGGTGATTGTGGATGCCGGGGAGTTGCCGGGCGGAGACGGCGTGGTCACAGTTGAGACGCGCGCCACCAACCAGCGGGGCGAACTGGTCCTGGCGCCGCGGCGGAAGATCGTGGCGCCGATGAAAAGAGGGATGGGAGAAACAGAGTGCAAGCGCTGAATGTCGAACAGGAACTGATTCTCAGTACGGTGCGGAAGTTCGTCGAAAGGGAAGTGATGCCGGTGGCTTCGGAGCTCGACCACCGCAATGAGTACCCGCATGAACTGGTGCGGCAGATGCGGGAAATGGGCCTGTTCGGCCTGAATATACCGGAAGAATACGGCGGGGCGGGCGTGGATACGGCCACGTTTGCCATGGTGTTCGAAGAGATTTCCCGCGGCTGGCTGGGACTGGCGGGAGTGATCGGCAGCAACTCGGTGATGTGCGACGTGATCGTGCGCTTCTCGACCGCGGAACAGAAGCGGCGTTACCTGCCGGCGATGGCCACCGGTGAGAAGCGCGGCGGCATCTGCCTGACCGAATCGAACGCGGGCACCGATCTGCAAAACATCGCTACTACAGCCACGCGCGATGGGGATGTGTATCGCGTGAACGGCTCGAAGATGTGGATCACCAATGCGCGGCACGGCAACACTTTCCTGCTGCTGGCGAAAACCGACCCGCGCGCGCAGCCGGCGCACAAGGGCATGAGCGCGTTCCTCATTGAGAAGGGGCCGGGGATGAACGTCGGCCGGGATATCGAAAAGCTGGGCTACAAGGGCGTGGAGACCTGCGAGCTGCATTTCGATAACTTTCCGGTGCCGGCGGAAAACCTGATCGGCGGCGTGGAAGGGCAAGGGTTCAAACAGGTGATGACGGGCCTCGAAGCGGAGCGGCTGAATGTGGCCGCGCGCGGCCTGGGCGTCGCACGGGCGGCGTTTGAAGAGGCCATCCGCTACGCGCAACGCAGAGTCACTTTCGGCAAGCCGATCGCCGAGTATCAGACGATTCAGAACAAGCTGGCCGATATGGCCACAAAGATTGAAGCCTCCCGGCTGCTCATCTATTCGGCGGCCGCCAAGCGCGATCGCGGCGAGCGCTGCGATCTCGAAGCCGGGATGGCCAAGCTGTTCGCCACGGAAACGGCGGCCGAGGTTTCGCTTGAAGCCATGCGCATTCTGGGAGCGAACGGCTATTCGAAAGATTTCCCGGTCGAGCGCTATTACCGGGACGCCCCGCTGGTAGTGATCGGCGGAGGCACAAACGAACTGCAGCGTCTGATCATTGCCAAAAATCTGCTCCGGAAATACAAAGACAATGGCTGATTCGCGGGTATTCCGGCTCCTGTCTCCAGACTCCTTTTGACTATGTCATGCGGACGCTACTACGAAGAATTCGCAATCGGGGCCGTCTACCGCCACTGGCCCGGCCGCACCGTCACCGAATACGACAACACTCTGTTCGCGCTCCTCACCATGAACCACAATCCGCTGTTTCTCGATGAAGAATGCGCCCGCGCGCAGCCGGCCGGGCGCAGGCCGGTCATCGACACGCCGGTATTCGGGCTGACGGTAGGCATGAGCGTAGCCGATACCAGCGGTAAAGCGATCGCAAACCTGGGGTATGAGAGCGTAGTCTTCGAACACCCGCTGTTTCCGGGCGATTCCCTGTACGCGGAATCGGAAGTCACCGCCAAACGCGATTCGGCGGGCAAGCCCGATCGCGGCATCGTCTCGATCGAGACCCGATCCTATAACCAGAACCGGGAACGCGTTCTGGTGTTGCGCCGCAGCTACCTGGCGCCGAAACGAGGCAATTCATGAATCGAGGCCAGTCTCAGCCCGCCGGGAGGGAATACACCCGCAAACTCGTCGCGTTTCTGCATGCGCTCGAAGCGGGCGATCTCCCCGCCGAAGTGCTTGACCGCGCGCGCTATTTCCTGCTCGATTATCTTGCCGTCGCGGTGCGCGGCTCCCGGGAGGAATCGGCGCGCTCGGTCCAAAGAATGATCGGGCGGATGGCGGCGCCGGGCCGCGCCAGCGTGATTGGCACGCCGATTCGCACTTTGCCGGGACTGGCCGCGCTCGCCAACGGCGCCGCGTCGCACGGCATCGAGCAGGACGATACGCATAGCGGCGGCTCGATACATCTCGGCTCGACCATGTTTTCGGCGGCGCTCGCCCTGGCGGAAACGATGCCGCAACTGGAGCAGGCCGAATTTTTGACGGCGGTCGTGGCGGGCTACGAAGCCGCGGCGCGGATCGCCATGGCCGTGCAGCCGAAGGAGCATTATGCGCTGGGATTTCATCCCACACAAACCTGCGGCGTGTTCGGCGCGGCCATTACGGCGGCGCGCCTCCTGCGGTTAAACGAGGAGCAGACGCTCGCGGCGGTGGGAATCGCCGGCAGCATGGCCGCAGGGAGCATGGAGTTTCTGGCGGAGGGCGCATGGACCAAGCGAATCCACCCCGGCCTCGCGGCCCAGAATGGGATTCACGCGGCGCTTCTGGCGGCGGAGGGTTTCACCGGCCCGCTCCATATTCTGGAAGGCCGCGACGGGTTCCTGCACGGCTATTCGCGCAGCCCGCTGCCGGAGCGGCTCACAGAGCGGTTGGGCGAATCGTTCGAAATCCTGCGCACGGCAGTCAAGCCCCACGCCTGCTGCCGCTACATGCAGGGGCCGATCGATGCGATTCTGGGGCTGCTCGGGGAACATGCGATCGACGCCGCCCAAATCGAGCGGATCGAAGTGGCGGTTCTCGAAGCGGGATGGGGCATTGTGTGCGCGCCGGCCGAAAAGAAATATTACCCGGAGTCCATAGTAGACGCGCAGTTCTCCATGCCGTTCGGGGCGGCCGTCGCCGTGCTTCACGGCGCGGCGGGCCTCGATCAGTTTACGCACGAGCAGATCCAGTCGCCGCGCGTGCGGGAGATGATGCATAAGGTCGAACTGGTGAGGGATGCGCGCCTGGAAACGGCTTTTCCGCGCGAATGGCCGGCGCGAGTGTCCATTGCGGTAGCAGGAGGGCGGACATTTGAGAAATTCGTGCGCTATCCGAAGGGCGATCCGGAGAACCCGCTGAGTTGGCGGGAAATGGCGGAAAAGTTCCGCGGGCTGGCGGGAACGGTTCTCGGACGAGAGCGCTGCGAGCGGGTCATCGAAGAAATGGCTTGCGCCAAACCTTGTGAACTGGCGCGATTTCTTGAATAGGCGACAATAGGCGAAGAGGCGCCTATGCCGAGACCGGTTTTGTTAGCAGTCGATGACGACCCCGATGTGCTGCGGCCGTGGAGCGCGATCTCCGCAAACAATACAGCGGGCGGTACCGCGTGATGTGCTCCGATTCGGGGCCGGGCGCGCTGGACATTCTGCACCGCCTCGAGCAGAAACGGATCCCGGTCGAGCGTCCACCCGGCGGGTCGAGACCAGCGTTGCCGGCGTGTTCGCCGTGGGCGACGCGCGGCACGGTTCGGTGAAGCGCGTAGCCTCGAGCGTGGGCGAAGGATCCATCGCGATTCAGTTCGTACACGGGCACTTAGCGAAGGTGTGAAAATACGGCGTTAAGGTGGTGCGGCAATACGACCGGACCATTCCGCGCATTTGCGCAATTGGCAGCGAACTGAATCAGGTGTGGACGAACCTGATCGATAACGCAATTGACGCGATGAACGGAAAGGGCGAATTGGTGGTGCGGACGGCGTCAGAGTTCGGGCGGGTTCTGGTGGAGTTGCAGGACAACGGGCCGGGGATTCCTCCGGAGATACAGGACCGCATCTTCGAGCCCTTTTTCACCACCAAGCCGGTCGGCGAGGGCACTGGTCTGGGACTTGACACCGTCTACCGGATTGTGCAGCAGCACCGAGAAATTCGGGTGGGATCCGAGCCGGGAAAGACCTCGTTTCAAGCGCGGCTTCCAGTAACAAGCTCGCGCGCAGACGCTGGAGCCGTCACCCACCGGTAACCCGCCGCCACTCGCCGAAAGAGGAGTGATGCTCTTTTGACCTTGATGGTACTTTTGCAACTGGAGAGTGCAGATGCAAGAACGTACCAACCTTTTCCGGAATCAGGCGGCGGTTATGGGCGCGGCCATGATCCTGACCGGGATCGTAGCGCTGCTGGTGGAATTCAGCCCGGGCGCGGCGGATGCTCTCGTCAAGTTCTGGCCGGCCGGGATTATCGGGATCGGGGTTGCGCTGCTGTTCGGAGATCCGGCTAAAGAATGAGAAGATGCTGCTACAGACGGGACCGGTACTTCGCCTGGAACGGCGTGGTGCTGCTGGGCCTCGGGGTCGTGCTGCTGCTGGACCGGCTGGGCATCGTTTCCATCTGGGAAATCGTGCGGTTCTGGCCGGTGGTGCTGGTGGCGGGGGGAACGGTGCTGCTGGTAGAGCTGGCTTCGCTGGCGGCCCGCACGGTTGGGGCCGTGCTGATAGCCGGGGGGTTGCTCCTGCAGGCATCGAGTCTGGGATACATCCAGATCCGGGGTGGAGTTTGGGGGCCGCTGGCACTGATTGCGCTCGGGGTGATTTTGCTAGGACGGGCGCTCGAAGAGCGCAACCGGCCGCCTGCGCCGCCCGAACCGGAGCCCGAGCCGGAGCCGTTTTCCCATCGTCCCGATTTTGGGGAACGTTTCTGGAACGGAGCCGAGAAATTCCGCGCCCGGGCGGAGAGGTTCGCCCGCAACCTGGAATCCAACTTTAGCGAATTCGGCCATGGCCCGGACGGCAACGGTGAGCACGTAGCCGTGTTCAGCCATGTCGAGCGCCGCATTGTGGATCAAAATCTGGAGAAGCTGAAGGTGGTCGCCGTATTTGGCGGGTTTGAACTCGACTTGCGCGGAGCGAGCATCAGCGGAGACCAGGCGTGGCTGGAAGCGGACGCCGTGTTTGGCGGCATAGAAATCTACGTCCCGGAGGACTGGCAGGTGATTCCCCGGGGCGCGGGCGTCTTCGGGGGATTCACGGACGAAAGCCAGCCGCCGGCCGTTCCGATGAAGAAGCTGATCGTTTCCGGCGCCGGCGTTTTCGGCGGCGTACTCATAACCAATCAGCCCGGTTTCTGGAACCGGCGGAGCATGCGGCGCCTCACTCGCCGCGAGCGGTCGCGAGACTGGCAATATAGGGACTAGTGCATCCGGTAATCCGCGGAGGCAGGCTGGCCGTTTATGTGGCGGCATGGCTGCCGGTCGCATACGCATTGAGCTGGTTATTGGTGGACCAGGGGAAACTCACGTGGCGGGTGAGCGCGGCGGTGGCGCTGCCGGCCTGCGGGGTGTACGCGCTGTTTTGCCTGTCGGCGTGGTACCCGTGCCGGGCGCTGCGGCCGCATGCGGAGCCGATCGCGCGGATCGTGATCACGCATCTGGCTTCGGCGGTGGTGGCGGCGGCGCTTTGGGCCGGGGTGGCGGCGGGAATTTTCGGGGCGCTGCCACTCACGGGATCGATTGCTCCGGCATTGCCCGCCGTGTTTGCGCTGGGACTTGTGCTCTATTTGCTGGCGGTGGCGCTCTACTACGTGGTGCTGGCGGTGGACGCGGCGCGGCAGGCGGAAGCGCGCGAAGCCGAGGCTTATGTTCTGGCGGGAAAGGCGGAACTGCGGGCGCTCAAAGCGCAGATCAACCCGCACTTCCTGTACAACAGCCTCAATTCGATCAGCGCGCTGACCTCGGTGGACCCGGGCAAAGCGCGCGAAATGTGCGTGCAGCTTGCGGGCTTTCTGCGCAGCACCCTGGGAATGGGAGAGAAAGCGGCGATTCCGTTTTCCGAAGAACTGGCGCTGACGCGGAGCTACCTGAATATCGAGCGGGTGCGCTTTGGGGCGCGCCTGGAGGTGGAAGAAGAGATCGGCGCCGAATGCGACGGTTTTCCGGTGCCGCCTCTGCTGCTGCAGCCGCTGGTGGAGAACGCGATCGTGCACGGGATTGCGAACCTGGTGGACGCTGGTTTCGTACGCATTCGGGCGCACCAGACCGCCGCGGAGGGCGACCGGCCGGAAGAAATGCGGATCGTGGTGGAAAACTCGTTTGATCCGGAAGGGCAGAGTTCGCGGCAGCGCGGCGGGTTCGGATTGGCCAGCGTGCGCAAGCGAATCCAGGCACACTACGGCAGCGGCGCGGCGATTCAAGCCGCGGCCGCCGATGCCGTTTACCGGGTGGAGATGCGGCTGCCCCTGAGCGGGAAGGGATAGACCGGGAAAAATCGATGATGACCGCGATGATTGTGGACGACGAAGAACTGGCGCGCAAGCTGGTCCGCGAGATGCTGGCGGCGCACCCAGATATCGAAGTGATCGCGGAGTGCGCCAATGGCTTCGAGGCCGTGAAGGCCGCGGCACGGGAGAAGCCCGACCTCTTGTTTCTGGACGTGCAGATGCCGAAGCTGGATGGCTTCGAGGTGCTGGAGCTGATCGGGCCGGGCGTGAAGACCATTTTCACTACCGCATACGATCAATACGCGCTGCGCGCTTTCGAAGTGCACGCGGTGGACTACCTGTTGAAACCCTTTAACCAGGAACGCTTCGATGGCGCCCTGGAGCTGGCGCGCAGCCGCATGGGGCAGCCGGCCCCGCCTCCATCGGACCTGGCCGCCGCGGCTCGCCCGCAAAAATACCTGGAGCGGATCGTGGTGAGGGATGGCGCGCGGGTGCATATTATTCCAGTTGCCAGGCTGGACTACGCGGAAGCGCAGGACGATTATGTTTCGCTGGTTTCGCAGGGCAAGTCTTACCTGAAACAGCAGACGATTGCGAGCCTGGAGAAAGCGCTCGATCCGCGGCAGTTCGTACGCATCCACCGTTCGTACGTTGTCAACCTGGAGCGGGTGGTGAAGATGGAGCCTTATACGAAGGATAGCCGCGTGGCGGTGCTGAGCGATGGCAAACAGTTGCCGGTGAGCCGGTCGGGCTACCAAAGGCTGGCGGTTTTGTTGGGAGAAACGCTGTAAAGGGGAATCGTGAGGGTTTTTTAGAATCAAACACGCCCCGTTTTAAAATCAAATTATCGGGAGAATCCGGTTGAGGCTGGCGGCAGTGATGGCAGTGGCGGCGCTCTGGGGTTCGGCGGCGGACCTGGAACAGGCCCGGAAGTTTTACGACCATACCGAATATCAGAAATCGATCGATCTGCTCAAGCCGATTCCGCAAAAGGATGCGGCCGCGTACGCGCTGCTGGGGCAGGCTTACTTCATGAGCGGCGACTACAAGCAGGCGGCGGGCGCACTGGAAAGGGCCGTGGCCGCGGAGCCGCGCAATGCCGATTATGTACTTTGGCTGGCACGGACCTACGGGCGGCGGGCCGAAATGGCAAATCCGCTTTCCGCGCTGGGGCAGGCTTCCAAAGCGCGCCAGTACTTTGAAAATGCGGTGGAACTGAACCCGCGCCACATCGATGCGCTCAACGATCTGCTGGATTTTTATCTGCAGGCGCCCGGCATAGCGGGGGGAGGCATGGAGAAGGCGGAGAGAGTGGTGGGCATGATCGGCCGGGTGGACGCGGCGGAAGGGCAGTGGGCGCAGGCGAAGCTGGATGAAAAGCGCAAGGAATGGAACAGCGCCGAGCAGCACTTGCGCCGGAGCGTGGAACTGGGGCCGCAACCTGGCCGCTTCGTGGCGCTGGCGCGGCTACTGGCGAAAAGGGGGCGCTACGAGGAATCCGACCGGGAACTGGCGCGCGCCCAGCAGATGGCGCCTTCGTCTCCCAGGCTGCTCTATGACCGGGCGGAAGTTTACATAGATTCGAACCGCAACCTGGGCGAGGCCAAGAGCCTGCTCGAGCGGTATCTAGCTTGCGATATTACCCCAGACGATCCACCCAAAGCGGACGCGCGAAAATTACTCAGAAAGATCGAGGCCAGCTAACGCCGCCGCCGCATGTTCCTAGGTGAAGCTTTCCGGTTCAGTATCCAGGCGTTGAAGGCCAACCCCGGCCGCTCGCTGCTCACCGGCCTGGGGATGGTGATCGGCACGGCGTCGGTAATTCTGGTAGTGACCATCTCACTCACCAGCCGCGATTACATCCTGGAGCAGGTGGAGGGCGTCGGCTCCAACATTATCTTCGCCTACTATGCCACCAGCGGGCCGGACACCGCCATTGCCGACGCCGATTACGTGAAGCTTGCCGACGTGGAGGCCATGCGGGAGCAACTTTCGGCCGATATCGTCGCCGCGACGGGAGTGATGACAAACTTCGACCGGATGCTGATCGGCGGCAAGCAGCAGGATGTGAAAGTCATCGGCACGGATAGTTACTATCAGTCGGTGCGGAACATTATTTGCAGTTCCGGGCGCTTTCTTGACGATAGTGACGTTACTCTACGCACTAAAGTAGCGGTGCTGACCGACAAGCTGGCCGAGCGGCTTTACGGCAGCCGCGCCGCCGCGGCCGGCCAGATCATCAAGCTTTTTGGTCTGCAATTTACGGTGATCGGCACTTTCCATGAGAAGGTAGAGACCTTCGGGCAATCGGAGGTGGAGCGGGATACGATCCTGATTCCAGTGACTGTGCTGAAGTACTTCACGCCGGTGGAGCGCATCGATCCGATGTATGTGCAGGTGCGGTCGCCCGAGCAAGTGGACCGGGTGGCCATGCGGGTTCAGGAAATCCTGGAAGCGCGGCACCGGCCGGGTGCACGGTATCACGTCGATACGCTCACCGCCATTTTGAACGCGGTCAAAAACATATCGCTGATTCTCTCGGCGGTGCTGATCATGATCTCTGCCATCACGCTGATTATCTCCGGGCTGGGCATCATGAATATCATGCTGGTGACGGTGACGGAGCGCACACGAGAGATTGGTTTGCGCCTGGCCGTGGGAGCGGCGCCACGGGAAATTCTGCTGCAGTTTTTGACCGAGGCGATCATCGTCAGCCTCACGGGTGGATCGATCGGTATCCTAATGGGGGCAGGCATACCGCTGGCAATCACTGCCGTGGCCGACGTGCGGATTCCCATCTCAGTGGGCGCAATTATCGTGGCATTCGGAGTCTCTTGCGGCGTGGGCCTGATCTTCGGTTTGCTGCCGGCGAACCGGGCCGCGCGCCTGGACCCGACGGAAGCGCTCAGGTATGAGTGAAAGCCCTGTTGCGCGGCTTCTTACCGCTGAGATGCTCCGTTAAGCGCCGGTCGTAAAATGATTATCCATAGCGAACGATCATTGGTCCGCTCGGTGGCGACCACCTGGTCGCCGTTAACCCGCCATCCGAAACCGCGCTCGAACATTTGCACGCAACAGTTGAAGTGGTCGTTCATAATCACCGGCGTTTCGGCTACACAAAGTTCGTCATAGAGCATATCTGGAAGGCTGAATGGGGCTGGCCGACCTGAGGCGCCGTTTCGGCGACGCCAAGTTCCGACCGCGACGTGCGGCGCGGCAAGCCATTTCTGCAGTAGGAAGTCTGGGCGCTGAAACTGTTAGCCTGGCCCCGTGAGCGCGCCACAACCGACTTGAGGGGAGGGGAACCTATCGGCGCCCTGAACAGCATGATTTACCGCTCTCACCACGTGATACACTAACTAGAATATTTCAGTATGAAATTCTTGGCTTTATTTGTGTTCGCCTGTAGTGTGCTCGCTGCCCAGCCGGCAGCGCCGCAGGCGGGGTTGCCGAACATCCCCGACCAAACCGTGGTGGCAGTGTTCGATGACGGAACCAAGCTCACCATGGGAGAGCTCAAAGCCTATTACGGAGTGCTGCCGCCGAACTCGCAACAGGCCATTGTGCGGGACCGCAAGTCGTTTCTGGAGCAGTGGGGATTACTTCGCAAGCTGGCGCAAATTGCGGAGAAAAACAAACTGGACCAGGCGAGCCCTAATAAAGAGGCGCTGGAGTATAACCGGCTGCTTGTACTGAGCCAGGCCGCGGTGAATCACGAATTGCTCACCTCGGCACCGCAACCGCAGGACGTGGATAAGTACTACGCGGCGAACAGAGAAAAATACAAGCAAGTGAAGGTAAAGGCGATCTATATTACCTTCACAAAAGAAGCGGCATCCAAGCTGGGACCGAATGGCAGGCCTTTATTGAGCGAGGACGAGGCGAAGGCGAAGGCGCAGAAACTGGTGGCCGAAATTCGCGGCGGGGTGGATTTTGTGAAACTGGTGCGGGAGAACTCCGACGATGCAGCCTCCAAAGAAAAGGACGGCGATTTCGCCACTCTGCGGCCGACCGACAATATTCCGGATGCGATCAAGAGCGCTGTATTCGCGCTGAAGCAGGGCGAAGTGAGCGAGCCGGTGGAGCAGCCCAACGGCTTTTATATTCTCCGGGCGGAAGAGATTTCGTACCGGCCGCTGGCTGAAGTGCGCAATGAATTGCTGGAGAACATGAAGCAGGAGCACTTCCGGCAATGGATGGAGCAACTGCGCGGATCGGTGAAGGTGGAGTTTCCCGACCCGGAATTTCTGAACGCGGCGCCCACGACGCCGGCGAATCATTAGCCGGAGGAGGTCTCAAGCGTGCGATCGCGCACCGCCGGTGTGACAGGCGGACTATCGATTGCACGGTGACGCTTCTGGATGGCGCGCAAACCGGCGATTTCCCATCGCAAACCCCACACGTTTCTCTTCGCTACAGGAATTGAGAACAGTTATCCGGTGGTCGGGGGTCCCGATGGAGCGCCGCGGCGCGTGGACGAGATGGCCAAGTGCGGCCATTATCAGAGGTGGAAGGAAGATTTCGCGCTGGTGAAGGAACTGGGGCTCGAATACCTGCGCTACGGGCCGCCGTATTATCGCGAGCACCTGGGTCCGGGAAAGTACGATTGGAATTTCGCGCGCCAGACGTTTGGGGAATTGCGGCGGCTGCGAATTGAGCCGATCACGGACTTGTGCCATTTCGGCGTGCCCGACTGGGCGGGCGATTTTCAGAACCCGGACTGGCCGGAATTGTTCGCGGAGTATGCCGGCGCGTTTGCGCGCCAGTTTCCATGGGTGCGCTTCTACACGCCGGTGAACGAGATCTTCGTGACCGCGACGTTTTCGGGAGAATATGGGTGGTGGAACGAACGGCAGAAATCGGATTACGCGTTCGTAACCGCGCTCAAGCACCTGGCGAAGGCGAATCTGCTGGCGGAAAAAGCGATTCTCGAAGTACAGCCGAACGCGCTGTTCATCCAAAGCGAGTCTTCGGAGTATTTTCACGCGGTGGACCCGAGCGCGCACGGGCGCGCCGCGGCGCTGAATCACAGGCGGTTCCTGTCGTTGGACCTTTCCTATGGGCACGACGTTCGCGGGGTGATGTACGAATACCTGATGGACAACGGCATGACGCGGGAAGAGTATCACTGGTTCCTGCGGCAGGCGGCGCAACTGCGGCCGTATTGCGTGATGGGAACCGATTACTACATCACCAATGAGCACCTGGTGCCGCCGCGCGGGCCCGTGAAAGGTTCGGGGGAAATCTTCGGCTACTACGTGATCACGCGGCAATATTACGAGCGCTACCACCTGCCGGTGATGCACACGGAGACGAATCTGGGCGATGCGGAACGCGCGCCGGCGTGGCTATGGAAGGAGTGGGCGAACATGGTGCGGCTGAAGGACGATGGCGTACCGATCATCGGGTTCACGTGGTACAGTCTGACGGACCAGGTGGATTGGGATACCACTCTGCGCGAGGACAACGGCCACGTGAATCCGCTGGGCCTGTACGACCTGGACCGCAAGATCCGCCCGGTGGGGCAGGCATATCGGGAACTGGTGAAACAATGGCGGCACCTTCTGCCAACGGAGAGCCTGTGCCTGCACGGCCTGGAACCGGATGAGCTAGAAGCGCCGGAGGAGCTGCTGAAGTGGGGGGAGGATTGAGTCCCGGTAAGGGCGTGTCGAGGCTACGACATTGTCACCGCAACTTTACTCGTCACAAACCGCCGAACAGTAACCGCCAATAACAGCAGCAGCACCGGGTCGATGGGATGCCGGTAGCGCGGCAGAGCGAGGGTGAGATAGTACGCCCAGGGAAAGACTAGCGGGAAAACAGCTAATGGCACTGCGTAGGGGTGGCGCGCGCGGAATAGCAGAACGATTGCGATAGCTGTCCCGAGGGCGGCGGCCAGATTGAAGAGCAGCACGTAGCGGAACCAGAGCGAGCGGTTGCGGAAGAAATCCGCGACAGGTGTGGGCGTGCCTCCGGCCCAAATGGAGACGAAGCGGCCGGCGACCAGGCCGGCTTCGCGGGCGGGGTGGCGCAGGATGTAGTCGAGAGCATTGGTCAACTTCTCGTGCATATAAGCTGTCTCACCGAGTGTGACATAGCGATTGCGCTCGACGGTGTCGTTGATGGGGTGCTGCTCGCCGAGCCACACAACTTTTGCGCGGGGATTGTTGCCCACCCAGAGTTGCAGGCCGAGCACAGAGCGCAGCGGAATGAAGGTGTGGAAGACGACGTAATTGCGGACGGTCCAGGGGACGCAGCAGAATAGCGCGACGGCGGCGGCCAGCGCGGGGCGCGCAAAGTTGCGCGGGCGGGCGCGAAATGCGAGCCAAGCGAGCAGGAACGGAAGCAGCGAGAGAAGCGCGGCGTTCGTCATCAGCCCCACGCCCCATAAGAATCCGTATGCGGCCCAGGCGAGCCGGCGGCGCGAATCCGGCAGGCGCAGCGTTGCCCAGAGCACGGTGGCGCCTAAGAGCGCGGAGAGCGAAGTATCCCAGAGGCTTTCGAAGCTCAGCAGAATGGCGTTGGGGAAAATAACCCAAAGCCAGGCGGCGGCGGCGCCGAGCGAAGCGCCGCCGATGCGGCGTCCGACTGCATATACCGGCAAGCAGGCCGCGGTAGAGAAGCCAATATTGCACAGCACCGCAGCCAACCACGAGGCGAACGTATACGCGCCGAAGATGCGCATGATGGCGCTGAGGAACAGAGGATAGAGCGGCGTCATCCAGGCGGTAGGCCCGGTGGGAATGCGGAAGGGGGAACTGAAACCGCTGCCGGTGGCGAGCGAATGGGCGATGTTGCCGGATTCAAACAGGAAAGGAATGATGCTTAGCGCACGGTGGGGCGAGTGGGCCGCATAATTCCAGGCAAAGCCCAAGCGCAGCGCGAGCGCAGCCGCGAGGATCAGGGGGAGAGACGTGAGGACGGCGCGGAGGGCGGTTTTCGGAGGGCGCGCGGCGATTATCCGGGAAGGCGGCTTAGTGGAGCGGGGCTTTTTCGCGAGGACCAACCGGTCTCAGTGTAACACTAGGGTCCAAGCTCACATGAAACCAGTGTCCTGAGTCAGAAATTCGTTGAAAAACAGGCTGATCCGGTCCATACGGAAGCATGGCCATTGGACGCCCCACGAAACCACTGAACGTGACGCCCGAGGAAAAGGAAAAACTTGCCATGCTGGTTCGACGCCCGAAATCCGC
>DATGKM010000090.1:0-23931 GCA_035294665.1 Bryobacteraceae bacterium | reverse complement strand
ATCACTTCCGGAAATTTAAACAAGGAGTCGCCTGAATGGCGAATACATTTTTGCTTCAATAGGGCCGGAAGTGATCACTTCCGGAAATTGCTCCGCGAAGCGCGCAACGGCTGCTCGCGAATGCCGCTTCAATAGGGCCGGAAGTGATCACTTCCGGAAATTGGCCGCGCTGCTGATCCAGGGCGGAGGAGTGCTTCCGCTTCAATAGGGCCGGAAGTGATCACTTCCGGAAATGGGACCGTGTTAGAAGCCGCTCGCAAAATGGCGGCGCTTCAATAGGGCCGGAAGTGATCACTTCCGGAAATGGCCTGTGGCCCGTGCGCTCATGGCTGCGCGGACTCATGCTTCAATAGGGCCGGAAGTGATCACTTCCGGAAATTGTCGAGCTACCGGCCGTTTGCGCTAACACTAACGCTTCAATAGGGCCGGAAGTGATCACTTCCGGAAATTGTACAGGGCGCGCCCGAAGCTTTGTACACAGCCCAGCTTCAATAGGGCCGGAAGTGATCACTTCCGGAAATGTGCCACGATGCCATCATAGTGCGGGACTTTTCGAGGCTTCAATAGGGCCGGAAGTGATCACTTCCGGAAATCGCACTGCCATCCTCAGTCTGGAAAGAAAATCGCGGGCTTCAATAGGGCCGGAAGTGATCACTTCCGGAAATAAGTTGCCGACCCAGACTCGCGCGGGGCTTCTGAAGGCTTCAATAGGGCCGGAAGTGATCACTTCCGGAAATGCCCGGATTGGCTTTATCGAGCGTGGAGCATGGGCAGCTTCAATAGGGCCGGAAGTGATCACTTCCGGAAATGACGGCGGTCAGCTTCACCAACACGACCGCCGGCGCGCTTCAATAGGGCCGGAAGTGATCACTTCCGGAAATGCAAGTGAGAGGATTTTTACGGATGAAGCGGCTGCCGCTTCAATAGGGCCGGAAGTGATCACTTCCGGAAATCATACATCCGGGTTCTGCACCGCCTGCTGCCACGAGAGCTTCAATAGGGCCGGAAGTGATCACTTCCGGAAATGCTACGGCCATGCCCCGGCTGGTGATCGATCCGTCGGGGCTTCAATAGGGCCGGAAGTGATCACTTCCGGAAATTTGCTCCATATGCATGATTATGTGTATCGGGAGTCCGCTTCAATAGGGCCGGAAGTGATCACTTCCGGAAATGGAGGGGCTGGATGGCTCCAGGGACGGGGCGATTGAGCTTCAATAGGGCCGGAAGTGATCACTTCCGGAAATGCCCCCACCTGCATCAGGAACCGCAGGCGGTGGTGGCTTCAATAGGGCCGGAAGTGATCACTTCCGGAAATTCGGTGAGCCAGGGACGGGCGAGCTAGCGCACCACAGAGCTTCAATAGGGCCGGAAGTGATCACTTCCGGAAATGTCATCCTGCCAGGGCCACTTCCCCCAGAGTTCATCGCTTCAATAGGGCCGGAAGTGATCACTTCCGGAAATGGTGCTTGCGGCATCTGGGACGCACGCTGCCCGTTACGCTTCAATAGGGCCGGAAGTGATCACTTCCGGAAATCATTTGGCCGCGTGCGTGTGGCGCCCAATGTCATCTGCTTCAATAGGGCCGGAAGTGATCACTTCCGGAAATGCTCGCGCGTCACGCGTTGGCCGGCCATCGCGCGCTCGCTTCAATAGGGCCGGAAGTGATCACTTCCGGAAATGTCGCTATCGTGCTGCCGTAACAATGCATCACTACACGCTTCAATAGGGCCGGAAGTGATCACTTCCGGAAATCTCCCAAGTACCGCCCGAAGGCCGTGCTCGAGTGCGCCGCTTCAATAGGGCCGGAAGTGATCACTTCCGGAAATGTTATCCGTCACTGGTTTTTCCCGGCCGCTCCACGAGCGCTTCAATAGGGCCGGAAGTGATCACTTCCGGAAATGAACGCCAGAAGATATGGCGTTCGCTGCCAAGCTCTGGCTTCAATAGGGCCGGAAGTGATCACTTCCGGAAATGCTCCAGCACAGCAGACTCGCCAATGGCGAGTAAGGGCTTCAATAGGGCCGGAAGTGATCACTTCCGGAAATTGGACCGGCGGGTGGACGGCCACTCCGGTCAACGGCGGCTTCAATAGGGCCGGAAGTGATCACTTCCGGAAATGCAAGCGCCCCCACCTTGGGGACGCCGGTAAAGGGAGCTTCAATAGGGCCGGAAGTGATCACTTCCGGAAATGGGTCACCGGACGGAGTCAAAGTGAGAGTGACGAAGTGCTTCAATAGGGCCGGAAGTGATCACTTCCGGAAATCAAAGACCGAGTAGACAAGATCCTCGGCAAGGAGTTGCTTCAATAGGGCCGGAAGTGATCACTTCCGGAAATAGCTTACCCCGGATCCTATTCAGTTTTCAAAGACCTGCGCGCACTCCCGCGAGCACCCTCAGGCTGCGCCGCCGGCCGCGCCTTCCAAAATCGCGTTCCTGCCCGAATTCCCATTATTTCAAACAATTTACCCGCCGCGAGCGATTCCCCCACTTTCGCCGCCGCCCGGCCGCTCGCACCCGGATTATCGAGTCGTAAATACCGGGTATTCCCCGATCTCCCCTTCCAGAACACGCGCCAACAACCGCGCCTGTATCTCCAAGAGACGCCGGTAACTCACCCGATATTCGAATAATGGATGCGTGACCAGCGAATCCATCCGCAGTTCGTATGCACGGAGGAATCCCTTCCTGCCTCCGGCGGTCAGAGCCACCGATCCCCCCACTCGCACGAAATCGCGTTCTGTCACCATGCCTGTGTTGATCGCGCTCAGCACGGCCGAATCGGCGATCAATGGCCGGAACGGTTCCATAAGGTCCAGAGCCAGCGCGGGACGCCCGAACCGCGGTTGATGATAATAGCCGATATATGGATCGAAACCTACTGCATAGCAGGCAACAGTTAGGTCCTTCGCCAGCAGGCTGTAGGCTAAGGAGAGCAACGCGTTCACCGGGTCCCTGGGCGGGCGGCGGTTCCGGTGTTCGAAGTCAAACCGGAGATCCGATACCGCTTCGCTTTCTCCAGCTTTAATCATCCCCGCAAAGGCGCCGAAGTATAGTCGCGCCGCGTTGCCTTCAATTCCCAGCAACTCTTCCAACGACCGTGCCTCTTCCGCCCGTTCCGCCATGTCCTTCAAGCCGGCCAGTACGTTCCGCTCCGGCTCTATGTGATTCCGTTGCAATAGCGTCCTCTGATTGCGAACTTTGCCGGCGACCAATCGCCGGGCCAGCCCGCGTGCGAAGTACTCCTGCTCCGCCAGACGAAACTGGCTGCGGCGCAGGAACACATTTTTTTGGTTCAGACCGAACGTAATCCCATAGAACCATCCGCCCATGGAGAAATAGCAGATTGGGATACCGGCTTCACACAATGCTTGTACCGCCTGCGTCGAGATCTGCACGTTGCCCATGAGACTCACTTGGCAGATTTCCATCAGCCGGGCTTCCTGCACCAGCTTGTCCTTATCCCGAACCTGCAACACGGCGCCCGATTTGCCCACCCGCAAGCCTTGCGTATTGAGATACAGCGTCCGCAGCTCGCTACGCGGAGTCACTAACGCGCGCACCTCCCGTTGCACCGGTTTCCGCCGGGCCGTCTCGAATAACGGAAGCTGTTCGAACGGGGTTACCGCCTCGACCGCGCACAAGGTCTCATCGGGAAGACAAATGCCCACTAGCGAACAGCCGGGGCATTTGGGCGAATCCACAAGTGGCGGGGGAATCTCTCCAAGTCTTGCCAGACTCCACGCGTCGCGAATCAGTGCCTCGGTCGCCGCAATCAATCCGTCGTCAAACCGCACCCGCACACGCTGTCCGGTCTTGCGGTAATAGACTATCCCTTCCTCACACCGGTAACCGTTCTCGCGCAGCACAATCCCTTGCACCGCCAACTGCGCGCGGTCCGAAGGCCAGAGTTCCAGCCCGTTCGGGCCTTCGCGCGGGTGGCCGTGCTTGTAATCCACCGGCGTTACCGTGCCGCCATCCGCTTCCACCAGGTCCATCCTGGCGATCACGCGGAGGCGCTCACTCGAAAGCGTTACAGAGCGTGCGTGGATCGATTCCGGCAGCTCAGCCGCTTCCGGCAGCGGAGTAGATTTCTCATCCACACGGGCGTGCTGGATCTTGCCCTCAATGGTGTCGGCGCTTTCCGCGAATAAGCCCTCCACCCATTCGTAGAAGAACAGCCGCGGGCAATAGGCGAATTCGTTGACCATCCTCGCGGGCAGATAATCCGGCAGCTCTTCCCGCTTTTGGGTAAGAATCGGTAGCGCGCCCATGAAGCCTCAAACGATAATGCACGGTGCGTCCAGCGCCGTATATGGCTTGCCGAGCGCGGTGATCACGCGGTCGCCGCGGCCTTCGGCCGGCCCGAGATTCACAAACAGCACCTGATCCTCGGAATGGTTGATGATTTTCGCAAGTTCCGCGCGGCAGCGCGCCAGGTCGGTGGCCGTAAGCTGGCACTCGAAAATGGAGTACTGCAAATGATCGCCATAACCCCGCATGGTTTCAAACACCTTGCGCAGACGCCTGTCTTCGCAAATGTCGTAGCAGACAAGATAACTGGTGCGCATCGCTACCTCTCTGGCTCAAATTGACCAAGGCCGAAGTGGCAGCCGTAGCCCAAGCTGAATGGCGTTGGCACGGGTTCGGGAAATCGCAGCCGGAAGCCATAGCCCGGCCGCACCAGATCCTTTTTACGATTTCGCCGGTACTCCACCCACTCAAAAACGCCGCGCGGTCTCGCCGCTTCCACGGATATGGGCGCCGGCAGGCCATGGTTGCGGCATTCGCGGCCAACCTCCTGCTTCAAAAAGTCCTCCGGAGTGCCTCGCCCCCGCCGCCAGTTACGCGGTGCGACGAATGGCGTCGTGCTCACTACCTCCTTTGCTTTGGGTCGTACCGTGGGATCGTCCGCCGGCCCTCTCCAAGTTGCCACCACTCGGATCGGCTTGTCCGAAGCCGCGCCATACAATTCGCGCAGTTGCAGAATCGCCCGAAGCTCGTTTGAGTCAAACCCCTCGGCGCACCACAGCAGAATGCGGCGAATCCGGTGACCATCACCCCGCGGCAGAATGAACGCATGCCGGTGGCCCTCAAGCGGCTTCCCATCCGCATCTTTCCCGCTGAACTTGGGTGAAACCTTCGCAGGATCGCCACCCATCAGCCGCTTGTGTATCCCCATCAGCCGGGTTCGCACCTGCTCGGCAACCTCGATAGTCGCCGTCACCAGCGGCAGAACCGTTGCATCCAGCGAGAGCAACACGGCTTCCGTTCCCGGCGGGTGACGCCGGGGCGGCGCGGGGAGATGCGTGGCCAGCGCGTCCCGCGGAAGCAGGTACTGCACCATCCGGAGCGCTGGCGGCGCGCTGCGCCTCTCCTTGATCAGATCCGAGGTCGAATATGCCAGCGCTTTTAGCCACGGCAGCCGCTCGCGATACGTGTCTTTCGGAACAGCGCAAGCCACTGGTACTATATCTCCGTTTCCTCGCGCGCTCGCCAGCGGCTCGCAAACCGCTCCGCCGTATGCCTCGGCCAGGCGCGCCTCTACCCACGATTCCGACCTTCCCAAATAGTTCAACGACCCAAGCAGTCTTTCCAACAACGCTCGTTGGTCCGGGCCCAGTTGGGCATTCGGCCACGTGATGTAGCATTTGGCGTCCTTCGCCAGGGACACGAACGCATCAAAGATCAGGCTCTTGTCCGTAGGGTCGAACGCGTTGCTGCTGAGATAACTGCGCGTGTGCGAAACCGCCGCCCGCGCCGGATCGAACCGGAAAGTCGGAGCTTCAGCCGCCAACGCGGCCAGCAACTGCTCCATTTCACTCTCTCCGATTTCCGCATGCTTCCTTTTCCAGGCGTCGTATAGCGCCCGCAGCAGCCGGTAAGGCGAAGGCGGCCACTCGGGCACGCCTTCATTGACATGCCGTCCCCAGCCCGTGGCATGAAAACGCCGCGCGGGAAACCGCAGTTCGATGGTGGTCATGCCCTTGCCGCCTCAGCGTTCGGCTTCCTTTTTACTTTTGTCACGAACTCAGTAACCGGCGGGTCGTGGAACAGCGGCTTGCACGCTACGATTCCTTCCTGGACCGCCGTAAGCAACGCTTCCTCATTTGGCACGGCGAAGCCTTCCGGTGCTGTTGCTTTTACGTCGGCCGCGAGCTGCAGGTCGCACGCAGTCCGCAGCCGCAGGCGCGCGCTCAAAAAGCGCCGGATCTTCAGCAGCGCCAGAGAAACCAGCAGCCGTTCCGCATCCATCGATAGCTTGTAACCATGAATCAGCGCCAGATCGATGTTGAAGTACGCTTTGATTCGCCCTGCCGTATACTCGATCCGGGGATATGGGACGTTGCTATAGACTCCCTTTTCCCTCGTCTCCGAATCATCGGCCACCTGCAACTCTCCAGTCGGATCAACTGGGCTATTCTTCACCCCACCTGAGATTACCCGGCTCACGTCTTCCGCTTCAATAAACCCGGTCAGCGCCCGTGGCGCCCGCACCCTTGCCCCATCCAGCAGCGACAGAAATACCCCGTGCAGCAGGCTGTTGGGATCGTAGCGGAACAGCGTCGCGTATATCGGCTTCCAGTCCAGTGGGCGCTTGGGGTTGTACGCCATTTCCTTCGCCAGCTTCTCCTTGAACTGCTTGTTCAGCAGAAAGTACGGCGATCCCAGCCGGTGCGCCTCTACCAGAGAGCTTGTGCGCACCTTCGGTTCTACGCCTTCGAGCGTCGCCGCCACATACGGCAGCCCCTTCAACTCCGGCGCAATGTCCGGGCCGTCACCATCCAGCCCGGTCTGCTCCAGCCGGTTCGCCACCGATTGTGCGCTCTCCACCAGCAGCATCTTCTGGACCCCGCCTTCTGCTGTCGGCCGCTCGTACTCCGCCGCGCCTAAATCGGCAAAGCCAGTCGGTTGAAATCGCCCGCCCTGCGCCGGGCGGAGCTCCGCCTCGAGCAGGATGCGCGGAGCCTTTTCCAGTCTCGTCCAATCAATCATTCTTTTTCTCCTGAACTACAAACTTGTTGAGTGCGGCCGTGTAATATGCCGGTACCAGCACCGCCGCTGCCAGCCGCATGCCATCGAACCCGCCTGCATACACCACCTCTGGAGCCTTCAGATTCTTGTTCTTCAACTTGCGCGTCGCAATCTCCGCCGCGCGTTCCACATTCCCCGCCCGTAGCAAAGAGAGAGCATTCAAATCCGCTGAAATCTTTACCTCCGCACCTTCCCCTTTCACCGCGCAGTCCAGAAACATATGTTTCAGCAGCGCGTACAACGGCCAGATTTCCACTTCCTGTTGCTGCCGATCCTTCTCAGGCAGCGGGCCCTTCCAATCAACCAGAGTGAACGCGAACACGAGATCCTCGATCAGCTCGTCATCCAACGTTCTCTCCAGGAACAAAATCGCATCCTCGGGCAGGATGCGGGAGCGCGATGCAAGCGGAGAATATCCGTCTTCTTCCCCTCCCCCGCTCAGAATCCGCCGCTCCAGTACGCGCGCCATCCGCTCTTCGAGCCGCGAGCCGGTCCAGGCGAACCGCTTGTGCTTCCGGTCCAGGTGGTCGCGAAATTCGCCCGCGGCGGGGTGCCACATTCCGGCAAGCGCAGCCGCAATGCGCGCTTCCGGATACTCCTGCAGCTCCCCGATCCACTCGCGCCCCAGATGGCTCGCAAACCGATCCGTTCTGCCGGAAAGCAGAATGGCGCGCAGGAACCGGCCCGTCGCCGCCGCCACATCTTTCAACCAGTCTCCGCCGCCGCGAAGCAGGCAATCGTACATCGCCTCTTCCACCTGCCGCCGCAGGCTCGCGTACCACTCCGGAGCGTCTTTCAGTCGCCAGTTCGCCTCCTCCAGCACCGCTCCCAATTGCCGGATCAGGTCCGCTTCGCTGCGTTCGTCCTTTCTTACCGAGAACCGCCCCGCTGGCAGCGCAATATAGCTTTTGCCGCGGCGCATCAGCAGGTTGTATCGAACGAATCCGGTAATGCCGCGGTCCACGCCCAGCATGCAGGCGGCTTCGGCGAACTCCAGCCCGTTGCGCGCCGGCTTTCCGTCCACCGCGGCCCTCCCCTCTCGCAGCAGTGTCCGTAGCTCGCCGTAACCCGCCGGCCGCTCCCAAAGAGGCGCCCAGATTTCTGCCCGCGCATTGACCGAGTCCTTCGCGGACGCCGATCCATATCCCACTGCCAGCGTTTTGACCGTGAACGGGCTGCACAAAAACGAACGGTAACCGACCCCCTGCCGGCGGTACAACCCAGCCGCCCACGCCACCGCTCCTTCGAGCGTCAAGACGAAATTCCACGGATTGGCCGGAATATCCTTCGTCTCCACCTCTTCACCTTGATTGAATCCGCCCGCGCGGCCCGGATCGTACTGCCCCACGGCGCCGTCTTCAAAAGCCGCTGTGGCGTCCCCGAACAAAGAGTTCCGAAGCAGCGGCCGCGTAGATTCGCCCGGCGCGAGCAACAGTTGCGCCACACGTTCCATGAAGTTATTCGTGTAATCCAAGCGCCCATCGTTACCACCCGTCCCCAGAATCGGAGGAAAGAAGCGTTCCCCTTCCGCGGAAATCCCGATCGCTGCGTCGAGCCAATCGATAAACTCGTCCGGCATGTTGTTGCGGCACGCAAGTTGAATGGCTGTTCGGCGCTCCCAATCTGCCTTTGCTTTGCCCGGCTCCGCGACTTCCTTCTTTTTCCCGCGTTTACCCTTTTCTTTCTTCCTGGCCGCCTCCTTGCCCGCGACCACCTCAGGCATTGCCCGTACCAGTTCAATCGCCTTGCGGTATAGCTCCAATCGCGGGTCGATCGAATCGGCCAACGTTTGAATTACGTCACTATCGTTCCCGCCGCTTTCATAAAACCCGCTGCCCCCGTTCCATGGCGCCAGAATTGGCGTCGGCCGGTAGCGCCTTTCAAAAAACTCCACCAGCCCGTCTTCATCCAGCTTCGATTCCAGGCAAAACCACCCCTCGCGCACCCACCACCCGCGTGCCTCCGGGTCCTCCTGTTCCGCCACCAGCCGCAATACGGCCAGCGCCTTCAAATAGCTTCCCAACGGCTCGGCCGCGCATCCCAAAAGCGAAACCCTGTTCATTTCAGCCTCTCCGCTGCCATTTGACTGGACCGTTCATCCGCCGCCCGCAGCAGCATTTCCAGGTATGCCAGCCGAAACGGCCCCAACCTGTCGCGCAACCGCAGTACGCGCGTAGTCCATGATTCTCCGTTCACTCCCGCGCCGAGCTGTGCTACATCGCGCGTCAGCACCGCCGGCGCGCACATAACGCCGCCGCCCAGCGAGCACGCCGGCAAGCGATCGCCTTCTGCAATCCCGCGAATATAGTCCCGCCCCGCCTGCCGTTCCTCCGGCACCGACCGGATCACGACGCGCACCCTCCCGTGGTGTGCCGCCGCTACAAAAGCCGCCAGATCGTCTTCTCCCTCCACCAGCATGGCTAGAGCGCTGGCCAGCTCATGCCGCAGGTAACGCCGCGCATGGCCGCGCGCCGCGTCTTCGCGCTTTTGTTTTGCCAGAATTTCCGTGCCGTCGTACTCTGTCGCTGTTTTGTGCAGCGTCTGTTGAAAGACCGGATGCGCTTTCCCCCAATCGTGCCTGCGCCCTGCGGTTCTCAGGGCGGCCTGATGCTCGTCGAGCCCCATACCTGCCAGCGCCCCCAGCAGCCGCTCCAGTTCCTGGCAAACCTCTTCGGTGTGCTCTTCCAAAAGCTGCCGGTAGGAGGCGAACGATTTTCGCTCGTCCGCCAGGCCCTCCATAGGTTCTGCCTCACCGGGAATCGGCTCGACCCGCTCTTTACTCTCCGGCGACCAGCCAAGGTCCGGCGTGTAGTGCCCCTCGGACGAATGGAGCAACAGCACCATTCCCGGAAACGGCTCGGAGTCAGGATGCTGCCATTCAGAAATTAGCGCGTTCCACCACCAGGCTTCCTGCTTCAAGCCCTTTGCATCCCCGATCGGAACGGGGCACAACTCCTCATCGCTGATCTGGGGCTCCTTAGGAGGTTTCTCCCCCTCCCAGTCCCGCCACGCCACATACACATTGGTGTCTTCGCCGCTCCGCACAAATCGCGAAATATCCAGTTGGTTGCCGCCCAAATCCGAGCTGGTATCGAACAGGTCAAGCAGGTCCGATTTTCGCAATACATGCTCCCAAGCGGGAGGGCCACTCACGTCTGGCAAGTCCGCCGGCGCAGCCGAGGAAAGGCTCTCCAAAATCCCTGCCGCCCGCTTCACTTCATCCACCCCATAGGGCGCGTAAGTGCTCTCCGCCTCCTTTGTCTTCAACTCCGCCGCATTCGCCAGCTTCTGCTGTTTGCCCGTGAGTGGCCGGTCCACCCAAAAAATTTCACAACCTTCCCGCTCGCCGTACCGGTTCACGCGTCCGAACCGTTGTACCAGGCTCGGCCACGGCGCCAGATCCGTTATCAGCAGCGAAGCGTCCAGATCGATACCGGCCTCGATCACCTGCGTCGCCACAATCATTCGCCCCGGGCCATCCGCGGCAACCGTGCTCAGTGCCTCTTCGGTCCGCTTTTTCCGGTCCTTCGCGCGAAACCGCGAATGCAGTAGCTGTACGTCCGCTTTAACCCGCTTGCTCAACTCCCTTCGAATCTCGACAGCCCTGCCAACCGTATTGCAGATGATCAGCGAGATGGTCCCCGCCCGGTGCTTCTCCGCCGCAAATTGCGCCAGGCCCTTGGGCATCCGGCATTCTTCCGGAGCGCGTTTCACGCGTTTCTGCGCATGCACGCGCCGTCGTACTGAGTCCATCTGCAAATCCCCTTCGTCCACTCCGATTACCCTCACCGAATCCGCTAATGGCGCGAAATCCACTGTCCGCAGCCATGCCGCATCGAAGGTGGCCGAAGCCCACGACGTCCGCGCCGGCCCGAAGCACCCGAACCGTTCGCGAAAAGCCGCTAATTGCGCCGACGTGGCCAACCCCTCTCCCAGCAACTGCACCTCGTCCAGCACCCATTCGCAGTCGTTGTTGAGCAGAGCGAAATCGATCGGCCATCGAAATGGATTTCTCGCATACCCGCGGTTCAGCGCGCGGCTCAACAACAAATCCTGCGTTCCCACCAGAATGGCGGCCTCGTCTGGCATCAGCGCCAGATCGTTATCCTTGCTCCCGCCCAGCAACCGGCACACGCGAATTTCCAAACCGGCTTTCGCGACCCGCTCTTCGGCCACTCGCGCCACCTGCTCCGTCAGCGCCCGCCCTGGCAAGCACCAAACCAGCCGCCGCGCCGTCCGCTTCGTCTCCGTCACCCTCCGATGGAGCCAGGAAATCAGCAGCCCATCCGTCTTCCCAAGCCCGGTCGGCGCCCGCAACAAGAGCCAGCGCGCATTTGCCGTCCGTAACCGCTCCTGAAAAATAAAGGGACTCCGCCCCGTCACACCGCGAAAGAATTCCGCGTAATCCATTCCAAACCTCGCTGCCAATGAAGGTGTCTAAACCACGCTATGAATTTCAAGGCGGCATCGTTTCGCGCGTCCGCCAGCTAAAGAGCGCAATATTGGGCTAATGCCCGGCAACACAAGCCGCCGGGGCTGAAACAGAATCAATGTCAGTCGAATCAGGCGAAAATATCAGATTTTTGCCACGGAAATCTGCCGGTCGACCGGCGCACCTCGCGCGGCCGTTTGCGCTAGCAGAACCGCTGGGAACAACCCGTCAAGTGATCGTGTGGTGGCACAGGCAACGTACTGGGCCAAACCGCCCGTCCCCGCTCTCCCTACCGCCAGGTTTCCTGATTCGTTCCCGATAGCGCCCGGTCGAGATAACTGGCCGCGCTGATCAACGCCAGATGCGTAAATGCCTGCGGAAAGTTTCCCAAATGCCGCCCATCGGCCCCCAGTTCTTCCGAATACAAACCAAGGTGGTTCGCGTAGCCCAGCAGTTTCTCAAATAACAACTGCGCCTTTTCCAACTCTCCCGCCCGGGCCAGACATTCCACGTACCAGAACGAGCAGGGCGTGAAGCTGCCCTCGCCTCCCGGCAGGCCGTCCACCCCGGTTCGTTCGGCTTCATAGCGCCGTACCAGCGTATCTTCCACCAGCCGTTTCCCGATCGCCTCCATGGTCGAAAGCCACATCGGGTCTACCGGGCTGATGAACCGCATCAGCGGCATCAGCAGCGCGGCGGCATCCAGGTCTTTGGAGCCTTTGGCTTGCACAAACGACTGCAGTTCCTCATCCCAGAAATTTGTGAAGATCTCATGGCGGATCTCGTCTCGTGTCGCCTGCCACGCCTCGAGGGGTCCCGAAAGAGACCGTTTCTGCGCCAGCCGCAACGCCCGGTCGAATGCTACCCAGCACATGACTCGGGAATGCAGGAACTCCCTTGGCCCGCCGCGTACTTCCCAAATACCCTCGTCAGGCCGCCGCCAGTTGTTTCGCAACCACTCCAGCAGCCGGCATACGTTCTGCCATCCCGCATGCGAGATCGGTTTTCCATACTTATTCGCGAGATAAACGGAATCCATCATCTCGCCATATATATCGAGCTGTAGTTGTTTGTAGGCGGCGTTGCCGATCCGCACGGGCCGTGAATCTTCGTAACCGCGCAGATGATCGAGTGAGACCTCTTCCAGATCCTGTCTGCCATCCACGCCGTACATCACCTGCAGCGGACCTCTCTGGGCATCGTCGCTCAGACGGTCCTTCAGCCACACAATGAATGCCTCTGTTTCCTCGATGAAGCCCAGTCGGATCAGCGCATAAAGCGCAAATGTCGCATCGCGCAGCCAGGTGAATCGGTAATCCCAATTGCGCACCCCGCCAATTCTCTCCGGCAGCGAAAATGTCGGCGCCGCGATCAGCGACCCATGCTTCCGGCTGATGAGCATTTTCAGAAGCAAGGCCGAACGCTCCACCATCTCTCGCCATCGCCCTTTGTACTTCGATTTGGAAATCCACCCTTTCCAGAACTGAGCCGTCTTCCGGAATCGCTCATCCAGAAGTTCCAATTCCGGCTTCTGTCCTCCGGCGCGAACCCGGCCAAACAGAAATGTCGCTGTCTGGCCGGCTCGCAGGCAAAAGTCGGCGGTCGCATCGTCGCCGCGCCGCTCCATCCGGATTGAGGAATGCAACGACATCGGAGGGCAATCGCCCGTAAACGGCTGGAACGTCGCGCCTGTCTCCGAAACCTCGAGCCGATGCCCGCAGGTTGCGTAGGAGAAGCGCGGTTGGCAGCACATCAGAAAACGCACATCGCCGCGAATCACCGATACCTTGCGCACGATCTCATTCGGTTCCGCGCCGTCGCTCTCGATGGGCATGTAGTCCGTCAGTTCCGCCACACCTTCCTCGGCCAGGAATCGCGTGATCAGAATGTTCGTGCCCGGAAGATATAACTGGCGCACCCGCGGCTTCGTGAGCTGCGGACGAATCTCGAAGCGCCCGCCCTTCTCATCGTCGAGCAGAGCGGCAAAAATCGTGGGAGAGTCGAAATCCGGGTAGGACAGGAAATCGATCGAGCCGTTCATGCCCACCAGCGCGATGGATTGCATGTTCCCAATCACGCCGTAGTTTTCAATTGGTTCAAACGGCACAGGCAATCCATTGGAACGAGTGACCGGAAAGCAAATACCCCTGTGCCCGCGAGCCTTGCAATCTCATCGGGCGCAGGCTTTCCAGCATCGTATCACTTCCCGCCCGAAGATACCGGCCGCTCCGGCAACGTGTCCAATCCTACACGCAGGCCGGTATGCGGTCCCTCAAGGCAGTTCAAACACCCACACCGCCGCTGCCCGGTCCAGGTTTCGAATCTCGGGCGCCAGTGGCGCGAACCCCGTTGCCTGCGCGCCGCCATTGCCCACGCCGATGGCGACGTACTGTTTGCCGTTCACCATATACGAAATCGGCGCGTTGCTCGGCACATCGCTCAAGCGCGTTTCCCACAGCAGCTTGCCGGTCTGATCGTCGTAAGCGCGGAAGAACCGGTCGATCGAGCCGTTGAAGATCACTCCGCCCGCCGTGTCCAGCGCGCCGCTCGATACCGGCGCCCGATGCCGCTCGGTCCAAACCACCTCGCGCGTCGCCATGTTGATGGCTTCCACCCGGCCGTACTTGCCATCGGAATTCGGTCGAGGCCGCACCATCGGCCGCACCCCCGTCGATAAAAGCGTCCGGCCTCCATCGGTCACCGGCGCCAGATCCATACAGGCTTCCACCAGCGGTACGTATAAGATCTTCGTCTCCGGATTGTACGAACCCGGAAGCCAGCTCTTGGCGCCGTCCGCGTGCGGGCACACCATGTGCGTTTGCCCGTCCCCCGGCAGTGTTTGCGTATTAATCGTCTTCTTGCCGGTCACCGGATCGATGAAGGAAACAATGTTTTGCAGCCCGAGATCCTTCGAATAGATCCACTTTCCGGTCTTCGCGTCCAGCACGTCATAGGTAGCCTGCTTGCCGGCAGTGATGATCACCGGGCGCACGGCGCCGTTCACCGGCATTCGCACTACTTGCCGTTCAAACACCCAGTCGAGGTCCCACTGGTCGTTCGGCAGATGTTGGTAATACCACACCAGCTTGCCGGTATCGGGATTGATGGCCAGGGTGCAGTCCGTATACAGCCCGTCCGTCTTGGCGCCCGGCCTCGCCGGCTTCGCCAGCAAAGCGGTGTCATAGGTCTGCGCAACCCCGAAGAATGCCAGGTTGAGCTCGGAGTCGTAGCTGCCCGCGATCCACACCGAGCCGCCATTGCGCTCCGCGGCCGTGTGATCGTTCCATGTGTCGCCGCCGGGTTCGCCCGGCTGCGCGATCGTATTGAATCGCCATGCCAGCTTGCCCGTTTCGGCGTCCAGCGCCACGATATAGTTCTTGCCCCCAACGTGGCCCCCCGTTCCGATCATCACCTTGCCCTTGGCCGCCAGCGGACCGCCGGTAAGCGTGAAACCCCTCTCCTCCGTCAGCGGTTCGTCCCACACCACCCGGCCCGTCTTCACGTCCAGCGCCACCACGTGAATATCGGAAGTGCCCATGTAGACCTTGTTCCCGTAGATCGCAATCATGCGCTTATTGCTGGCGTTGACCCCCGGCGGCAGGATGCGCGCGTACTGCCAGAGCAGGTCGCCCGTCGCGGCATCGAGCGCTTCCAGTTTGTCGCCCGGGCTGTGCAGGAACATCACGCCGTCATGCACCAGAGGCGTGGCTTCATTGGACCCCGGCGAGAGCGTCCAGCTCCACGCCACCCGCAGGTTCTTCACATTCGCTTGCGTAATCTGTTTCAGCGGGCTGTATCCCTGGTAATCGAAACTGCGGCGCCACGTGAGCCACTCCCCGGGCGGCGGATTCTGCAGCAACTCGTCGGTGACCGGCGTGATTCGATCGAGCGGGTTCGCCTTGGGCGGCGCCGGAGGCAGTTTCACGCCCGCCGCTAACCCGCCCCCCAGGCCGCGCCGCCCTCCCGCCAGCGCGGGCATCTGCACCGAATTGAGCGCCGCCGCGTCGGAAGCGAACTCCTTCCGTCCGGTCGCAAAACCGTTCTGCTCGAGCACGTAGGCGATGGCCTCCGCATACTCCGCGCCCCCCAGGCTCCCGGGTTTGTCCTTCGGCATCTTCGTGCTCACATAGGTGAACAGATCGGCCGCGGGTTTTCCGGCGTACTTTTCGAGAAAAGCCGTGCCTCTCAGCGCGGGAGCGGCGCCGTTATCCACGAGCGCGCCGTGGCACCGCGCGCAGTTCCGCTCGTAAACCGTCTTCCCCTCCACCGCCTGTGCCGGCGTGAACAGCGCCTCTCCCGGAGCCCCGCCGCGCCCTTGCCCCGCTGGAGCCTGCGCGTATAAAGCCGCAACCGTTCCACACAACACCGCGAACACTGGCGCCGCCAACCTGTTTTCACCCGTTTTCCACGTCATTGCGCAAAGCTCCTTCCCTGGCTGTTCGTTTACCTGCCAAATTGTACTACCGAATCCTCGCCACCGAGTGACAGCGCGCGGCCGCGCTCTCCATCTTCCGCTCCAACCGCCCTGATCATTCGATAGAATAAGCGGCCATGACCGATTGCGAGCCCCCGCGCGCTTCCCAGGGCCGCGGCGTCATGCTCTGTCAACCGTTCCTACGTGGCCGCGCCGGATTGGCACGTCTGACCCGCGAAAATCGAAACCGGCGAGTATACTTAACGGAAGGTGAAAAGAATGTCCTTACGGTTCCAGTTGCAATTTCTGGCTTGTGCTTTTTCTTTGGGCGTCATGGCCGCTTCGGCGCAGTTTGAGAGGGAGCCGAAGAATCGCGAGGCCAATATCGCGCCGGTGCCTTTCGAGCGCATTCTGCGCTCCGACCAGGAGCCGCGGAACTGGCTCACCTATTCCGGCTCGTATAAAAGCCAGCGCTACAGTCTTCTGGACCAGATTACGCCGGCCAACGCCAAGGACCTCACGCTCAAATGGGTCTTTCAATCCCGCTCGATCGAGAAACACGAGGTGACGCCGCTGGTTGTGGACGGCGTCATGTACACCGTCCAGGGCATCAACGACGTCTTCGCGCTCGATGCCGCCACCGGTAAAACGATCTGGCGCTACTACTACAAGCCCGATCCGGCGGCCCGCAACTGCTGCGGCCAGGAGACGCGCGGCTTGGCCGTGCTGGGCGATAAAGTCTTCCTCGCCGCCCTGGACACCACCATCATCGCCCTCAACGCCAAAACCGGCGAGGAGATCTGGAAGACCCAGGCCGCCGATCCCAAACAGCGCTACTCCATGACGCACGCGCCTCTGGTGATTAAGGACAAAGTGATCGCCGGAGTGGCCGGCGGCGAGTTTGGCATCCGCGGTTTTCTTGCCGCTTGGGATGTCAACACCGGCAAAGAAGTCTGGCGGTTTTACACCGTGCCCGGCCCCGGCGAACCCGGCAACGAAACCTGGTCCGGCGATTCCTGGATGCACGGCGGCGCGCCCATCTGGGAGACCGGTTCCTACGATCCCGAAACCAATCTCACCTTCTGGGGCACCGGCAATCCCGGCCCCGATTGGAACGGCGATGCGCGCAAGGGCGATAACCTCTACAGCAGTTCCGTGATCGCGCTCGATGCCGATACCGGCAAACTCAAATGGTATTTCCAGTTCTCCCCGCACAACGAGTTCGATTGGGACGCCACCCAGATTCCGGTGCTGGTGGATATGCCCTTCCACGGCGAGGAGCGCAAACTCATGCTATGGGCCAACCGCAACGGCATGTTCTACGTCCTCGACCGCGTCAACGGCAAATTCCTCCTCGGCAAACCCTTCGCGAAAGTCAACTGGGCTACCGGCTTCGACGAAGTGGGCCGGCCCATCCACGCTCCCGGAATCGAGCCCACCAAGGAAGGCACGCTCGTCTACCCCGGCAACCAGGGCGCAACCAACTGGTACAACCCCTCCTACAGTCCTAAGACCCGCCTGTTCTACATCCCCACCTGGGAGAACAGCTCCTCCATTTATTTCAAGTACTCGGAGCCGCCAAAGTACGACGTCAAAGAGAGCTTCACCGGCGATCGTCCCAAGCCCGGAAACACCACCGACGATGTGTACAGCGCCATTCGCGCCATCGATCCGCAGACCGGCGATAAGCGGTGGGATTTCCGCCTGAACGCGCCATCCACCGAAGGCGGCGTGCTCACCACCGCCGGCAACGTGCTCTTCGCGGGCGGCCGCGACGGCCAGTTTGTCGCCCTCGATGCGCGCGATGGCAAGCTGCTCTGGCAGACCAATCTCGGGCCTTCGGTATCCGCCGGGCCGATGACGTGGGCGCTCAACGGCAAGCAGTACGTGAGCATTCAGGCGGGAAGCGCCCTGTTCACGTTCACTCTGCGCTAAGCTCTTCGCCGGCTACACGAAGTAGTCTTTCACTTTCTCAAATAACCCCTTTTCCGAAGGGGTGTTGTCCTCCGGCAGCGTGTCGCGAAGCTGTTCGAACAGCTTCCGCTGTTCGCGCGTTAGCCGGGTGGGCACCTTGACTTCGATGTGCACGTAGAGGTCGCCGCGGCCGCCGCCGTTCAGGTGCGCAATGCCTTTGTTGCGCAAGCGGAACTGCGCTCCATGCTGCGTGCCTTCCGGAATCTTCAGCTTGTGCGGCTGTTCGAGCGTCGGCACCTCGATTTCGCAGCCTAAAGCCGCCTGCGCCACATTGATCGGTATCGAGCAATGCAAGTCCTGCTCGCGCCGTTCGAAGAAGGGGTGCTCTTTTACCTTGAGGAAAACGTATAAATCGCCCGGTGGCCCGCCATTCGGGCCCGGCTGGCCTTCACTGCCCACGCGCAGCCGCGTGCCGTCGTCCACCCCCGCCGGGATGTTCACCTTGAGTTTTCGCTGTGTCTGCTGGAAGCCTTGGCCCTTGCACTGGATGCACGGGTTGCGAATCACATGGCCGGAGCCGCCGCAAGTGCCGCAGGTGCGCCGCACGGAAAGGAAACTCTGCTGGTAAATCACCTCCCCGCGCCCGTGACACGTAGGGCAAGTCATGGGTCCGCTGCCGGGTTCCGCTCCGTTGCCGTGGCAACGGCTGCAACTCTCCATGCGCGGTACCTGGATTTCCGCCGCCAGGCCGGTTACCGCCTCCTCGAAACTCAATTCCAGGTCGAAGCGGATATCCTCGCCACGCTGCGGGCGGTTCCGCCGCCGGCCGCCCCCGCCGAACAGATCGCCGAAGCCGAAAAAGTCCCCCAGAATATCGCCGAAATCCGCGAACGCGTCCGGGTTGAATCCGCCGCCCGCCCCTTGCACACCCGCGTGCCCATAGCGGTCGTAGGTGGCGCGTTTCTGCGGATCGCTCAGCACGCTGTAGGCTTCCGAAGCTTCTTTGAATTTCTCCTCCGCCTCCGGATCGCCCGGATTGCGGTCGGGGTGGTGCTTCAGCGCCAGCTTCCGGTAGGCGCCCTTGATGTCCTGATCCGAAGCGTCCCGGCTCACACCCAGGACTTCGTAATAATCTCTTTTGGCCACGGGATCCGGTTACGGTTTCACCGCGACTTTGACCATCGCGGGTCTAAGTGGTTTGCCTTTGAAATTATAGCCGCGCTGGTATTCGGCTAAAACCGTCTGGTCTTCGTGTTCTTCGCTCTGAACCCGGTCGACCGCCTGGTGCAAATTGGGGTCGAAGGGCTTGCCTTCGGAATCGAACGGCTCCAGGCCCAGGCGCTTCAACGTATCGGTAAACCGCTGGTAGATCAGTTCCACGCCTTTGGCATAGTCCCGGTCGGTGGTTTCCACCTTCAGCGCGCGTTCAAAATCGTCCAGCACCGGCAGCAAACTCTTCACCAGGTCCGCGGCCGCGAACTGCACAAAGTCGGACCGCTGCTGCTCGAAACGTTTGCGGGCGTTGTCGAAATCCGCCAAGCTGCGCCTGAGCCGGTCTTGCAGATCGGCCTTATCGGCCTGCAGTTGGTCGCGTTCGGCCATAAGCGCCGCAAGCTGGCCCTCCACGGTCACTGCGGGAAGTTCTTCCTGATTCGGGATCTGATCGGGCTTCTCGGTATCCACTAGTTCTAGATTAGCAAAAACCGCCGTTTTTGCCGGCAGAGTAGCAAAAGCCGCCGTTTGTGCCGGCGCAAGTGCTTAGAATGGGGCGCTTTCCAGAGCCCGGCTGGTCTCGAAAACGGCGGCCATCACGCGCTCGTAATGCATGCGCACCGGCCCCAGCACCGCCACCTTCGCGGGCAGGCCGCTGGCCATCCGAATGGTCATGCCGATGAGGCTCAAGTCCCGCATCGCCGGGTGAGCCTGCTCCAGCCCCACGTGAACTTCCAGTTCGCCCGGGGGCTGCTCCAGGAATCGATCCAGCAGTTCGATCAGCCGTTTCTTTTCCTCCAGGGCGCGCAGCAACTCCCGCATCTTCTCGCGCGTCAAGTGCAGGTCCAGTCCCAGCAGATTGGATGCGCCCTCCATATGAATTTCCGGCATCGTGTCCACCGCCAGCAGGCCATTTTGGTAAAGCAGACGCAGCTTGCGCTCCACCGCGTCGTACATGGCCCGCTCCTGTTCCATCCGGCGCAGCAATTCGCGCCGCGCGGCCCCCAACTGCCACCCGCTGAAATTGCGGTTCACGTAATTGCGCACGGAAACCAGTTCTTCCGGCGTGACCGGCTCGTCCAAAGTGAGCACCCGGTTCCGCACCATTTGGTCGCGGGTCACCAGCACCATCAGGACACGGTTGCCCCCCAGGGGCAGCAGTTCGATTTGATCCAGCTCCTGCGCCAGGGCAGGGATCGCGGCGGCGATTCCCACGTTGCAGGTGAGCTCCATCAGCACCTGGCTGGAACGCTCCACCCGCGCCTCAATCGTCGGCAATTCGCTCAATTCCTTCTGCAGGCGCTCGGAAGCGGGCTGCCCCAGCGCGCGCGCCGCGCGGCTGGCCGCCAGGCTCGCCACGTAGCAACGAAACGCCTTCAAAGTAGGCACGCGCCCCGCCGACGTGTGCGGCTGCGAAAGATATCCCTCATCGGCCAGATCGGCCATCACATTGCGAATGGAAGCCGGACTCAGGGACTCGGCGGAATTCTTCGAAATCGTGCGCGACCCCACCGGCTCGCCCGTGTGGATGTACGCGCGCACAATATCGTTCAAAATCTCACTATCCCTTGCCCCTCGCGGAAACTCCCTTTTCATAAACCTACGCTGAATGCCTGGAATAGCCAACGGCCCCGCCGGAGAACCCTCGCGGAAGTTCCCTTTTCATAGACCCACGCTGAACCCCTGGCACTTCCATTGTAATCTGATGAAAGTAAAGGGTCAATGGATTCGTAAGTGAGCGTACTAATCTCCCGTGTGCAATCTCGCTCCCCTCAGTACCAGCGGAACCAGGCGGCTATGCGCGCCCTCGTCAAGGACTTGCGAGAGCAAACAGAGCTGATTCGGCAGGGCGGCCCCAAACATGCCCGCGAGCGCCATCTCGCCCGCGGCAAGTTGCTGGTGCGTGACCGCATCCGGGCGCTGCTCGATCGGGGATCTCCTTTCCTCGAACTCTCCGCGCTGGCGGCGCACGGCATGTACGGCGAGCCTGTGCCCGCCGCCGGTATCGTCACCGGCATCGGCCGCGTCGAAGGGCGGGAATGCGTCATCGTGGCCAATGATGCCACCGTCAAAGGCGGAACGTATTATCCGATTACCGTGAAAAAGCATCTGCGCGCCCAGGAAATCGCCGCCGAAAACCGCCTGCCCTGCATCTACCTCGTGGATAGCGGCGGCGCCAACCTGCCGCACCAGGACGAAATCTTCCCAGACGCGCAGCACTTTGGACGCATTTTTCATAACCAGGCGCGCCTGTCGGCCGCCGGCATCCCGCAGATTGCCGTCGTGATGGGCATGTGTACCGCGGGCGGCGCCTATATCCCCGCCATGTGCGATCAGACCGTGATCGTGAGCAATCGCGGCGGCGGCGGCGGCACCATTTTCCTGGGCGGGCCGCAACTGGTCAAAGCGGCCACCGGCGAGGTGGCCACGGCCGAGGAAATCGGCGGCGCCGACGTGCACTCGCGTGTTTCCGGCGTTACCGATTACTACGCGCAAAGCGACACGCACGCGCTCGCCATGGCGCGCCGCATCGTCGCCGGACTCGCCCATCGCAAGCAGCCGGCGCTCGAACTGCGCGAGCCCCGCGAGCCGCGCTACGATCCCGCCGAGTTGGGAGGAGTCGTGCCGGCCGATCTCCGCCAGCCCTACGACGTGCGGGAAGTCATCGCGCGCCTGGTCGACGCCAGCGAATTCGACGAATTCAAGCAGCTCTACGGGCAGACGCTGGTCGCCGGCTTCGCCCACATCTGGGGCTACCCCGTGGGCATAATCGCAAATAATGGGATTCTTTTCTCCGAAAGTGCCCTCAAAGGAACTCATTTCATCGAGCTGTGCTCGCAGCGCGCGATCCCGCTGATCTTTTTGCAGAACATCGCCGGCTTCATGGTGGGTAAAAAATATGAGGCCGGAGGCATCGCCAAAGACGGGGCGAAAATGGTGACGGCGGTAGCCACCACGGCCGTGCCGAAGTTCACCGTCATTATCGGCGGCAGTTTCGGGGCGGGGAATTACGGCATGTGCGGCCGGGCCTTTAGCCCGCGCTTCCTCTGGATGTGGCCCAACGCGCGCATCTCGGTAATGGGCGGCGAGCAGGCCGCCAGCGTCCTGGCCACGGTGCGCCGCGACAACCTGGAAGCCGCCGGCCAGACCTGGAGCGCCGAAGAAGAGGAAAGCTTCAAGGAGCCTATCCGCCAACAATACGAGCGCCAGGGGCACCCCTACTATTCAAGCGCCCGCCTGTGGGACGACGGCGTCATCGACCCCGCCGACACCAGGTTCGTCCTCGGCCTCGGCCTTTCGGCCGCCATGAACGCCCCGGTCGAAAAAACCCGCTTCGGCGTATTTCGGATGTAAGCCACCCTACCCGGCGATCGCCCCGCCTTAAGTGTCTTCCTGCGACGGGTGGGGAGTCCTCTGCCTCAAATGCCCGATCCGAGGGTGCCGGGAATGGAGGACAATATGGATTTGGTGAGTAGGCTTGAGAAGATCGGAGCCTGTATTATTTCTGTTGGTTTTCGCCTCTGTCTGGCTTTCGGCCTGTACACACAGGAAGATGTTCAGCACGGAGATGGAGTGGTACGACGACCGTGAACTTCGCCGCGATGTGCTGCTCGGCCAAACCGCGGATGCGGCTTGCCTGAAATATGTGAACGCGCCACACTTTTATGAATGCCTGTTCGCGCCCGGTATCAGGGAGCGGCTGAGGGAATTCCAAAAGGAAAAAGTGCGCGTCGACTTCGAGGTAACCTGCGGTTCGGGAGGCCTCGTATCTTATCGCATTGCAGCCGTGGACGGCCGGGACGTCGGGATCCTCCAAAATGCAATCAGCGGTGAAATGAACAGCCAACGAGGCGAATTCCCGTTCTTCGGCGCCTGCGGTTGATTGGCCTCTGCTGCGGACCTCAGTGGCGGTCTATACTCGCAAGCGCGGCAGCGGCCGCTTTCGCCAATTCTCTATCGGCGCCGTCGCCCGCGGCCATCTTTTGGAGCTCCGGGCGAGCAGGTGCCGCTGCGGGGCCGGCATAATCGAGCGCCACAATCGCCGCCAGGACTACTGATCGATCTTTGTCGCTCAGCAGTTGCCTGAGCTTTTCGATAATCGCGGAATCCTGAAGCCTCACAAAGCCGACGTCCTTCAGCGCATCCGCTTTGACCGCGACATCACCCTCGCTCAGAACCTCCAGCAGGGCCTTACGGGCCTCGGGTGACTGCGGCACGCTGCGCGTGATCCCGTAAATCGCTACGTCCTGGACTGTACGGTCCGTATCGTGGACTAGCGGGAGCAGTTCTCGCAGCGCCTCTGGCGGAATAGAGGGACGTAGCCCGGCTACGGCTCGAGCCACGTTCGCGCGCACACGGGTGTCAGGGTCGTGAAAGTGAGAAAGTAGCGCCGGAAGAATGCCCTTCAGCGGCTCGGTTGTATCCTGGCGGAGCATAGTGACGGCCCACAGTAGGGCGGAAGCTTTGAACCTGACCTGAGGGTCCTTGTCGTCGAGCAAGGTGCCAACCGAGGCGACATCCTTTTCCAGGATCTGCGCGCTTTCGGTCTGCAATGTGGGGAGAAGGGTCTCAGATATCAGCTTCTCCGCACCGGCCTGGGATGGCCTATCCTGACCATTAGCCACATCATGCAGTACCTTAGGCCAGTCGGCAATCTGCGCGCGACCCTCGGAGATTGCCAATAGTAGCGTCGCGGCTGTTATTGATCCGTATAGCCCGCGCATCCCTCTAACTCCCCGAGTCAACACTTCCCGAGCCACTAATTGTTATTGGTGCGTTTATTCCGGTGAGGCTGGACTTGTCCCCGAAACTGAGACAAACGGTTAAGACACAATTTTCAGCGAATGGAGAATTGTGTCATGGGAACGCGACGAAAATTCACGAAGGAGTTTAAGGAAGAAGCCGTCCGGCGGCTGGGATTGGGGGT
>DATGKM010000089.1:0-16989 GCA_035294665.1 Bryobacteraceae bacterium | reverse complement strand
AGCGTTGCCTGCCTCCGCTTTGCCGGCAAGCCCATCCTAAAACCGTTCCGGGATCGGGCACAATGAAATTTCAGCGAACGGCCAACAGTGTCTTAACCGTTTGTCTCAGCCCAGGGGACAACCCCAGCGCGTACCCAAGACCGCTATGCCCGCGCTGGGCGTGACCCAGCAGGACGCTACGGATATCGCCGCTTACCTATACACGACCAGATGATGGCTCACCTGCTTGCGGCCGCCGGCGCCGGCTCGCGTCAAGGTTTGTAAACCGCGCTTGACAATGTTTTGCAGTCAGGGAAACGCGGGTCCCGTCCAATCTGGTGGAGGTGGGAAATGAAGAAAAAAATCGGAATCGCGGCTCTGGCGATGGCGGGCGCACTGGCGTTCGCGGCCCCCAAAGCGCACGCGGGTGTGCATTTCGATGTAGGCGTTGGAGTGGCCCCGGTTGTGCCGGTGGTACCCGCGCCGGTTGCGCCGGCATATCCCGACCCGTATGCTTATTCATACGGCTATGCGTACGACTACTCGTATCCGGCGTACGGCGCTTATGTCTACCCCTACGTTGGGCCATCGGTGGAGTTCGGATTCGGCGGCCACGACCATTGGGAACACCGCGGCTACGATCGCGGGTTCCGTGGCGGCGTCCACGGCGGTTTCCACGAGGGTCACCGCCGCTAACGCGGCATTGAGCGGGGGCTACGGCAATGGCCGCTAGGGTGTCGTTCGAAACCGTGCGAAAAATGGGCCTTCTGCTTCCGGGCGTGGAGGATTGCACAACCTACGGCCAACCGGCGCTAAAAGCAGGCGGAAAAATGCTCGTCTGTTTGCCCTCGCATAAATCGGCTGAACCGGATTCCCTGGTAGTGCGCATCGATTTCGAACAGCGCGCGGAGCTGTTGGCCGCCGCTCCGGACACCTACTACATCACACCGCATTACGAAGACTACCCGGCAGTGCTGGTGCGCCTGTCCCGAATCACGCCCGATGTGCTGGGCGATCTGCTCGGCATGGCGCACCGCTTCGTGTTGCGCCAAGGCGCGCGGCGGGCGCCTGGAAACGAACGCGTTTCAAAACAGCGGCGCTCGAAGCCGGCTGGGACCGCCCAGCGTGATTGACTGGCGGCCATTCCGGGAAGCATTCGCGGCCGGTCTCCCGAATGCGGACAGGGTGGCGCTCCTGCGGAAGATGGAGGGCTGGCTCGGCCTCGATCCGCAAGTGGCCAGCGCGGCACTGGATGCGGAACTGGCGAGAGCGGATGCGCGTTCCCTTTATCAAAATCTGATCGTGCTGAACTTGGCGCTGCAGCGCGAAGCCGGCATTTCGGCCGGGGCAGAGGCAGGGCCTGCGCTGCAGAAATTGTTTAGCGAGTGCGCAGCCGGAAGCGCCTCCGCGGATCAAATGCGGCTGGTGGCGCGGCTATCGGTGCTCTATCGATTGGCTGAAATCCTGGTGCAAAAAGATGCGACCATAACGCAACGACCGTCACCTGCCGAGCTGGCGAAAAGCCAATTGCAGCAGGCGGCAACCGCGATTTTCAAGCGCATCCAACCGGCCGCCAAACAGGTAGCGCCGGGACTGGTTACGCCGGAAATCATCGGCACACTCGAAAGCGCCTTGCGTGAGGCCGAGGAGTTGATTCAAGATGCCGCGGCGGATAACGGCGGGCTGCCGTACGTTTTCTTTATGACCGGCAGCACGGCGCGGATGCTGGCCCGCTGCTACGCGCTCACGGGCCGTAACGACGAGGCGACGGCCACATACGCGCGTTCCGCCGATTGTTTCGAAAAAGCCGGCGAGCCAGGCGAAGCGCAGGATGCCCGCGACCGCGCGGGCGAATTACAGCGGCTGCTTGCAACCGATCTGGATACCGCCGCCGCCCGGCCGCTTGAAGACCTCGCAAGCGGCGCCGATTCCTGGAAACAAATCCAAGCCGCGATGCGGCTTTCGAGCATCGCAGGAACAGCCGGCGACACATTCGAGGCGCTCACGCATGCCGAAACTGCGGCCAGGCAGCTTACGGGCTTAGGCTATCGCGACCCCAGCCGATGCGGTGTGGAATCCGCCATGGAGTCCTGGCTCGAAACGGCGATGGCGACCAGCAAAGGCATCCCGCTGCTCGGCCGTGTAAGCGAAGTTTCCATCTTTTACGATTCGATTCTGGGCGCGCGTTTCGCCGTCGCGGTGGCGAAAGATCCCCCGGCAGCGGATGCCTTGTACAACCTGCAGGTAGAGTTGCAGAAACTGTGTGCGCGCATGCGGGAGCAAACCGCGCTTGCGGAGCAGGAAAGCGCCCGCGAGATCGCGCGCTACTTTCCCCCGCTCCCGGTTGCGGAACAGCCAAAAGCGCCCACCGGTCCGGATTTCGAAACGTTGATGGACCGCATGCGAAATGTAGATTTGGCGCTGGCAAAGATCCGTCAGGTGTGCAATCAGCGCGTCCAAACCCAGCAACCGATGGATGACCTGCTCGCCGAGGTAGAAAAGCTCGAAGCCGAATCCGATACCCTGAATAGCCCCGAGTACGCCGCCAAAACCCGCCTGGAACGGGCTTATATCCTTTTTCAGCTCGGGCGCGGCGCCGAGTTGGGGCCGGTTTCCCGGGACGCGCGCGGCAGGTTGTTGGCCGGCCGGCCTTCCAGCCTGTCGTCGTTGGCGAATTCGGATCAACGCTATCTCTATCTGGATTCGCTCAAGCGCGAAGTCATGGGTTGCATTATGACCGGCGACTTCGAAGGCGCACTGGCACTTTGCACGGGCACCATACGCGATTTTGAAAGCGCGCGCTACCGGGTGGCGAGCGAGTACCGGCAGGCGGCCCTGCTCAGCTTCGTGGCCGATTTTTATACCTGGGCGGCGTTTTCGGCGTTTCAACTCCAGCGCTGGGACGACATGCTCGAAGCCATCGATCTGATCAAGGCCCGCTCGGCCATCCGCAGCCGCCTGATTCCGGACAGGCCGGCCGATTCCGAGCTGTTGCGCGAATTCGATGAAGTGGACCAGGCGCTCGCACGCCAGCCCGCGGACGAGAATCTGCGAAACCGGCGCCGCGAACTTTGGGACCTGTTATCAATCGCCCGCGGGCAGGGCGGCGAGAGTGCGGAAGTCCCAACGCTCACGGTGGCCGCGCTCCAGAATGCGCTCGCCGAAGACGAAGCGCTGATCGGATATTTTTGGCTTTCGGCTTCAGTGATTCTGGCCGTGGCGGTGGATCGCCGCACGTTCCATGCGGAAAGGATCGCCCTAAAGCCCGGCGAAGTCGCATTCCTCAACGAGTTCGTTTCGTTCATCCAGGCGCTCAAGAGCAGCCACAACATGGACCGCGCTATTGCCAGGCTGGGCGCGATTCTGATTCCCGGCTTCCTGCGCGAGTTCATGAAATCGAAAAAGCGGATCGTCTTTTCGCCGCACCATTCGTTGCACCTGGTGCCGTTTCATGCGGCGCGCTGGGAGACCGGAGGTTATATCGGCACGGAGTTTGCGGTCCGCTACGTGCCGAATTTTTCGAGCGTCCTGCTGCCGTGGACGCGGCGAGTGGAAAATCGCGTGCTCGCCGTGGGTATCCGCGCGTTTGCCGATCCGGCCGTGCAACCTTTGGAGAACGTGGAAGAGGACGCGAGCGCCGCCGCGGCCTTCTACCGCGCGAACGGAGCCGCGGTCGATATGCTGATCGGTAGGGATGCCTCCCGGGACCGCATCAAAGCCTTGCGCGGCGAAGGCCCACCGCGGACCCTGCGCTGCGCGCATTTTGGTACGCACGGCCTCAGCGTTTTCGAAACACCCGACCAGCCGCTCGAATCGCGGCTGCTGGTCCAGGACGGCGCACTCGACGCGATGGACATTGCCAACCTGCGGATGGGCGCCGAACTGGTCATGCTGAGCGCCTGCCACTCCGGACAGCGCTCGATCGATCTGCGCAACCTTGGCGTGGTGCCCGGAGACGATATTTTCGGCTTGCAGGCGGCATTTTTCAAATCGGGAGTGCGGTCGATTGTGGGCACGCTGTGGCTGGTGGAGACGAAAAGTTCTTCGCCGATTACGCGCGCCTTTCATAAGCACTTTGCGGAAGCCAAACCCGCGGAAGTTGCGCTGCAGCTCGCCATTCGCGAATATCTGGAGGAGGCGCCACCGGAGCGCAGAGGGGCGTACTACTGGGCCCCGTACTTCGTTTGCTCCATCGGCGCGCCGCCGTCTGGAAAGGAACGGGAGGAACAGAAATGGTGGAATTGACGCTGCACTTCGAAGCAGGCACGGGAACGGACATCGACGCCGCGGCCGAGGCGCTCCAAAGGAACCTGGCGAAGATCCCGGAAATCGAATTCGCCCACACAGAACCGCAGAGATTCCAGGCAGCCGGGCCATCAGAAGTGATCAGCACGATTCAGGTTGCCACCACGATTGTGCAGAATGCGACCGCGTTCCTGACCGCGCTGGGTGCTCTCTATGCCGCGTGGGAAAAGGTGAAGCCGATGTTCCCCGGGCTTCACCCGCCCAAAGTGGAAGTGGGATTGAAACAAGTTCCCGTGAACCAGTTGACGCCGGAGCACCGGGCGGAACTGGCTGCCGGGGCTTGAAAGCCGGCGGCTACGGCCGCGCTTCGAAAACCAGGTTGAACGGCGTTTGCGTAGCCCTGCGGAAACGCGTAAAGCCGCCCGATTCGACTACCGCCCGGATCCTCGGCTCGCCGGCCTGCGCGCCGAGCGCCAAGCCTACCTCCTGGGAAAGCGAGGCCGGAACGCACAGCATCGTCGAGGCGGAGTAGTAAATGCGGCCGAGTACGTTGTGATTTGCCTCCGGCGTATCCTCCGCGAAAGGCTCCACGATCATCCACGTGCCATCCGGCTTCAGCGCCTGGCGGACGTGCGCCGCCGCGCCGGCCGGATCGCCCATGTCATGCAGGCAGTCGAAGAATGCAATGAAATCGTAATTGCCGCCGGGAAAGCTCTTTGCGGGCGCCACTTCGAACCGGATGCGGCCGGCCACACCCGCCTTTTCCGCGGCTTGGCGCGCCATTTCGATAGAGCCGGCGTGATAATCGAACCCATAGAAAGTGGAATTCGGATACGCCTTCGCCATCACAATCGTCGAGGCCCCCAGCCCGCATCCCACATCCGCCACTCTGGCGCCGCGCGTGAGCTTTTCGCTGACCCCTTCGAGCGCCGGAATCCAGCTCGTAACCAGGTTGGCGTTGTAGCTGGGGCGGAAGAAGCGCTCGGTGCCATGGAACAGGTCGTGGTGGTGCTCGTGCCACCCCACGCCCGCGCCGGTGCGGAATACAGCCTCGATTTTAGGCACGTCATGGTAGCACGCAGACATGATTTGAAAGGCGCCCGGCAGAAACACCGGACTATCTTCCACCGCCAGCGCCATCGCTTGCTCCGGCGGCAAAGTGTAGGTGGCCGCCGCGGAATCGTAGGTGACGTAGCCGCCGGCGGCATTGGCGTTCAGCCACTCGCGCACGTAGCGTTCATCGAGGCCGGTGCGCTCCGCTAGGCCTACGGAAGTTACCGGCTGGCTATCCGCCATTGCCTTGTACAGCCCGAGGCGGTCGCCCAACAGAATCAGCACGGCGTGCATGGCGGCGCCCATATCAGCCAGCGCCTTGCCCATAAACTCTTGTAGTTTGGATTCGTCAATCGGTAAAGCCGAGCTTGCAGCACTCATTGCTCGTAATCCCCCTCGGGAGAGCTTACCTGCAACGGGCAAGCGGCGCAATGACCGGAATTACTAGGTTAATTACTGGACCGCGGCTGTCGTTACCGGCCGGGTGGGTTCGATTTGCAATCCTTGGCCGAGTTGCGCCAGGCCGGGAATCGTCACGGGCAGATGGCCGGCAATGGCGATTTCCCCGAACAGGCCGCGCGCGGCGGCGGTTTCGGATGCCGGCGTGGTGCTGAACGTGGCCATATAGGCGGAAACTTTGGGAAAATCGCGCAGCAGATATGGGTTGCCTAAGGCGATCAGCGTGACGGGTTTTCCCGAGCCGATCATCTCATCTATGGCATGCGGGAGCTCGCCACCCAGGCTCACCGTGCCTCGGTAGGCGGCCACCGCGGAGTAGGCCGCAACCACATAGCCGGTGCAGTCGTGCAGATTCTCCAGTGCGGCATCGGCGGCTTCGCGCGGCATGGAAGGATCGAGCGTGGCCAGCGCCGCCTTCGGAAAACGCTTGTGCACTTCCTGCGCGAACACCTGGCCCTCGGCCGAATAATGGCCTTCCGTCAAGATGGCGTAGCAGGCATGCTCCGGCCCCGCAATTGGAATCAGGCCCGGAGCGTTGCGCACCAGCGTGAGCGCGCGGTCGGCCACTTCCTGCGCTTTCTCGTTGGCTTCGGGAGAATTCACCACGTCCTCGATTGCTTCCAGGTTGACCGAGCGGCTGCGATCGAGACCGACACGTTCCTTGGCGGCCAAGATGCGAGCCACGCTTTCCTGCAGGCGTCTGCGTGGAATGCGCCCGCTCTCTACCGCTGCTACCACGGCTCTGATGGCCGCATCGGGATCGGAAGGCATGAGGAGAACATCGGCGCCGGCCTCCAGAGCTTTCACCGCCGCCTCGCCCGATGTGAAGCCTTTGGCGATGCCGCCCATTTCAAGCGCATCGGTCACGATCAGTCCCTTGAAGCCCATTTCCTCCCGCAACAGCCCGGTGAGTATTTGCGGCGCGAGCGTGGCCGGCAGATCGGCAGGCGCCAGCGCGGGCACGGCGATATGCGCGGTCATCACCGAATCCACACCCGCGGCAATCGCCGCCCGGAACGGCAACAACTCAACTTGCTCCAGCCGGTCGCGAGGCACGTCGATCGTCGCCAGGTTCAGGTGCGTGTCGACGGCGGTATCGCCATGCCCGGGGAAATGCTTGGCGGTGGTGAGAATGTAATTCTTTTTGTCGGAGTGCGCGCCTTCGATGAACGCCTGCACCATACCCGCCACTTTCTCGGGATCTTCACCGAAGGAGCGCGTATTAATCACCGGATTATCGGGGTTGTTGTTGACGTCGGCCACCGGGAAGAACACCCATTGAATACCCAGGGCGCGGGCCTCGCGCGCGGTCACCTCGCCTTCGTAGCGCGCCAGTTCGGTATCGCCCGCGGCGCCAAAGGCCATCGCGTGCGGGAAAGGCGTGGTCTCGTTCACGCGCATGCTGGCGCCGCGTTCCAGGTCGGCGCTCACCATTAGCGGCACGCGCGCCAACCGCTGCACACGGTTCAGAAATGCGGCCAACGCGTACGGCTCGGCCTTCTGAGTGACGCGGCCATTGGCCCAGTTCACCAGGATCAGCCCGCCCACCCGCGTATCGTGAATCAGCCGCACGAATTTGCGGTATTCGCGTGAGCGCGTGTTGGGCGAAGTGCCGTAGAACGGGATGAACACCAGTTGGGCAGCCTCATCCCGCAAAGTCATCGTAGCCATCCAGCGGCGGACCACTGAAGAAGTCTTGAGGGCAGGCGTTTTCGTTGGTGTTGATTTTTGGGCGGCGGGCACCCGGGCCGGGCTCGCGCCGAAGGCTGTGGCAAGCAACCCGGCTGCCACGAATAGAATGCCTCGCGTCACTTTACTATAGTGTGCCAGATTTCCCGGCTGTGTTTTTGGCTGCTTCCGCACCCCGCAGCGATTCCTGCCGAGCAGGCGACTTGCGAGCGGGCCTACCCGTCAGCCGCTTTACCGCGCGGACCAGGTGAGTCCCTTCATGCGCGCTCTTTGCGATCACCACGTCAGCGCCCGTATTGGCTTCGGTGAGGCCCAGAGGGTCGAGAAAGCCCGAAAGCAGGATGATGCGTGCATTGGCCTCCACCGTACGGATGCGCCCGATCAATTCCACGCCATTCATCACCGGCATGCGGTAGTCGGTCACCACCACGTCAAAGTGATCCGCGCAAAAGCGATCCAGGCCTTCGGGACCTCCATTGGCGGTTTGCACTTCAAAACCGGCTTCCTCCAGTACGGCTGTACGGATTAGTAGCCCATCGCGATTATCATCCACTAAGAGAATTTTCGGGCCAGGGACTGAGGTGGGTTTCATTGCGGCGTGTGCGAGCGTAACAAAGACGTAATCGCTCTGTCAACTTACTTACACCGGCTCTGTATCACTCTCCAAAAGCGTGAGATTTAGGCCTTGACAATGGGACAGAGTAGGTGCAATGACCGAGCGCGTTTTCTCTACTCCACTTCGCGCGGCGCTTTGTATCCCGACTTGGCGAAGATCTGATACTTGATCGGCTTTCCGGTCTTCTGGTCTTTCATGGCCAGCGGCTCGTTGGTCGCCGGGTTCACCAGCTCCACCTTGATTTTCCGGAAGGTGCCATCGTGCGCTTTGTTGGTCGGCTCGTAGGTGATCACGTATTGGCTGCGAAGAGCCTGATTGATCTGCTGGAAAATCGTAGGAAACTCGCCGAAAAACCGCGGGAAGAAAGCCACCCCGCCGGTTTCCTTGGCGAAAGTGCGCATGGCATTATCGGCCTGGAGGAAATCGAGGCCGGCCGGCCCTTGCAAGCCGCCTCTGGCTTCGATGATGTCGCGCAGGGCCTGCATCAGGCCGATTGGATAGACCGGCACGCCGTCTTCCTGTAGGATTTTCCGCGTTTCTCCATAATTCAGTTTGCTAAAGGTATCGATGCCCGAAGAGATCAGCACAATCGCTTTGCGCCCTTCGATTCCCGACATGCGATTGGCGGTGTCGGTGAGGGCGTCATAAAGGTTCGCTTCCGAAAACCCTGGAATCTGCAGCCGCTGCAAGGCTTCCTGGATTTTGCCGCGGTCCGTAGTGAAGTCGGTCAGAATTTCGGGCCGGATATCGTAGGCAACGATCGCCAGGTAATCGTCCGGCTTGAGGCTCTGCGCGAATCCATAAGCCGCGGTGAGCGTCTGGTACCAGGTCGGTCCCCAGAACTGCTGGAATCGCGCGCTGAATTCGATCACCATGGCGACGGTGATGGGAGCTTCGCCCGGCGAAATCGACTTGATCTGCTGCGGCACATTGTCTTCGAGCACGCGGAAGTAGTTTGCGGGCAGCCCCGGAATGAAGTGCCCCTTGGCATCGGTCACCGCCACGTCGACCGTCACCACGGCGACATCGCTTTTGAAAGTCGCAAGACCGGTTACATCCTGCTGGCCTTTCTTTCCGAACTTGGAAGGGATCGGGGCTTGGTTGGAGTCGCCCGCCGGGGCTGTGCCGGAATCCGGGTTTCCCGCCGGTTTGCGCGGCCGCGCGACAGTATTCCCGGTATCGGGATTTGGCCCCTGTTGCTCCTGGCCGATGAGGAAGCCGGCGGTTACTCCCAGTGCGATCGCACACAGAGCAAGGATTCTCCAGGATTTCATAGAGCACTTCTTTCTGATCGTAACTATAACAGACGTGAAAACGCTAGAGAGCGCTTCAATTCACCCAGCGATCGCCGCCGTGTTTTCGCATGTAAACCTGAAACTTCTTGCGAGCGCGCCGGTGCTTCCATTCGCGGTAGGCGCCTTGCCAGTCGGGCCACCGCCATGAGCCACCCGATTTCAGATAGATGTACCCCACCACCATGCCGCCAAGGTGCGCCACGCTGCTGATGCCGGTGTTCGGTCCGAATGAAGCCCAGAGTTCCACTATCACGTAAATCAGCACCAGGTATTTCGCCTTGATGGGAAAGAGGAAGTCCATCAACACGCGCTGGTTCGGATAGAGGACCCCGAAGGCCATCAGCAAGCCCATAATGGCTCCCGAAGCCCCGATGGTCGGCACAGTGTACGCGCCCATGGCGCCGTTCACCAGCAGAATGCAGATGCCCGCGCCGATACCGCAGAGGAAGTAATATTTCAAAAACTGGCGTGTGCCCCAGTCCTGCTCGAGCTGCACGCCGAACATCCAGAGCGTCAGCATGTTGATCAGCAGGTGCCAAATTCCTCCGTGGAGAAACAGGTAAGTGAAAGGCTGCCAGATATAAAAGTTATGGACAACGCCGGCCCACGTGAGAGAAAAGAGCGTGCGCACCGGAGCATAGGGCAGAATAGTCGTGAGCAGAAAAACCGCGGTATTGGTGAGCAACAGCCACTTGACGCCGGTCGGGAAATATCCAAAGAAAGAAGATCGCCTGGTCGGGTAGCGGGTATATCGCATCGGCGGGTCTCTAGAGCCTAGAATAGCAGACCCGTTTCCGAATCAGCCTCCGCGCCCTTTGCAGCCGGTCAGCTTTTGACTGGAAATTTTCCTTGCTCCGCGGCTCTGTATCTGTGCGGTGACGATGATTCGCTCTTCGTTCCCCGGCCGTAGCGGTTCAGGGCAAGAGAGCACACCTGTAACACCACTGCCGTCCCCATCCACACCTGCCAGTGCGAGAATAGTCCCGATGGAATGGCGAAGCTGCCGGTGAGGTTCAAATCCGCGCCCAGGCGCCAGATGGCCAGCACCAGTGCGGCCAGCGCGCCGGGAGACAGCAGGGCCGCAATGGCCAGGGCGATGCGCCGGTTCCGGGCTCGTTTTACGGCCGGCTTCGGCTGCCGGCCCAGGCGGATTCTCACCAGCATGGAACCGGATACCAATCTAGCAACTTTCCGCTTACCAGAGTAAGTCATGTACCGATTCAAAACGGCTGTTTTCGGCACCGGATTCGTGGGGCGCGTGCACCTGGATCAGTTGCGGCGTTTGGGCTATGTGGAGATCGCGGCCATTGCCGAATCGGCAATCGGCAAAGCGCGGCGCCTGGCAGCCGAATTCGATATTCCGCGCGCCGAACAGGATTACCGCCTCATCCTCCAAGACCCGTCCATTACCGCGGTCCACATCTGCACGCCCAACTATTTGCATTACCCCATGGCCAAGGATTCGCTGCTGGCCGGCAAGCATGTCCTCTGCGAAAAACCGCTGGCGCTTTCATCGGAGCAGGCCGGCGAACTGGTGGCGCTTGCGCGCGAACGGCGCCTGCGCAACTGCACCTTTCATAACCTGCGCTTCTACCCGATGGTGCAGCACATGCGGCACATGCGCGTGAATGGCGATCTCGGCGAAATTCTGGTAGTGGAAGGCACCTATTCGCAAGATTGGCTGCTGCTCGATACCGATTGGAACTGGCGCCTCGAATCGAAAACCGGAGGCAAGCTGCGCTGCTTCGGCGACATCGGCTCTCACTGGTCGGATATGGCCGAGCACGTCACCGGCCTGCGCATCACCTCGCTCATCGCTGATTTCCAGACCTTCCACAAAATCCGCAAGCGTCCGCTCCATTCCGTGGAAACCTTTGCCAGCAAGCTCTCCGGCCCGGAACAATATGAAGAGGTAGCCATCGACACGGAAGATTTCGGCGCCGTGCTTTTCCGGATGGGCGAGCGGGTGCGCGGCTGCTTCACTGCCAGCCAGGTTTCCGCGGGGCGCAAGAACCGGCTCTTGCTGCAAATCTACGGCACCAAGGCCGGTGTAGCCTGGGACCAGGAACGTCCCGATGAATTGTGGATCGGCTACCGGGAACGCGCCAACCAGATCATCATAAAAGACCCCGCGCTGCTCAAAGATCGCGCGCGCCCCTACGCCGAACTGCCCGGCGGCCACAGCGAAGGCTACGACGATACCTTCAAGCAGGTCTTCCGCCGCTTCTATCGCTCCATCGAGGACCCTTCCGCCGAAGCCGAATATCCGCAATTCGCCGACGGTCTTCGCCAAATCGTAATCCTCGAAACAGAGATGCGCAGCCACCAGCGGCAGGCGTGGATGGAAGTTCCCGCCATGGCTGACGTGGACTCTCCCGTGCTGAAATAAAAACAACATGCAGCCCAGGAATCTGCCCGCGCTTTTCGCCGCCGCGGCCCTCATCCTGCCGGCTTTTGCCGAAGAGGGCATGTGGACGTTCGATAACCCGCCCACCCAACTGATCCAGCAAACATATCATTACACCCTGACCAAACAGTGGCTCGATCATGTGCGCCTTGCCTCGGCGCGGCTGAACGACGGCGGCTCCGGCTCCTTCGTCAGCCTCAACGGATTGCTGCTCACAAATCATCACGTAGCCCGCGGCCAGTTGCAAAAGAATTCCACGCCCGAACACGATTACGTCCGCGACGGCTTTTATGCGCGCACCCAGCAAGAGGAAATGAAATCGCCGGACCTCGAAGTGGACGTCCTTATGTCTACCGAAGACGTCACTCAACGCGTCCAGAATGCCATCGCACAGGCCAAAACGCCGGAAGCGCAGTTCGCCGCGCGGCGCAAAGAGATCGCCGCCATCGAGCGGGAAAGCCTGCAAAAGACCGGGCTCCGCAGCGATATCGTCACGCTGTATCAAGGCGCGCAGTACTGGCTCTACCGCTACAAAAAATATACCGACGTGCGCCTCGTGTTTGCTCCCGAAGAGCAGGCAGCGTATTTCGGCGGCGATTTCGATAACTTTACGTATCCGCGCTACTGTCTTGACCTGGCCTTCTTCCGTGTGTATGAAAACGGCAAGCCGGCGTCCACTCCGAATTACCTGAAGTGGAATCCACTCGGCGCCGCCACTAACGAACTGGTGTTCACTTCCGGCAATCCTGGCCGCACCTCGCGCCTGGATACCCTGGCGCAGCTCGTTGCCCAGCGCGATTCTATTCTGCCCAACCTCCTCAACATGCTGAAAGAGCGCATGTCCGCGCTCCAGGGGTACTCCAAAACCAGCCCCGCGCACGCCGAACAGGCAGGCACCGATATATTTGACGATGCCAACAGCGTGAAGGAGATCGAAGGCGAACTCGATGGGCTGCGGAACCCCCAGATAATGGAAACCAAGCGCAAGGAAGAGGAGCGGTTCCACGACGCGGTTAAGAACAATCCGGCGCTCGCGGCCAAATACGGCGGCGCCTGGCAGGACTTGGCGGAAGCCGAACGCAAAGCGGTTTCGCGGATCAAGGAGCGCTTCTACCGCAACATGAATTCACGCCTCGCCGGGATCGCGCAGACCATAGTGCAGTACGTCGCGGAAATCCAGAAGCCGGATGGCGAGAGGCTCCCCGGCTATCACGATGCGCAGCTTTCTTCCTTGCGCTTCGACCTCTTTTCCCCGGCCCCGATTTACCCGGACATGGAAATCGCGCAGATCGCCGGCGCGCTGGAGCTCGACCAAAAGGAACTGGGGCGGAACGATCAGTTCCTGCAAATCGTGCTCAATGGCAAGTCGCCGCGGCAAGCCGCCGAAGCCCTTGTTCACGGCACCCGTCTGGCCGATCCCGCCTATCGCAAGCAGTTGATCAACGGCGGCCAGGCCGCTGTAGACCAATCCACTGACAGCATGATTGTGCTGGCGCGCAAGCTCGACCCCACGCGCCGCGAACTCATCAAGTGGACCCAGGCTAACGTCACCAGCGTGGAACAGCGCGGCGGCGAAGAGTTGGGACGCGCCCGCTTCGCCGTTTACGGAAAAAACGAATATCCGGACGCCACCTTCACCTTGCGCCTCTCCTACGGACAGGTAAAAGGTTATCCGGCGAACGGCACCCTGGCGCCCCCGCGGACCACGTTCTATGGCCTCTACAATCGCGCCGAGGGATTCGATAACCAAGCCCCCTTTAACCTGGTGCCCCGGTTCGCCGATGGCCGCTCGAAACTACAACTCGCCACGCCGTTCAACTTCGTGACGACCAACGATATCGTTGGCGGCAACTCCGGATCGCCCGTGATCAATCGCAACGGCGAACTGGTGGGCCTGATTTTCGACGGCAACATAGAATCCCTGGTGGGCGATTTCGTCTATTTTCCCGAAAACAACCGAGCCGTGGCGGTGCACACGGCGGGCATGACAGAAGCCCTGCGAAGGCTCTATAACGTTGAGCCGCTGTTGAAGGAACTGGGAATTAACTGAGCAAATGCGGCAGGCGGAGCATGCTGTATCCCCCGTTTATCGCCTTCGACCGGTGAACTTGCCCCGAAAAAAACCGGACCCGTTGTTGAATCTAAAGGGAAAACCGGGAGTTCCACCGGTGAAGTTCACCGGCCGGAAGCTCGAGACTCTGCACATCTTATGGGCCTGTTTTCCTCTGCTCGCCTCAGATGGGCCCTGTTGACCCTTCACCCTGTAAATCTCGCGTAACCTCCCGGGCATATACTCGAATGTTGCTGGAGGTCTGTTTTGAGACAAATCACTGTTGCGCTTGTAGTATCCGTTCTAACGTTCTCAACTCTCCCCGCACACGCGGATGACGACGACGGCCCCGCACCGAAGCACGTGGCCATGGACGATCCTCGCGATGCGGTCCAAAACACGCGCGAGCAATGGGAAGCCATTAAACATACTTCCTTTGACGATGCTGTCGCATACGCCAAACGGCAGCAGGCGAAAAGCGCGCTCAAGGCAAACTCCCTCGTTACGCTGCCCACCGGGTGGAAGATCCTTCCGGCGGGAACGCAGGTGAGCGTGGGCACGCTGCCGTTCCAGGCCACACTGTTCAATGGCTCGGTGATTTCGATCAATAGCGGATATGCCACTGGGCCCCAGAGTATTTCCGTGGTAAGCCCGGCATCGGCCGCGGTCACCAACACCATTTCCATTCAGAACCTGTTTCCCAGTTCCGCTGTGGGGCCGGGCGGCGATCTCTATGTGAGCGGCGGCATCTCCAAGGCCATTTACCAGTACAATTCCAGCTTTCAACTGGCAGGCACTTTTACCCTGCCCGGATTTGCGCACGGCCTCGCGGATTACGACGCGCGTTACCTGGTGGCCACCTACACCGACCCTCCTTTGCTCTCCGGTATTCTGTCCACGGCGCACGTGGTCAAGATCGATGCTACGAACGGCAATATTGTGGCGTCTACCCCGATCGGCATCATGGAGCCCTATTCGGTGACCGTGGTTTCCGGAAAGGTCTACGTCACGGTGCCGGCCGCGGGCCAGGTGGTCGAGCTCGATGGGAATCTGAATCTGCTCAAGACCCTGGCAGTGGGGAAGGGACCGCAATCCACATGCACTAGCGGCGCGAACCTGTACGTGGTCGATATGAACAGCGACCAGATTTCGGTTATCAATACCAATGCCGGCCAGGTGACCCAAACCTTCAACGTCAACTACTGGGGCCAAAGTTGGGGCACGGGTCCCAGTTCCTGCGCCACCGATGGGACCAATCTTTACGTCACTTTATCCCAAGTCAATGCAGTGCTCGTCCTCAACCAGGCTAACGGCGCTTTTAAGGGTTACATTCCGGCAGGCTGGTATCCAACGGCCATGCTGGTGTTGCAGAACCAGCTTGCGATCGTGAGCGCAAAGGGCATTCAGCCGCTCCGCCCCAATAACGTGAATGGCGAATACGTATTGAGCCTGCTTCAGGGCACGGTGGGGTTCGTGAACCAGAGCGACATCGCCGCAAACCTGCCGTCCTGGACGCTGCAGGTGCTGACCAGCGCGCCCTCGCTCGCCTTCGGCATTTCGCCCAACAGCCAGATCCAGCACGTCTTTTTTATCGTCAAAGAGAACCGCACCTACGACCAGATCTTGGGAGACCTGGGCAAGGGTAACGGCGACGCGTCCCTTACGATGTTCGGCAATTCGATCACCCCGATCGAGCACTACCTGGCCAACGAGTTTGTCACTCTCGACAATACGTACGTTGACGGCGAAGTGAGCACGACCGGCCATTCGGTAACCTCGAGCGGCTATGCCAGCCCCTATCTGCAGATGCTCGTCAGCCTCGATTATTCCGGCCGCACCGAGGATTCTTCCGCGAACTATCCAGGTGGATACTCCCCCTCCTTCATTTGGGACGCTATGGCGGCGAAAAATATCAATTACCGGATCTTCGGAGAAGCGGAATACCTGCAGAGCCTGTACTGGCTGATCGTCCAATACTTCGGACCGCAGAGCTCACTCGCCGGCAAAGTATCTTACCTGTTGACTTCGACAGACCGGACGCAGCAGGTTATGGAAACGCTCGGGGGCATTTTTACGCCAAAACTGCAGCAGACGGCAAGCTCCAGCGGCTTAACGAGTCTGCTCGGCGATCCCTCAACCGGCCCGGCCGTTTCCCAGGCGCTCACGGGCGACAACTCCCTCTATCAAGCCGCGCAGACCAACGCGGGCTTTCTCGCGGCGCTGGTGAACTATTTCCTGCACCTGCAATTGAACTACGCGCCTTTCGACCTGAATGTCTCGGACCTCACGCGCGTGGCGGCCTGGATGACGGATTTTCAAGTTAAAGACGCGCTCGGACTGGTGGAGCCCTTTCAGTACATGATTCTGCCCAACGATCACACCGGCGGCAGCATGTGGACGCCAGTACAGTATGTGGCGCAGAACGACGCCGCGCTGGATATTATTCTGCGTACTCTGGCGAAAAGCAAAGCGTGGGCGCACAGCCTGGTGCTCGTAATTGAAGACGACGCGCAGAGTGGCCTGGACCACGTGGATGGCACCCGCACGACTGCGTTCGCGGTTGGCCCCTACGTGAAGCGCGGCGCGGTCGTGAGCGATCGCTACGACCAGGTGAGCATGCTGCGCACCATCGGACTGCTTCTAGGCAGCAACCCGGTTTCTACCAACGACGCCCTCGCAACGCCCATGTACGACATTTTCCAAACCACGGCAACCAACGGCTACGACCCTCCGCCGGTTTCCACCGCCTTGGCCCCGGACGATCTCGCTCTATATCAGCAATTACTTGCCAAGCTGGGTAATTGAGGCCCCTGCGGGGGAACTCGTGACTTGAAGCGCCGCGCCGCCAAAAGGCTAGTCTGCTGTCTCTGAACTCTATTTACTAACGCCAGAGGAAGCGGCATACTTGGGTATGCCATTGCCTCCGGCCCCGAAAATCGAGATGACCGATCGCGAGCGAAGACGACTATCGGAGATCAGCGACAATCGCGGCACGCCGAAGGGTATCGCACTGCGGGTGGAGATTGTGTTGGGCGCGGCGCGAGGGATTGCCAACTGTCCAGCGTCAACTATTTTTTCCGGTCAACGACAATTATTTTTCCCTATCAACGACAATTACTCCTGAGGCGCGCGTTGACTCGCCAAAAATGTTACCCAGCGCGACTCGTTGCCTCATGAAACATGTTACCGGTCCCAA
>DATGKM010000088.1:0-22849 GCA_035294665.1 Bryobacteraceae bacterium | reverse complement strand
CCGGCAACTGCTTGAGATTCGACTTGAGCACTGAACTGGATTCTTTCTCCGCCCTCTACAGTAATTGACGGCGGGGAAGATGTCTCAGTCATGTTGGCACAGAGGGGGCGCTGGCGGGCGCCACGGTGACGATCAAAAACTCCGCCTCGGCCATCGCGCGCAAGAAGGTCACCGGCGCGGAAGGCCGGTTTGAGGCCGCGGGCCCGCCGCCGGGCACATACTCGGTCGAAGCCGTGGCGCAAGGCTTCGCGGCCGACACACGGACGGGCATACAACTGGCCGCGGGCGCTTCCCAGGATGTTTCCCTTCACTTTGCGAGTGGCCAATCTCGCCCAGACAGTCACGGTAGAAGCGGTGGCTTCGATTGCCCGTGAGACCGCGCCGGTGCAGACATCGCTTGAAACCCGCTCGGCGCGGTCGGAAATCTCGCAGCACTTCATCGAGAACTTCACCTCGCCCGTAGCGGACTACAACGAGACGATCCAGATGACGCAGGCACCTTCAGCATCAACCCGAACGGCACCGGGCTGGGTCAGAGCATCACTCCTGGGTGTTCTTCCCCTCCCAATGGCTGGGCGGAACCGATTTCGACCGCAGCCCCGGCACGGCATCCACGATCGGGCTCACGAACTTCGGCGGTTCTATCAATCTTCTTTCGCGCCAACTGAGTCCCGATCCCGGTCTCCGCGCCACGTACTCCTACGGTTCCTGGAACACGCGCCTGCTGGGTCTGGATCACGATTCGGGCGATGTGGGCAAGTCGAATTTCACAGTGGATTTTCACCAGCTTCTTTCCGATTGTGGACCAACACTCCGAACTCCATTTCCACGAGCATTTCATCACGCAATCGGTGCAGCCATTCTGGGAGTATGAATGGCGTGCCACCGATAAGCTGAGTGTCACCGCCGTCGTTAAGCTTGCTTATTACGGAATGTATCTCAACCAATACGCCGATAACGGGAAGACCGTAGGCAGCCTGGGCGGCGCGCAGTTTGTCACTCACACTGCGGGTTACGATTCCTGGAATCCTTCGATTGACGCCTGCTGTCATCTGCGCAATAACTGGCTGGTGTACGCCCAGTTCGGAGAAGGCAGCGTGATTCCGCCTTCGAGCGTCTTCGACGTGAAAAATGCCAATGTCGAAACCCTGCCGAAGCCGGCGCTCGTCAAAACCTATCAGACCGGCACGGTATTGAAGTTCAACCGCGTGACTTTCGATTTCGACTGCTATTACATTCACTTCCAGAATGCCTATGTAGAGGAGCCGGACGCGGCCAACGGCAATGTGCCGGTGTGGTATCTTCCCAGTCCCTCGAACAGCGAGGGCGTCGAGGCCGAAAGTAGTATTTATCGGGGCCGGGTGGGCCTGTACCTCAACGGAACCGTAGGCTCGGCGAAATATCAACCGACGCCCCTCTGGGCGGACACGCCGCGGGACACCGAAACGGTCGGCCTCACGTGGCAGCGGAAGAACTGGGATACCGGTTTCTTTGAGAAGCACATCGGCCCGATGTGGAACGATAACGGCTCGATCAACCAGGCCGTGCCGATCGATCCATTCAACATCACCGATTTCTTCGTCAACTACACCGTGCGGAATGCTTCGGACCTGGCCGGGACCAAAATCCATTTCGCCGTGAGCAACGTATTCAATAGCCACAATATTGTGGGCGTGATTCCGGCCTCGACCGATAGGTAGCGCGTGGTTAGGCGGCGCGCCGTCGCGGCGGTTCCAGGTTGGGCAGAAACACCGCGAGCAAGCCGAGCGCGGGCAGGAACGCGCACAAACCATAGACGAACGTGATGCTGGTGGCATCGGCCAGCCGGCCGAGCAGCGCCGCGCCTAGCCCGCCCATGCCGAAGGCGAGGCCGAAGAACAGCCCCGAGATCATGCCGATTCTGCCGGGCACCAGTTCCTGTGCGTAGACGAGAATGGCGGAAAACGCAGAGGACAGAATCAGCCCGATGACCACACTGAGCACGCCGGTCCAGAACAGGTTGGCGTGCGGCAACAGCAGGGTGAATGGAAGGACGCCCGCGATGGATCCCCAGATCACGTACTTGCGGCCGATGCGATCGCCCACCGGGCCGCCGATAATGGTGCCCGCCGCTACCGCGGCCAGAAACAGGAACAGGTGAATCTGTGCATCGCGGAAGGAAAGGTGGAATTTGGAGATCAGATAGAAGAGGTAGTAGCTGTTGATGCTCGCGAGATAGAAGAATTTGGAGAAGATCAGGGCCAGCAGAACAGCGATGGCTACGCCGATTTGGCGGCGCGAAAGCTGCATTTCGCCGCCGGAGCGCGACCGCGTTTTGCGCGGCCCCTTGAGATTCGACTTGTACCAGGCGCCCACGCGGCTCAGAATGACGATGGCCAGCAACGCGGCAACGGAAAACCAGGCGATGCTGCCCTGGCCGGCCGGCAGCACGATGAAGGCCGCGAGTAGGGGGCCCGTAGCCGTGCCCGCATTGCCGCCCACTTGAAATAGCGATTGGGCCAGTCCATGCTGCCCGCCCGAAGCCATGCGGGCCACGCGCGAGCTTTCCGGATGGAACACCGACGACCCCATTCCCACCAGCGCCACCGCCAGCAGGATCATGCCGAAGCTGGGCGCGTGCGAGAGCAGGATGAGACCGGTGAGCGTAAAGCCCATGCCAACCGCCAGCGAATAAGGGGTTGGGCGGCGATCCGTATACGTGCCCACCACGGGTTGGAGCAGCGACGCCGTGAGTTGCAGGGTGAAGGTGATTAGGCCGATCTGGCCGAAATCGAGGTGGTACGACGTTTTGAGCAGCGGATACACGGCCGGAATGATCGATTGCATCATGTCATTCAGCAAATGACAGAAGCTGATCGCCGCGAGAATACGGAAGGCAGTGCGCTCTACCTGCGATTCACGGCCGGCGGCAGTTTTCAAATTGATTCCGGTAGCCAAGGAATCCCCCGATGGTTCTTACAGTGTAGCCGGTTGCGGCGAGGCGCTGGAATCAGTGAGGTCCCGCGGTTACAATAACCCTTCCGTATGTACTGGCTGGGAATCGACGTCGGGACCGGCGGGACGCGCGCGCTGCTGGCTGATGAGCGCGGAGCGGTGCGGCACGCGTGCACGGCGCCGCATCGAGATATGTGCATGCAGCGGCCGCTATGGGCGGAGCAGCGCCCGGAAAACTGGTGGGATGCGGCGCGCAGAGCCATTGGCGGCGTGCTGGCGCAGGCCGGAGCGTCCGGAAGGGACGTCCGCGGCATCGGGCTTTCGGGGCAAATGCACGGGCTGGTGCTGTTGGACGATCGCAACGCCGTGATTCGCCCGGCGCTGATCTGGTGCGACCAGCGCTCGCAGGCGCAGGTGGAAGCAATCAACAGGCAGATAGGCAAAGAGGCGGTGCTGGCGGCCATCGCCAACCCGATGCTGACCGGCTTCACGCTTCCGAAGCTGCTGTGGGTGCGGGACAACGAGCCGGCACTCTATGCGCGCGCGCGGAAGATGCTGCTGCCCAAGGATTATCTTCGTTTCCAGTTGACGGGCGAGTACGCCACGGAAGTCTCCGATGCCTCCGGCACCGGGCTGTTCGATGTGGTAGGGCGGCGCTGGTCGCGGGAGTTGGCGGGGCGGCTGGGTGTGGATTGCACGATTTTGCCCGCCGCATTCGAATCGAGCGCGATCACCGGGAAAGTGACTCAAGTGGCGGCCGAGGCTACGGGCTTGGAAGCCGGCACGCCCGTGGTGGGTGGCGGTGGCGATCAGGCGGCGAGCGCGGTGGGAAACGGCATCGTGAATGCGGGCGTGGTTTCCTGCACCATAGGCACATCTGGCGTGGTGTTCGCGCACATGGAGCGACCGGCATATGATCCCGAGGGGCGGGTACACACGTTTTGCCATGCGGTGGCGGGCGCGTGGCACGTGATGGGTGTGACGCAGGGGGCAGGCCTGAGCTTGCAATGGTTCCGCAACCAGCTTGCGCCCGGCGCGGAATATGACGCGCTCACGGCGGAAGCGGCCCAGGCGCCCGCTGGATCGCGCGGCCTTTTCTGGCTGCCGTACCTGATGGGCGAGCGCACGCCGCACCTGGATGCCGGCGCGCGGGGCGGCTGGATCGGCGTGACCGCGAGCCATACGCGTGCCGACCTGATCCGCGCGCTGCTCGAAGGCGTCTCCTACAGCCAGATGGATTGCCTGGAGATTATCGAGCAGATGGGAGTGGCGGTGGAGTCGGTGCGCGTATCGGGCGGCGGCGCCCGCAGCCCATTCTGGCGGCAGATGCTGGCCGATGTCTTCGGCAAGCCGGTAGCGGTGCCCGCCACGCAGGAAGGCTCCGCCTACGGCGCGGCGCTGCTGGCGCTGGTGGGAACCGGCGAATATGCCACGGTGCCCGAGGTGTGCCGCGCGGCGGTTCGCATTGTGGAGACGGTGGAACCGCGGGCGGAAGCGGTCAGGCTCTACGCTGAGGGCCACCGGAAATATCAGGCGCTCTATCCGGCGCTGCGCGGGATGTGGCGGGAGTGAACGCGCTATTTCCTGGGTTCCGCGACCACAAACGGTTCCAGAGTCAACTCCAGTTTGAAGCGCAAAACTTGCGGCGGCTCGCAAACCGTATCGCTGCACTGTTGGAACTCAATGCGTCCAGGCAATATCAGCTTGCCATCCGGCAGCGGATGCTTGAGCAGCAGCGTGCCCAGACCTTGGAACGAACCGGTGTAAATCGGAAGCGTCTCTCCCAGGATTGGGATGTGCAGCATTTGCGGCGGGGGAAGTTCCAGGTATTGGCTCACTACACTCGGGCTTTCGAATGCGATCGAAGTGGCGGTATAGCCTGGCGGCAGCGGCGTTCCATAAGTGTGCCATTCCGGCTGCAACGCGAACTCCGCAAAGAACGCAACCTCCTGTCCGGCGAATGCCTTCGCCGAAGGAAAGCCGATCCGCACGGCCAGCGCGCCGCTCTTGAGGGTTACTGCGGGGGCGTCGGGATTGGCCGTTCCGAATTCGCGCAAAGCCACCGCCGCTCCGCTCACGCGATGCTGGTAGTTCGCCACGAAATACTTCCGGACCACGGTGCCATCGGGAGCGACCAGGTACTCCACCGGGTGCGGCACTCCGTAGGCGCGCAGTTCGGGGGACATATTGAAGTTGAAAATGCCGAACCTGCGGATGGTCTCACTGCCTCCATCGGAGAGCAGCGGAAATCCGATGGCGTGCTTTTTCGCGAACGCTCCCAGAATCTCTTGTGAGTCATAACTGACCGCGGCGATCCGCACACCATTTTCTTCCAGCAAGCTTCGCGACTGTTCCAGCTCCACGAGCTGTGAGCGGCAGTACTGTCACCAGCCGGCGCTGCGGTGAAAGACCAGAAGCAGGCCGTTCGGGCCGGCGAGGTCGCTCAGAGTGCGGACGGCGCCAGACTGATCGGGCAGAGCGAATTCGGGAATCCGTTGGCCAGGATCGGGCCCGGTCGCATAACCGTCGTTGGTGGCCCAGACGTGCCGCGCCCGCAGTTCAACCGGAATCGGCAGCCCCGCCGCGCGCAACCGCCCGAATTCGCGCATGGCCGCGGCTTTTTCGGCTAGATCGTGAGGGACTTTATCCGGCATCATACGCAGAGATTCGAAAATAATACTGGAGTAAGAACGGCGCCGGTCCTGCGATGGAGTTCGCGAAGATTGGCGGATTTCATGTCACACATTGTCCCACAGTACCTGCGGGAACTGCGCCGACTTCTTACCGGCAGCCGCGTCATATCCGCTAAGGAAACGAAGTGATCATAGGTTACGCTCACGGTTCGCGGAGTGTTGCTGCCGGATACCTGTCGGCAACTGCTTCCATCTGCTGCGCCGCCGCCAAAAAAGCCGCCACCCAGTAGTCCGGCTTTGGTTCGACCCCGATTAGGTTCGTGGAAGCAGCAATTCCAATCCTGACCCGAGAATTCCGACGATAGTCGGGCCACTCGTCCCATTTACCAACCCATGCCCAATTACGGCCGGGTTAGCCGCATATCTTGTCTTCCAGTATTCCTCGCTCCCGGGATGCATGACCGAAGTGAAAGATACGCCTACTTCTTATCCGGCAGCGCGAACACATACAACGCGTTGCCGTACGACGGGTAGTGCACATCAGGCGCGAGCACGCTTGGCACCATGCGCGGGCTGCCGCCGCCCAGGCCGGTGGAGACTGCGATGTACTGCTTGCCGCCCACGCTGTAGCTCAAAGGGAAGCCCTGCACGGAGGTGCCCAGCCGCGCCTGCCAGAGTTCTTTGCCGGTCTTTACGTCTACCGCGCGGAAGATGCGGTTCATGTCGCCGACGAAGGCGATGCCGCCGGCCGTGGAGAGAATAGCCGTCATGAACGGCGCGCGCTGCTCCACCTTCCAGTTCTCCTTGAGCGTGCGCACATCGTAGGCCGCGAGCTTGCCCACGTTCCCGTTGGTGCCGGGCATTTCGAAGAAGCGCCGCCGCGCGCCGCCCGCGCTACCGCCACCTTCTACCAGGTCCACTTTCTGCGCGTTCATTTCCTGGCAGCTTTGCGCCACGGGAATGATGATCTGGTTGGTGGGTGCGTGATAGCTCATGGCATGCCAGTTATGCCCGCCTTCGGAAGTGGGACAACTCTGCACCCACTGGCCGATCTGGTTTTCAATAATGTCGTTGCGGTAATGCGGCATGCCGGTTACGGGATCGTAGGAATCATAGATGTTCTGGAAAACGGTTTCCTTGTGACCGACGTACTTGCCGGTTCTGCGGTCGAGTTTCCAGAGGACGCCTGCTTTGCCGGCGCTGAAGACGTACTTGCCGCCGTTATCGTCCACTAGCACGCGCTCGAAAACCTCGTCAAGATCGAGCGATTCGCCGGGCGCGTGGTCGTAATACCAGACCAGTTTGCCGGTATCGGCATTGAGCGCCACAGTGGAGTTGGCGTAGAGCGTTTCGCCGTTACCGGACTGGCGGCTGGCTCGCATCCACGGCTTCGATTGCGCCACTCCCCAATAAGTAAGGTTGAGATCGGGATCGTAGCTGCCGGTGATCCACGTATCGCCGCCGGCGCGGAATAAACTGGGCAGCTTGCCCCAGGTGTCGCCGCCGGGTTCGCCTTCCTTGGCGATGGTGTGGAACTTCCAGAGCAGCTTGCCGGTTTCGGTATCGTAGGCGCTGATGAAGCACTTCTCCTCGCGGTATTGCGAGCAGAGATTGCCGCCGAGGCCCTGAATGAGCTTGCCTTTAATTACGATGGGGCCGCTGGAGGTGCTGTAGTTGCCGTAGGTGCGGTCGCCGATGATGGTGTCCCAAATGTTCTTCCCGGTGCGCGCATCGAGCGCGTAGATGTGGGCTTCGCCGGTAGTGACGAATACCTTATTTTCGTAGATGGCGAGGCCGCGCTGCGAATTGCCTGTGTTGGTTTTGCCGATGCGGTTCTCCCAGATCAATTCGCCGGTGCGCGCGTCGAGCGCCTGCACGATATTGCCGGGGTTGTTGATGAACATGATCCCGTCGTGGACCACCGGCGCGGCCTGGTTGGTGCCCTCGTTCATCGCCCACACCCACTGGAGTTGGAGATCCTTCACGTTGCCGGCGTTGATCTGGGTGAGCGGGCTGTAATCTGTAGCATGATAATCGCGGCGGATCATGAGCCAATCGCCGGGATCGGGATTGCGCAGCATAGCGTCGGTAACGGGGGTGTAATTCTTGACTTCACCGGCGACGGTCAGCCCGCGAGGAGTAGCTGGAATCGGGGCTTCGGCTCGGCCCCCTAAAGGTTCGTTGCCTGCTCCGCCACGGCCGCCGCGGCCCGCCTGGGCAGCGAGGCGTGCCTGGCCGGTCGCTACCGTACGGATCACGGTGGCGTTGGATGCGGTGAGCGGCTGCGTGCCGGCCCGGGCGCCATTGTAGTCCAGCAGATAAGCCACCACGTTCACGTATGCGGTCTCGCCGAGACTCCCGGGATTGGTGGGCGGCATGGCGCCTTCGAGAAAGCCGATCAGGTCGGCGGCCGTGCGGCTGCCCCAGCTTCCCATGAACAGGCCGCCTGCGAGCGGCGAGGCATTGCCTTGCCCACCCAGATCGGAGCCGTGGCAACCGGCGCAGGATGCCTGATAGACGGCGCGCCCCGCCGTGGCTTGCTGCGCCGTATAGGGACCCGGCGCGGCGGCTGGCTGCTGCCCGGTAATGACCATCGCGCCCAGCAGGACGCAAACCACGATCATCGTAAAATGTTTGATTTTTGCAGGCATATTTTCCTCTCTTGCTACCGCAACAGCCAACCCCAAAGAACGCCTTCGGGTTCTTTCTCGCTCTGGATTTGAATATAGAGGCCGCCTTTGTGCAGCTTCTGAATCTGGTCCGCGGTCAGTTCGGCGGAACCGGAGATTGTGCCGCTGGTGGCTTTGGAAATGGTCAGGTCCTGAATCACCGGTCCGCGCACGCCGGCTAGCTCCCCGGCGTGCAACTGCGCGGTAGTGGCGGGCGACAGCAGTCCCTCGAATGAACCGGAAACGGTGAGCTTCTCGCCCGAAAGTGTGGCGGTCGCGCTGCCGATTCCCGCCAGGGCGGCGCGGGTGCGGGCATCGGCGGGGACTGCCGAAAGGCGCGCTTTATACGTTTGTCCGGTCTGGGCGAGCAGGGCGGCGGCAACGAGCAGGACGGCGGCGAAGCGCAGGGCGGTAAAGGTTCGGATCATTTAGTGTGCTCCTCCGAAGGAAAGGTTCGCGGAAAAGAACGGCAGCACCTTGGTCCCCACCCGCTCCGCGATGCGGTTGGTGTGGTCGCCTTCATAAAGTTCGAAGCTGTTGCGGATATCGTAGCGCGTCAGGATCTCGCTCAACTCACGGTTGCTGGCGGCGAGGCCGTCCTTATCGCCCACATCTATGGCAATTGCGTGCAGCTTGCGCAGATTGGGGATGTACTGATCGATCATGGCCAGAGGCGCGTTGGCGGCCCAGCGGGCGATCACGGCCGGCTCCGGTTCGCCGTTCCTGGTCGGCAGATCGAAATAGAAGGGCGGGTTCTTGGGATCGGGCGACCACGCGGCCGCCTCGGCCAGCGTAGTCACGACGCCGCGCGCGGCTTTCGAGCCTTCCTCCGGGGTGTGGATCGATTCGGCCTCGGCCTGCCGCTTGCCGGCATTCAAGGCCGCGCCCAGGCAGCAGCCGCTCAAAACGTAAATGCTAGAAAATGTTTCCGGGTATTTCATCGCCAGGCGGATGGTTCCGTAGCCGCCCATGGAATGGCCGGCCAAGCCGCGGCTGGCGCGGGTGGGAATGGTGCGGTAGTGGCTGTCGACGTATTCCACCAGGTCGCGGGTGATGAAGGCTTCCCAATCGCCGGTGGTGACGGAGTTCGAGTACATGCTGCCCTGGTACAGCGTGTAGGCGTTCGGCATCACCAGAATCATCTCCTTCGATGCGTGGCTCGTCATGGCATTATCGGCCACGGCCGGCAGCGTGGTGCCGGCGCTTTGAAAACTGGATTTCGTGTTGGGTCCGAACCAGCCTTCGTCCGAATTGGTGTAGCCATGGAGCAGATAGACCACCGGATAGCGGCGATTGCGCTCGGTGGCGTAGCTGGGAGGAAGATAAACCGAAACGTCGCGATCGGGCGAATCGCCTTCCAGGTTGCCTTCGAGCGATTTGCCGTGCACCTTAATCCGCTCGAATCGCCCCTTCGGCTGCGTGCCGCTGGTAGCCGCAAAGAGGAGGCCGGCAGCGCCCAGGACGGCCAAGGACATGGTGAAAATGGCTTTCACGAGAAACCTCCAGGATCGAGTGTTGATTTTACACCCACCGGCTGGGTGACTGCTCGCTGGGTGATTCCTGGCTGGCCGACTCCCGAATGCGACGGCGACTCGCCAGGGCCCTATGGGGCGCGCCAGGTGGACGCGCGGCTAGGCAACGCCGCAAGCTTCGTGCGTTATTGTACGCCCAACGACGATTATCAAACTTCGTGATGCGGTGTATCAGGCGCACTTATAGACATGCCGCACGCGCCGGTGATAATTTCCAAGTATTAGCGTCTTCAGGTTTGTAAGGGAATAGAAAGAGGAGTCTTGAAATCATGAAACGTTTTTGGAAGGGCGAAGCTCTGTCCGCGGCGTTCCTTTGTTGCGTATGGACCTTAGCCTCAGCCACCTCGTTATTCGGCCAGGCGGCCACAGCCTCGATTTCAGGCCGCGTGACCGACAGCTCGGGCGCGGCCGTTCCCGCCGTCCCCGTCACTGTAACCAATACCGGCACGTCCGCGACTCAAGTCGTCACCACGGATGCGCAGGGCCGCTACCTGGTACCGGATCTCGCGATCGGCACTTATAATCTATCGGCCTCGAAAGAAGGTTTTCAGACGGCCGTGCGCAATGGCGTTGTGCTGACGGTCGGCAGCGCGCCCGTAGTCGATTTCCAACTGGCCGTCGGGCAAGCCAACCAGACCGTCAATGTAGAAGCCCAGGTGTCTCAGGTCGAAACCACCAACTCGGCGGTTTCTTCACTGGTCAATCAGACGCAGATGACGCAACTGCCGCTGAATGGCCGCGATTTCGAACAACTGATTCTGCTGGCGCCTGGCGTCTCGACGTACCCCGCCGGCGGCAGCAGCGCGCTCACTTCCGTCGCCAATGCCTATTCGATTTCCGGCACGCGGCCCGAGGGATACGCCAACATGCTGGATGGCGAAGACATGCTGAACTGGTGGCAGCGCAATGCCGGGGCTAACGTAACCGGCACCTCACTGGGCATCGAAGCCATCGCCGAATTTCAGACGCTTACCGGAACTTACGGCGCTCAGTACGCCGGAAACGGCGGCGCCATCAACGCGGTGAGCAAGTCGGGCACCAACACCTTCCACGGTTCGGCATACGAGTTCCTGCGCAACAGCGATCTCGATTCGCGCGGCTTCTTCGACGCCGGCTCTCCGCCGCCCTTCCGCCGCAACCAGTTCGGCGCCAGCCTGGGCGGCCCAATCAAGAAGGACAAGCTGTTTTTCTTCGCCAATTACGAGGGAATCCGCCAGGTTCTGGATACGACGTACGTCAATGATGTCCCCAGTGCCTCGGTTCACCAGGGGTACGTCGGCGGCTTCGGCGGCACCCAGTACCCGATCAATCCGGCTTCCGCGGCCATGCTCAATCTTTATCCGCTGCCCAACGGCGCGTCCATCAGCCCCGATGTCGGCATTTATAACTACGTTGGTTCACAGACGTCGCCGGAAAATTTCGGCATCGTCCGCCTCGATTACAACGTCTCCACCAAAGATTCGCTGTTCGGCCGGTACCAGATCGATTTCGGCACACGTACGACGTACGCCGGTCTCGGCCTTTGGCCGACTGATGACGTAACGCACAACCAGTTCCTGACAGTAGGCGAGAGACACATCTTCTCGCCCACGGTCGTCAACCAGTTCTACATGTCCTATTCACGGCCCGTCACCTCGGAAGTTCAGCCGGCCGAACATAGCGCTCTGCAGATATTCCAGCCGGCCCGCGAAGACGTGTTTGTTGCCTTGCCGAACGGTTACGCTGCCCTGGGCGCTTCGTTCATCAACCCGTTCCGGTACCTGGAGAACAAATTCACGCCACGCGACGATTTGACCTGGATAAAAGGCTCTCACACGATCAGCACCGGTATCTGGGTGAAGCGCGACCAGCTCAATCCGTACGCATACACCTACTGGAACGGGTTTTACCTCTTCCTCAGCATGCCGGATTTCTTCCAGGGCAATCCCTTCGAATTCACCGGGGCGCCCAACGGTGGGACCGACGCCTATCGTGCAGAGCGCATGATTATGGTCGAGCCGTACATTCAGGACGATTGGAAAGTTAACAGCCGGCTGACCATCAATCTCGGACTGCGCTATGAGTTTGAGACCAACCCGGTTGAGATCCACAACGCCTTCTATAACGTAGTCGGGCCGCCCTTCGGCAGCCAATTCCAGAACGTGCCGAATGCCTATGTCAGTAACCCTTCCGTGCATAATTTGGATCCTCGGGTGGGACTGGCCTGGGACATCTTCGGCGACCACAAAACCTCGTTCCGGGCGGGATTTGGCATCTTCCACGACCCGTTCACCACCTACACGTTCTCGTCCGCATACACCTCGAATCCGCCGTATCTTACGGAGAACCAATTCTTCCCCAACGGCGACCCGAACTGGCCTGTGCCTCTGGTGGGCAGCGTGACGCCTCTTCTCAGCCAGACCAACGGCACCTACTACGGCACTCACCAAACTCCGTACAGCCTGGAATACACCGCCACGCTGCAGCACCAACTGCCCGGCAATACGCTGCTTTCGGTGGGATACACCGGAACTCGCGGCGTCCACCTGCTGGCTTTCCACGATTTCAACGCGCCGGTTCCGACAGTCATCAATGGAGTGGATCACTTTGCCATCAATGGAGTACAGAACCCGAGGCCCGATCCGAATTTCGGCGCTTTGGATATGACCGACACTACTAGCTACTCGAGCTACAACGCGATGCTGGTGAGCGTGCAGCACCGCCTGTCTGCGAATCTGGTAGGCCAGTTCTCCTACACCTATTCGCACTGCATCGATAGCGCGTATACATATGGTGGCCTGGGCTTCAACAACGCCACCTCCGCCATTACCAATCCGTACAATTGGGCCGCGGACAGAGGAAACTGCAGCTATGACCTCCGCCACGTGATTTCGGGCAATTTCGTCTACCTGCTGCCGTTCAAAGGCAACCGGCTCAAGGAAGGCTGGCAGTTCAGCCTGATCCAAGCCTGGCATACCGGAGTTCCGTTTTCGCTCAGCGAAGGGGACCAGGCCGATTTGCAAAACAACTTCGATAGCGAGCGCCCGAATTACGTGGCCGGCTGCAATCCTTATGCCAACCAGACTGTCCACCAATGGTATAACCCCGCGTGCTTCACAGCCTCGGCATACGGTACCATCGGGAACCTGGGAAGGAATAACTTGTGGGGGCCGGGTTATCTCGATACCGACATCGCTGTCGTGAAAAACACGAAGCTGAATGAGCGCATTAGCCTGCAGTTCCGGGCGGACCTGTTCAACCTTTTCAATCAGCCGAACTTCGCGGTTCCGAATACGACGATCTTCAACGCTGGGGTTACGCCAACTTTGAGCTCCACCGCCGGCCAGATCACGTCCCTCGTGGGCAGCGGCGGGCTAAGCGGCGTCGCCCGGCAGACGCAGTTCAGCCTGAAACTGGTCTTCTAATCCGATAACGCCCGCGGCCGGATGAACGCCACAATGCGCGTTCACGCGGTCGCGGGCCTTCCCGCTTCCCCGCTCTCCCCCGGCCGCGCCCACCCCCTCCCACCTGTGATTCAATATCATCCGGGCATAACCTTTCGCTTTTCTGGTACGCCCTAAGTAGAAGCGCAAATTAGGAGTCCGAAACATGGGAATCGCCAGGCGGCGCTTCGTCGCCCTAGCCGCCGTCGCGTACACGGCCGTCATCGCCTCCGCGCAACCCGGAGCAGTCCCGGCAGGCGCTGGAAATCCCTACCAGCGGGCGCGTCTGCTCCCCGCGCGCATTATGGAGTTCAAAGCCGAGCCCGCCTCGATCCAACCCGGCCAATCCGTCACGCTTACCTGGCGGACGGAAAATCCCACCCGCATCACTATTGATCCCGGCATCGGCCGCGTCACCCCCGATGGCGCCCGCCAGTTGACGCCCGCGCGCACCACCACCTACACGTTGACTGTCCACGGCCCGAATGATCAGGTCCTCACGCAATCCCTCACCGTGAATGTCGCCGGCACCACTCCGGCTGAAGCTGCCCCCTCGGCGAAACCGGCGCACCAGGAAGTGCCGCGAACCGCGAACGGCAAGCCCGATCTCTCCGGCGTTTACGACATCAGCTTCGGCGGCGGTGGCCGTGGCGGGCGCGGCGGCGGGCCGGCGCCCGATGCTCCCGTGCTCAAACCCGGCGCCGAGAAATTCAAAGTCGTCAGACCGGCCGAAGACACCGGCCAATATTCCGATTGCATGCCGCTCGCCGGGCCACAAGCGTTCGCCGTTCCCTATCAGTTCCAGCTCGTCGAAAGCGCTCACTCGTTAGCGATTCTCAATGGTTACCCCGGAACATTCCGCGCCATCCCCACCGATGGCGGCATCCAACCGCCGGACCCCGACCCCACCTGGATGGGCAATTCCATCGGCCATTGGGAAGGCGATACGCTGGTGGTCGATTCCGTAGGCTTCAACGACAAAACCGAAATCCTCGGCTACAAGCACACCGATAAGCTCCACATCGTCGAGCGCTTCAGCCGCCCCGATTACAACACGCTACACTACGAAGCCACTATCGAAGATCCCAACGTGTTTGTGAAGCCGTGGACCATTACCCGCTCTTTCGCCCTGCGGCCCGATCTCGCCAAGGTGGATGAGTTCGTCTGCGAGCACAATCCCGATTACACTAAGTATTTTGAGAAGAAATAATTTGAGAAGATCCCAACTGGAGGTTCGAGCATGAATTTGCGTCTCATGGCGCTGGCGGTAGCGCTGGGCTCGATGCCCATGGCGATGCCTTCTTACGCGCACCATTCCACGGCCATGTACAACATGGCGAACCCGGTCACGGTGACGGGCGTGGTGAAGCGCTTCGAATGGCAGAATCCGCACGCTTATATTTACCTGGAAGTCACCGATCAAAACGGAAAGCAGGTCGAGTGGCAAATCGAAATGATGAGCCTCAACCACCTGAAATCCTACGGGTGGATGCACGATACGGTGAAGCCCGGCGACACCATCAGTTGCACCGGCGGAGCGGCCAAAAGCGGCGACCCGGCCATGCTCGCCTCGCTCATCAAGCTGCCCGATGGCCGCATGATCAAGTCCTGACCGGGGTCTGCGGGAAATCCGTTGATTTCTATCCTCGGCCTTTGCGAATGGCTGCAGAATCTGCCCTGGGCGAGCGGCATCAAGCAGTCCACGTGGCAGTTTCCCGTCATCGAGAGTATTCATTCGCTGGCCATCAGCGCCATGATCTGGCCGGCCGCGCTGCTCGACCTGCGACTCCTGGGTATCGTCATGCGCCAGCGCAGTGTTTCGCAGGTGGCCTCCCAATTCCTCCCGTGGGTGTGGGCCGGCTTCTCGATCATGGTGGCGACTGGAGCGCTGCTGTTCTGCTCCGAAGCCGTGAAGTGCTATAACAGCCCGTTCTTCCGCGTCAAGCTCGTGCTCATCGCGGTGGCCGGTTTGAACGCGTTGGTCTTCCACAACACCGTTTTCCGTCACGTCGCATCCTGGGATAAGGATGCCCCTACTCCCTGGCGCGCCCGGTTAGCCGGAGCCTGCTCGCTGCTCCTCTGGATTGGCGTCGTTGCCATGGGACGTGCGCTGGCTTATGCGTGAGTAGTTTATGTTAGGCGAATCCTTCCGGCCGTATTTCGAGTGGGCGGGCAATACCTGGCTCGGAACCAGCGTGCGCGACACCGAGTGGGCCTTCCCCCTCATTGAGACTTTTCACCTGCTGGCCCTCGCGATCCTGCTGGGCTCCGTGCTCCTCATCAGCCTGCGCGTCTTCGGTGTCGGCAAAAGGTATCTGCCCGCCGCGCAGTTAGCCCGCCAGTTCGAACCGTGGATGCTGGTGAGCATCTGCGTCCTGATCGCCACGGGCATCCCAATGGCGTTCTCCGAGCCGATGAAATGCTTCGAGAGCTACTCGTTTCCTGTGAAGATGGGGCTCATGCTTCTGGGCATCGCCGCGCAGCTCACCATCCATCGCCGCTGGATCGTGAGAGGCGACGCCAGCCCTGCCAAGACCCGCATCGCCGCACTGGCTTCAATCCTCATTTGGACCGCCGTCGGGGCCGCCGGAAAAGCCATCCCCTATATTTAGGTTCCGAACCGCCGGCGGTTAGGGAGTTCCCGATGGCCTAGTTCCCGGCCCTGGCTCCTGGCCCCTGTTTCAACGGAGCGGTGCCCCTCTACCCTCAGAACACAAACTGCGCGACCATTTGACCGGTCCTTGGCGCGGCGAACGTCGTCGAAGTGTTGATCACGCCGAAACCGGAGGAGAGCTGTTCTCCGGGAGAGCAGGCGCCGCTGCCGCCGGTCGGCAGTTTGCAAGTCGGAGCGGTTTGCGGGCTGATGCCAACTCCCGTTGTGGTCGGGTTGTTCAGATAGGTCCGGTTGAAAATGTTGTTGAACTCGGCCCGCACGGTCAGGCTCATGCGCTCGCGCACCCGGAATTGACGGCCTATTCCGAAATTCTCCACTGGCCGCCGTTCCCCGCGGAAATTGTTGTAATACGTCGCGCCGCCGTACTGCCCCGGCGCCGGGTTCGTCCATGCCGCCGGATTCAGCAGAACGGTCGTGTTCGGATCGAAGCACCGGCAATTCAGGTCGTGAGTGTACAGCGGCACGCCTGGCACCTGGAGCTGGTATTGCCCCGGCTGGAACGTGAGATTCGCCATGGTCGCTTGCGAGAGGTTGGAGGGGTAGCCGGCGGTCGTCGCCACCGGCGGCGCCAGCGGGATTCCACTTGCATAATAGCCGAATGCGTTCAGCATCCAGTCGCGCACCACGTACGAAAGCGCCTTCGGCCCCCACTTCGGCAAGCTATACGTGATTCCGAATTTTGCGACAAACGGCTGGTCTAGGTAGTCGATGTCCTTTGCCAGGCCTCGGTTTTGCACATCCGGAGTGCCCCCGAAATTATTCATCGACTTGGACCAAGTAAATGCGAAGTCGGCCTGCAGGCCATGCGAGAACCGCTTATTCGCGGTCAACTGGAACGCGTTGTACCAGGTGTCGCCCAGCGGCGCGGCCAGCGGACAGGGCCCGCTCGTCGTAAGACCGGAGCAACTCGTGTTGAACTGCGGGAACGGCCGCAAAGACTGAGCTACCGTGGCCGTCAGCGGGAACCCGGTGAAGGGAACCTTGTCCATGAACGGCCCGGCCGCGGGGGAATTCAAAGGCGATACCAGAATGGCCAGATCCGCAGGATTGTTCAGGCTCAGCCCGTAGTGACTCAGAAGCGCGTTGCTTAGGTAATTGTAATTCACCATCTGGCCCGTCGCCCCGCCCGGCGCCAGGTAAGTCGGCCACCAGATGCCCCGGTTACCGATGTAGGAAGCCTCCAGCACCAGGTTTCCTGTGATTTGGTGCTGCACGCTGAAACTGTACTGATATTGTCGCGCCGGCCGCCCCGCATTCTGATCGTAATACTGCGGGCCGGTGCCGGGAAGCACGCCGGCTATGGGATAGAAGCCGGTGCTGAAATTCGGCCATGCCACCTGAGACGCCGTGAGCGGCTGCCCATTGATCGTAACGCCCTGGCCCAAAGTCATGAGCGCGCCACCCAGAGTGGAGACCGGGCCGAACTGGTTGTTCGCGACGGCGTTGCCACTGGCGGAGCCGAATGTTTGCGCGACGCCTGTCGGGGTGTATTCCACTCCGAAGCCACCCCGGAACACGGTCTTGGGCGCTACCTGGTAGGCGAACCCAAAGCGCGGCCCCAGCCCCCACGGGTAGTTCTTCGCAAACGCGCAGTGGCACGTCGCTTGGTAAATCACCGCGCCCGGTTGCCCGCCCGCCGTGGGATTGGGAAGGTTCGGCGCAAAGTTCGGCGAGCGCCCGTACTGCTCGGTGTAGTAAGTCGAGTAATCGTAGCGCAGTCCCAAGTCCAGAGTCAGTTTGCGGGTTACCTTCCAGCTATCCTGCGCATAGAATCCCCACTGCTGCTTGCCGAATCGCGCCCGCGAAGGCGGGTCGACCTGCGCCGTATCCACCGCGCCCAAAAGAAAGCTGGCATAAGGGAAGCCCACGCTGTTAGTGCCAATGTTCGAAGTGCTGGATGCGCCCGTGTTGTTCACCAGGTACGGCAGCGCCGTCTGCGCGCTGCTGAAGCCATAAGTTCCCTGCAAGTCGGTGACATTGATCGTATAGCTTCCCTGAAATTCCGCGTTGCCGCCGAATTTGAACGTATGGTTCCCCTTCACCCACGTGAGGCTGGCAATCGAATCGAATATGGTGTATTCGTTATCGGCGCGGCCTGGAGGCCCGATCTGAGGCTCCAGAGCACTGCCGAATCCGCCACCGGTCGAATTATAAAGGCCGGTAAAGCTAGGGAACGTCCCCGGTTGGAACGCTTCGCTGCACAACCCGATCCCCGCGCAGGCATCGTAGAAAGGAGTGACCGAGGGCCGCCCCAGGTAATCTGTATCGAAACCGGCGCCCAGGTGCAGCAGAACCGTGGGAGACAGCGTGCGGTCATAATTCAGCCGCTCACGGTGCGAGTGAATCCCGCCGCCAAACGTGTAGGAAATCGGTTGCGGCAAGCCATCTTCGCCATAACCGGTTTGCGTGTAGGTTCTCGTCTTTCCCCAGAAGAAAGAAAGCTTGTTGTTCGGGCCGATTAACTGGTCGAGTTTGAGCGACGGCGCCTCGGTATCGCGCGATACCGGCTCGGTGTTCTGGAAATTGTTCACCACTCCGTTGGCGTTGCACGGCGGCCCGGCTACGCAGAAAGGCAACGGCAGCATGCTTTGAACTTTCCGGGCCACCGGGTCCATGCGCGAAAGCGGAATCGTGTTATTCGGGAACGGATTGGTGACGATCTGGCCGTTGGGCGCGATCGACCGCGTTGAAGGGTCGTAAATCTCATTCGCCATAATCGGCCGCCCCAGCGGATCGTTCCCCAAGTTCTTGTTCCCCGCCGCCGCGATCGCCTGGCTGAAGTCGCCGTTCCGGTAAGCCTGCGTGGGAATCGAGAAGGCCGCCGGCAAATCGTTCAGATTCTGCAGATATTGCTCCCAACTGAAGAAGAAGAACGTCTTATCTTTGCCGTTATAAATTTTCGGAATGCGCACCGGACCGCCCAGCGTCAATCCATAATCGTTGCGCCGTTGCTGCGGCCGCAGCAAGCCGCTGCTCGTAGTGGTAAACGGCTGGCCGGCGTTCAGGAACTCATTCTGGAAGTACTCGTAGGCGCTGCCATGATATTGGTTGGTTCCCGATTTCATGGTGATGTTCATCACCGCGCTTCCAGCCTGCCCATACTCGGCCGAGTAATTGCTGGTTTGCACCGTCCATTCCTGAATCGAATCCATTCCCGGCTGATTCTGCTGGTTGGCTCCCTGGCCCAGAATGTTGGTGCCATCCATGCCGTCCACCAGCACCGTCTCCGAACCCGCCGGGTTGCCGTTGATGTGCACCACCGGCCCGGTAAACGGCGGCGCCGGCTGATAATACGCGCCGGGCATCAGAGCCACCATATTGAACGGGTTGCGGATGCCCGAGGAGTTCGATCCGATGTTCAGCAGCGGCAGCGTATCCATCGTCTGCGTCGAAACCGTGCTGCTCAACTCTCCACTTTCCGTCTTGAGCAGCGGCGCTTCCGCGCTGATCGTCACCGATTCCGTCGTGTTGCCCACATCCAGTCTCGCGTCCACGCGGATGGTCTGCGCGGCCTGCACGATCAGCCCGGTGCGCACGAACTTCTTGAATCCAGTCACCGTAACATCCAACTCGTAAGTGCCGGCGGGTAATTCCGCGATCGTGTAGTTGCCCGTGGTGGAACTGGCCGCCTGTGTGATGGCCCCCGTATCCACGTTCCGCGCTTCTACAGTCGCGTTGGCGACCACCGCTCCCGCGGGATCGGATATCGTTCCGGTAATCGTGCCGCGGTCGCTTTGGCCAAAAGCGGCGATTGCAACCAGCAGCGACAGAGCAGCAATGTGCAGACGCACAATAACCTCCTGGCCGGTTAAGGCAGTTCTGGACTGGGAAGAAACCTCTAGTTCTTGGTGAAATTACTGTATCGCGTGTCGGGAAGTGAGTCAACAAAAAAAATGGAACGTCTGAGCCGCTGGCAAATTTCAGAGCCGCCACCGTAAGGGGCGCAAGAATTTGGAAGCCGCATTCCCCCGTCCTAATCCCCGTGCTCCAAAGCCACCGCATGGTCCGCGGCGGCGGCCACCCGCTTCTTCGAGCGGCGGAACCACCGGCCGGCGCCCTGGAAGCGCTCCATATAGATGTAGAACACAGGCGTGATGTACAGAGTCAGAAGCTGCGACACCACCAGCCCGCCCACTACCGAAAGCCCCAGGGGGCGCCGGGCTTCCCCGCCCGCGCCCAAGCCGAGGGCAATGGGCAGCGTGCCCATCAGGGCGGCCATGGTGGTCATCATGATGGGCCGGAAGCGCACCAGGCAGGCTTCGTGGATCGCGTCGGCCGGCTTCATCCCCTGGTCGCGCTGGGCTTCCAACGCGAAATCGATCATCATGATGGCATTTTTCTTCACGATGCCGATCAGCATGATGATGCCGACAAACGAGTAGACGTTCAGCTCATCGTGAAAAAGCAGCAGCGTAGCCAGCGCGCCCATGCCCGCCGACGGCAAACCGGAGAGAATCGTGAGCGGGTGAATGAAGCTTTCGTATAAAATCCCGAGCACCAGGTAAATCACCAGCACCGCCATCAGCAGCAGCACGCCCATGCCCTGCAAAGACTGTTGGAAGGCGGCGGCGGTGCCCTGGAAGCTGGTCGTGATCGTGTCGGGAAGGTTCTCGCGCGCCAGTTGCTGGATGTGTTCGACCGCATCGCCCAGAGCCACGCCCTCTTTCGTGTTAAACGAAATGGTGACGGCGGGCGCCTGTCCCAAATGCGAAACCGCCAGCGGCCCTACACCAAGGCGGAGCTTAGCCGCCGCGTTCAGCGGGACGAGTTTTCCGTTGGAGGAACGGATATACAGAGTGCCGAGAGCGTCCGGATCGAGTTGATACTTCGGCAGAACTTCTAGGATGACTGCGAAATCGTCGACCGGCGTGAAGATAGTGGAAGCCTGGCGGGTGCCATAAGCGCTGTAGAGGGCGCTTTCGATCTGGTCGGCCGTCACGCCAAGAGCGGAGGCGCGGTCGCGATCGATTTCGAGCGTCACTGTGGGGTTATTGTCTTGCAGGTCGCTGTTGACATCGGCCAATTCGGGGAGGGTGCGAATTTTGCGTTCGAAATCGGCGGCCACCCGGTAGAGCTCTTTAATATCCGCGGCCTGCAGAGTGAACTGGAAATTGCTGCGGCTTTGGATTCCGCCGATTGTGATGAGGGGCCGGTTGGTCAGATAGACCCGAACGCCCGGCACGGTGTCCATTTTCGGGCGCAGGCGCGCGATGATCTGCTCCGGAGTTTCCTTCCGTTCCGATCGGGGCTTCAGATGCAAGTTGAGCTGCCCGTTATTAGCGGAGGGGTTGCCGTTGCCGCCGGCCACCTGGCTGCGCACGCCATCGATGGCGGGATCCGCTTCCGCAATCCGCGCCACCTGCTGCGTGGCCCGCACCATATCGTCGTAAGAGATGCCTTGCGGGCCTTCGAGCGAGCCGTTGATCTGGCCTACGTCCTGGCTGGGAATGAAACCCTTGGGAACGACGCCGAACAGGTAATACGTCGCAACCAGCGTGCCCGCCGCCGTGGCTACAGTGAGAAACCGGTGGCGCAGCACGCCGCGCAGCGTCCATGCGTACAGCCTGCGGAGCCCTTCGAACACCGCTTCCGACGAACGCTGAAACGCGTTCATGCGTTCGGAGGGCGGCTTCAGAAAGCGGCTGCACAGCATCGGTGTGAGGCTGAGGGAAACGAAACCCGAAATCGCGATGGCCACCATGATGGTGACCGCGAACTCATGGAACAGGCGCCCCATGATGCCGCTCATGAACAGCACGGGGATAAAAACGGCCGCCAGCGAAATCGTCATCGAAAGGATGGTGAAGCCGATTTCGCGCGCGCCCTCGAGCGCGGCGGCCATGCGGCTCTTGCCCATTTCCATGTGGCGGACCACATTCTCCAGCATGACAATCGCGTCATCCACCACGAAGCCGACCGAGAGTGTCAGCGCCATCAGCGAGAGATTGTCGAGCGTGTAGTTGAGCAGATACATCGCCGCGAACGTGCCGATAATCGACATCGGCAGCGCCAGGCTGGGAATCAGTGTGGCGCTAACGTTGCGCAGAAAGATGAAAATCACGCCCACCACCAGCACCACCGTGATCAACAGCGTGACCTTAACGTCATCCACGGATTCGCGAATCGAGGTGGACCGGTCGAAAAAGATGTCCAGGTGCATGGCCGGCGGCATCTGCTCGCGCAATTGCGCAAGCTGCGCCTTGATGTTATCCACCACTTCCACCGTGTTTGCGCCCGGCTGCCGCTGAATTGAGAATTGAATCGAGGGAATCGAACCGAACCAGCTTCCGTTCTTATCGTTTTGAATGGAATCGATTACCCGGCCGAGCTCTTCCAGCCGGACCGGCGCGCCATTGCGGTAGGCGACGATCAGCGGCCGGTATTGCTCGGCGGTGTTCAGTTGCCCGTTAGCCTCCACCGTGTACGCCCAGTGCGGCCCCCAAAGAGTGCCCGTCGGCAGGTTCACATTGTGTTTGGAGAGCGCCTCGTTCACCTCGTCGATCCCCACGTTGCGGGAGGCCAGCAGGTAGGGATCGAGCTGCACACGCACCGCATATTTCGCCTGCCCGAAAATGTTGACCTGGGCCACGCCGTCGATCTGCGAAATGCGCTGCGCCAGCACTTCTTCGCCGAAGGCATCCATGGTGGAAAGCGGCAACGTTTCCGAGTAGATGGCCATGGCGAGGATGGGCTGGTCGGCCGGGTTGACCTTGCGCAGGGTAGGCGGGGTTGGCATGTCGGGCGGGAGTTTCCGCAGCACCGATGCGATCGCTGTTTGCACGTCCTGCGCGGCGCCGTCGAGCGAGCGGTTCAGCGTGAAGGTGATCGTGATATTCGAGCTGCCGACGTAACTAGTGGAGGACATCGAATCGATGCCCGCGATGGTGGTGAACTGGCGCTCCAGCGGCGCGGCCACCGAAGAAGCCATGGTTTCCGCGCTCGCCCCCGGATACGCAGCCTGCACCTGGATGGTAGGAAAATCGAC
>DATGKM010000087.1:0-22119 GCA_035294665.1 Bryobacteraceae bacterium | reverse complement strand
GTGGCCGGCTGCTTTTGAGCCGGCTGCTTTTGAAAGGTAAAGGAATAGCTTTTGCCTTCGCGATTTACTTTGTACTCAAAAGCGCCTTTCGAATCTTGGAATTCGGCATGGTCGAAGCGCTCTGGCGGACCGCTCGCGCCGGCGAGGCCGCTGCTGCGGGCCATGGGCGTCCGCTCGAAAGAACGGTAGATCGCGGCGTGGCAGGAAGCGCAGGCTTGGCTGCCGGCGAAGTCCGCGGCCAGGCCCGCGACGACAGCGGCCAGCGAAAGGGCGAGTAACCGGGCGCCCCGCATGGGCCTACATTATCAGAACGTGAAGCGGGCGACGATCTGGCCGGAACGGGGCGTATCCCCTGCCCCGCCGATGGTCGCGACGGCGCCGAAACCGCCTGTGATGACACCGTTTGAGATCGCGGGCGCGGAGGCCGGATTGACCACCGGCAGACCGCCCACACCGGCGCTCGTGGAGGGCGAGGGCATCGAGAGGAACAGACGATTGAAGATGTTCAAGAACTCCGCCCGGACGTACAGATTGTATCTGCCCTCTTTGCCCATGCGGAAGTTCCGGCCGAAGCTCATCGACTCGGCCGGCTGCCGCTGCCAGCGATAGTTATTGTAAAAGGGAGCGGACACGCCGAAGGTTCCTGCGGGAGCGTCCGTCCAGGCTGCCGGGTTGAGCACAAAGGTGGTTTGCGGATTGAAGCAGCCGCAGTTGGGGTCCACCTTCAGGGGATTCACGCCCGGAACGTAATTCTCGAATGTGGCGTCGTTGCGCTTCAGTTCATTCTGAATCTGGTTATTGGAGCGCGGGACGGGAATGAGCGCTCCGTTTTGATAGCGCAGCACCCAGCCGAGCTGCCAATCGCGAGTAATCACGGAGAGCAGTTTCATCCCTTTCGTGTCCGCGGCGAACTTGGGAGTGGTGTAGGTTCCGGAAACGACCACGGCTTCGGGCCGGACCAATTGGTTGAGTTGTTTGTTGAGTCCGTAATTGAAGATATCGTTATAGAGCGGAATGCCGGTGACGAACTGGCCGGTTTCGGCCCCGGTGCCGTTCACCAGCGCCTTCGCCCACACGAAGGAGCCCTGTACCTGCAACCCGTGTGAGATCCGCTTGGTGACTTTCGTCTGCAGCGAGTCATACCAGGTTTTGCCGATGGGCGGGCCGAGAGCGACGAAGGGTATGGTAGTCCACTGGGGCACGGGGCGGATTTGCTGGGCGACGGTTTGGTTCCCCGGCATTCCCGCATAAGCGGGGAAAAAGCCGGCGGCCGCCGCGGCCGGAGAACTGATCAAACTGTTTAGCAAGGCGAGGTCGGCCGGATTCGACAGACTGAGGCCGTAGTGGGCCAAAGTCGCATTGCTGATGGCATTGGCGGCCATCTGATCGGCATACGGGGCCGCGCCCCAGACCTCACGGTTTCCCACGTAAGTCGCTTCGACTACGATATCCTTCTGCAGTTCTCGCTGGATACCAAAGCTCCACTGCAGAATGCGCGGCGGCCGGGCCTCGGGAGCGTAGTAGATGAAGGGATTGCCGGGCGGCAGCAAGCCGCCGCTCGGAACCGGGTATTTGCCGGGAGTAAAGCTGGGCCAAGTGACATTCGGATAGGGATTGCCGCCCGCGAGCCCGCCGGGGACAGGCGTGACGCCGTATCCGGTGGCGTTGACCTGATAATAGTCGGCAGTGCTGTAGGAAGTGCCGGCCGGGGTTTGGACTAATCCGTAAGAGACGCCGGCGCCCGCGCGGAGCACGGTTTTCGAATTGATCTGATAGGCTGCCCCGAGCCGCGGCCCGAATGCATAGGGATAGTTATGGGACAACTCGCAATTGCAGCGGCCGCCGCCGTACCCTTCATAGATACCGGCGCCCAGGAGTCCTCCCACCGTGGGGTTGGGAGTGACAAACGAGGCATCTTGCATGCGGCCATGCTCTTCTTTTAAGTAAGTCTGGAAATCGTAGCGCAGGCCGTAATCCAGGGTGAACCTGCGGGTGACCTTCCAGCTATCCTGCGCGTAGAAGCCCATGAGGTGATTGCCGAGTTTGGTTTGGGTGTATGGGCTGATGGACATGGAATCGGGAAGCCCGAGAAGAAAGCTGGCGTATGCGAAACCCGTACCGTTGGCGATGTTGAGCGCCTGGCCGTTCTGCCACGGATCGGAAGTCTCCGCATTCGAGAACGTGAAGTTTCCATTGGTGCGCCAGGCGCTGTGCTCGGGATATCCCTCGCCTGTGTATTCCCCACCGAACTTGTAAATATGGTTGCCGTGCACCCAGGTCAGGCTGGTATTGGCAGTGGGTTTTTCTTCCCAGATGAAGGCCTCGAACGAGCCGCCGAGGGCTCCCCCTAACGCATTCCAGCCGCCGGTATTGGCATTGCTGAGGCCGCCGATGGTCGGAAACAGGTTTTCGTTAAAGTAGCCGTGCATGCCGATCGTGGACTCGTCAAACGCCGGCGGAACCGTGGGCTCGTATTGATGGAAGAAACCGATACCGGCGTGGAAGAGCAATGTGGGTTTGAGTGTGTCGTCGTAGTTCAGGCGAGTGGTCCAGTTGCGGTAGCCGGTAGGCACTTCGGTGCTGTAGGGGCCGACGAACCCGTTGGCATTGGGCGAGTTCCAGGAGTAGTGGGAAAAATACCAGGCAAGTTTGGCGGTGGGGCTGATGGAGTGATCGATTTTCCAGGAGATGGTGGTGGTGTGCTCCCAATTGATATAGCCGGGTATGTTGTAGTTGTTGATCAGGCCGGGGGCGTTCGGCATGGGCAGCATTTTTTGGATGGCCAGCGCCACCGGGTCGTATCGCGAAAGCGGAATCGTGTTGTTGGGGAAGGGATTGCGCACCTGCGCGCCGTTTACAGTGTGGGTGGTGGTGGGATCGAAGACTTCTCCGTACGTGAGGGTCTGTCCGGCCGTATCGACAGCCGGTTTGCCGCCTTGTGTCAGAGCGGTAGGGGCTCCGTTGCAAGAGTTCGTGGCGGCGTTGAAATTAAAACAACCGGCGTTGGAGAAGTCGCCGTTGCGGTAGGCGGCGGTGGGCACGGTGGTGATGCCGTTGGCGACCAACTGCTTTTCGCGGTATTGCTCGAAATTGAAGAAGAAGAAGCTGCGGTTGGTTCCGTTGTAGATCTTGGGAATACGGATGGGGCCGCCAATGGTGCCGCCGAAATCGTTGCGCCGCTGGGCGTTGCGGATGTGCTGGCCTTCTTTGAGGGAATTGGTTGTGCCGGCATCGGTGAACGGCAAGCCGGCATTGAGCGCTTCATTGACGAGGTAGTCGTAGCCGCTGCCATGGAGTTGGTTGGTGCCGGACTTCATGGTGAAGTTAAAGTAGCCGCCGCCGACTTGCCCATATTCCGCCGCAAAGTTGCTGGTCTGCACCGAGACTTCCTGGATGGCGTCCACGCCCGCCGCCTGGCTGCGCTGCTGGTAGACCTTCCAAAGGGTCCCGGTGGAATCCTGACCTTCGATACGAATGGTTTCGCTGTTGCTCGGCAGTCCGTTGACTACCAGATCCTGGTCGTTACTGAAGGTCACGCCGGGTAGCAGAAGCGAGGATTGCAGCGGGTTGCGAATATTGCCCATGGTAGTGGCGCCGGTGAAGCCGCCGCCGGCGATGGTCAGAACGGGAAGATTGTCGGCATCGGCGGTTGTGACCTGGTGGCTCATTTCGCCGCTTTCCGTTTTGAGCAAAGGCGCGGTATCGGCGACGGTGACCACCTCGTTGGCTGTGCCGACTTCGAGAGTGATGTCTTTGCGGGTATCGGTGGCAACCACGACCGGGACGTTCTGCTGCACGAACTTCTTGAAGCCGGGCACGTTGACCGTGATTTCGTAGGTGCCCACGGGAACTACGATTACGTAGTTGCCGGTAGCGGATGTACCGCCGCGGTAAATGACACCCGTTTCGACGTTTTTGACCTCGATCGTAGCTCCGGGCACGACCGCGCCAGCCGGATCGGAAATTGTGCCGGTGATGGTTCCCTGGTTGGACTGCGCCCAGACGCCGAGACTACTCAGCAGCAACACGCATGCGGCATACCCGAATCGATTCATGAATCCCCGTTTTCCTTTCGAAACCAGAAATGACGATCAGTACTCGGCGGATTATATCCGCTTTCCGGCAGGCAGTCGATAGCGGAGCGGTGATGCCTCGTATCAAGCGAATTGATACTTTGGGCGGCCCGATTTGGCAGGCGGGATGGGTTCGTTGGCTCCGTAGGCCGCCACGCCGGCTAAGCCAAGCCGGTCGAGCGCCGTTTTACACAACCTCACTGCCACGGAAGGCCGATCACGTGAATGGCGAGCTCGTTTCCAGCGATCTTGCCGAGGGCCGCGGAAAGCGCCGCGGCCGGATCGTTCAGGCCGATGGCGCCGGCTTCCCCAGTGACGCCTCGGCTCACAGAAGTTCCCGAGCCTTTTCAGCCACTTACCCGCCCTCCGCCGTGGCAGCTCAAAAGCCGCGTACTACAATCGAGCCGGAAATGCTGCAACATGCAATCCGACCCCTTGTATCTGTCACCCCGCGCAAATTGGCTTTGTTTGTTCAAATTCGCATCGCCGCGCCCCACACCGCCGCTCGGGCGAAGCCCCGAGCCTGCCCCCCCAAAATTGGCTTTGTTTGCTCCGTTTCTCCTTCACTTCGCCCACCCGCCCCGCAAATCCCTCCGGCACCCCCGCCGCTGGACGAATCCAATTTTGCTTTCGGTCACCCAGCCAATTACCCGGCGCAAATTGGCTTTGTTTGTTCAAATTCGCATCGCCGCGCCCCACACCGCCGCTCAGGCGAAGCCCCGAGCCTGCCCCCAAATTGGCTTTGTTCGCTCCGTTTCTCCTTCATTTCGCCTATCCGCCCCGCAAATCCCTCCGCACCCCCGCCGCTGGAGGAATCCAATTTTGCTTTCGGTCACCCAGCCAATTACCCCGCGCAAATTGGCTTTGTTTGTTCAAATTCGCATCGCCGCACCCCACACCGCCGCTCGGGCGAAGCCCCGAGCCTGCCCCCCAAAATTGGCTTTGTTCGCTCCGTTTCGCCTTCGCTTCGCCCATCCGCCCCGCAAATCCCTCCGCACCCCCGCCGCTGGCAGACGAAACGAACCCAATTTCGCCCTTTGGCCGCCCGGCCGACCAGCCCCTCTCCCTCATGGCCCCAAAAGGCCACGCCATAGCCCAAAGGCTGAGATATCATGACCCTAGGCAAATTTGACCCGCCCAGGAAGATGTTGGACGGAGCCCCGGAGGATAGCTGCGGAGGAACTATGCTTCGCCTAACGAGTGCTGCGTTCTGTGTCGCCGCGATGCTTGTCGCAGCCCCCTCTTTGCTCGCCGACTCCCCTGCGGGTTCCGCCCTCTACCGCGAACTGGTCAATCGTTACTGCGTCACCTGTCACAATCAAAAGCTCAAGACCGGCGGCCTCATGCTCGATCGCATGGACCTCGACCACGTTTCCGATAGCGCCGAAACCTGGGAGAAGGTGATCCGCAAGCTTCGCGGAGGCATGATGCCGCCGCAGGGCATGCCGCGGCCGGACCGTGCCTCGGTCGAAGGCTTTATCGGGTATCTCGAAACTTCCATCGATCGCGCCGCCGCGGCCAAACCGAATCCCGGCCGCGACCCGCTGCATCGGCTGAACCGCACCGAATATGCCAACGCCATCCGCGATCTGCTGGATTTGAAAGTCGAAGTCAACGACCTGCTGCCGGCCGACGATGAAGCCAATGGTTTCGACAACATCGCCGATGTATTAAAGGTTTCCCCTTCGCTGCTGGAACAGTATCTTTCCGCCTCCCGGCAGATCGCCGCCTTGGCCGTGGGCGATCCGGCGGTGAAGCCGGTCAGCCAGGTGTACCGTATCCCGCCCGATCAGGCGCAGGGGGAACACATTGAAGGCCTGCCGCTGGGCACGCGCGGTGGCATCCTGATCCACCAGAACTTCCCGCTCGATGCCGAATACGACTTCAGCGTGAAGCTGCTCCGGAACATCGTCGGCTATATCACGGGCCTCGAATGGCCGCACCAGTTGGAAATCAGCATCGATGGCGAACGCGTCTTCATCGCTCCGGTCGGCGGCGAAGCCGACAACAAGATGATGGATACCAACCTGGGCGTGGCCGGCGACGCCATCGATGCGCGCCTGAAAACACGGGTCGCCGTGAAGGCCGGCCCGCACGATGTAGCTGTGGCGTTTCTACGGAAGAGTTCCACCGAATCCGACGAGCCTTTGCAGCCCTTCACGCGCGATCTCGATCTGCAAAACATGAACGGCATTCCGCTGATCGATTCCGTGGATATCACCGGCCCCTACAAGGCGACCGGCCCCGGCGATACGCCCTCCCGGCGGCGCATATTTTCGTGCCATCCCGCGAGCGCTTCCGAAGAGGTGCCCTGCGCCAAACGGATCCTGACCACGCTCGCGCGCCGCGCCTACCGGCGGCCGGTCAACGACCGGGATCTCGAACTGCTGCTGAGCTTCTACCAGCAGGGCCGCAATCAGGGCAACTTCGATTCGGGCATCGAAAACGCCCTGCGGCTCATCCTCGCCGATCCCAAATTCATCTTCCGCTATTCTCCCGATCCGCCGAATGTCGCTCCGGGCACGGTGTATCCGGTGAGCGATCTCGAATTGGCTTCGCGCCTCTCTTTCTTTTTATGGAGCAGCCTCCCCGACGATCGGCTTCTCGAGGTTGCGGAGCAAGGCAAACTGCATGATCCGGCCGTGCTCGATCGCCAGGTGCGCCGCATGCTGGCCGACCCGCGCGCCGAAACCCTGGTCACCGATTTCGCCGGCCAGTGGCTGTTCCTGCGCAATCTCAATAGCGCCATTCCCGACCGCGAGGAGTTTCCCAACTGGGACGACAACCTGCGGCAGGCATTCCGCCGCGAGACCGAATTGTTCGTCGAAAGCGTCATCCGCGAAGACCGCGGCGTGCTCGATCTGCTGACCGCCGATTACACCTTCGTCAACGAGCGGCTGGCGAAGCACTACGGCATCCCGGATATTTACGGCAGCCAGTTCCGGCGGGTGAAAATCGCGGATGAAAACCGCCGCGGCTTGCTGGGGCAGGGAAGCATTCTTACGGTCACGTCCTATCCCAACCGCACTTCTCCGGTGCTGCGCGGCAAATGGATTCTGGAGAACATTCTAGGCACGCCGCCGCCCCCTCCGCCGCCGAACGTGCCCGCGCTCAAGGAAAACAGCGAAGGCTCGAAGCCGCTCACCATGCGCGAACTGCTCGAGCAGCACCGCCAGAACCCCACCTGCGCCACCTGCCACAAGATTCTCGATCCGCTGGGCTTCTCGCTGGAAAATTTCGACGCCATCGGGCAGTGGCGCGTGAAGGAAGCGGGCGGGCCGGTGGACGCCTCGGGGCAGCTTGCCGACGGTTCGAAGGTCGATGGCCCGATCTCGCTGCGCAAAGCGATTCTGAGCCACCCCGAGCAGTTCGTCGATACCCTGACCGAAAAGCTGCTGACGTACGCGCTAGGCCGCGGGCTCGAATACTACGATATGCCGGTCGTACGTTCCATCGCCCGCAATGCGGCTCAGGACAATTACCGGTTCTCTTCGATCGTGCTGGGCATCGTGCGCAGCGCGCCATTTGAAATGAAAGTGTCCCAAAGTAATGTGGGGCAGGCGCTTTCGCCTGCCACAGGTACCCTCGCCAGGAGGTAACCCATGACGCCGATCACCCGCAAACATCTTTCGCGCCGCACGTTTTTGCGCGGCATGGGGGTTACCATGGCCCTTCCGCTGCTCGATGCCATGGTCCCCGCGCTCTCCGCGGATACCAAGGTTACGCCGCGGTTGGGATTCGTCTACCTGCCGCACGGCGCCATCATGGATCAGTGGACCCCCACGCAGGAAGGCGCGGGCTTCGAGTTCCCGCGCATTCTCAAGCCTCTCGAACCCTTCCGCGACACCATCAACGTGGTGACGGGCCTGCACCACAAAGCGGCCGACACCACGGCGGTCCATTCGCTCAGCCCCACCACCTGGTTGAGCGGCGTGCGCCCGAAGCCCACGCAGGGCGTGGACGCCTACGCCGGCATCACGGCGGACCAGATCGCCGCCGCGCACATCAGCCAGGACACCATGCTGCCCTCGCTCGAACTGGCGACCGAAGATCACTCCGATCTGATCGGCTCCTGCGATCGCGACTATGGCTGCATCTACATGAACACGCTCTCCTGGCGCACCCATACTACGCCGTTGCCCATGGAAGTGAACCCGCGCAAGGTGTTCGAGCGGATGTTCGGCCAGGGCGGCACGCCGCGGGAGCGGCAGCAGCGTAACCGGCAGGAACAAAGCATTCTGGATGCCATCACCACCGAAGCGGCCGATATCTCCCGCAACCTGGGCGCCAAAGACCGCGCCATCATGAGCGACTACCTGGATAATGTCCGCGAAATCGAGCGCCGCATTGAGCGTGCATCGAACGAGCAGAATAAGGCTGACTTGAAATTGCCCGACGCCCCAGCCGGCATTCCGTACTCCTACGAAGAGCACGTGCGCATGATGTACGATCTGGCGGCGCTCGCCTGGCAGGCCAACGTCACCCGCGTTTTCACCTACATGGTGGCGCGCGAAGTCAGCAACCGTACGTATCCCCAAATCGGCGTGCCCGATGGCCACCATGCCACCTCCCATCACCAGAACAAGCCGGAGAAGATCGAGAAGTTGGTGAAGATCCAGAGCTACCACATCGGCCTGTTCGCCGATTTCCTGAAGAAGCTCCAATCCACGCCGGATGGCGATGGCAGCCTGCTCGATCACTCCCTGATCCTGTTTGGGAGCAACATGAGCAACAGCAACCTGCATAACCATTTCCCGCTGCCGAACGTGGTGGCAGGCAGTGCTTGCGGGCGCGTCAAAGGCGGGCGGCACCTGCGCTATCCCGACCACACGCCCATGACCAACCTGCTGCTCACCATGCTCGATCGCGTGGGCGTGCACGATAACAGCCTGGGCGATAGCACGGGCGAAATGACCGAACTGTAGGAGCCTCGAACATGCGAATTGCGCTCGGCCTGGTGCTGCTGGCGGCGGCCGCTTCAGCCGCTTCCTTGCGCGTGGTGGACGCGGTCAAGAGCGCCGACCGCGCCACCGTGCTCGCGCTGCTCGGCCAGCACGCCGACGTGAACGAACCGGAAGCCGACGGCACCACCGCGCTTGCCTGGGCCGCGCGGATGGACGATCTCGACTTGGCGGACCGTCTGTTGCGCGCCGGCGCCAAAGTGGATGCCGCCAACCGCTACGGCGTCACGCCGCTGTATTTGGCCTGCGTGAATGGCAGCGCCCCCATGATCGAGCGCCTGCTCCAGGCGGGCGCCGGCCCTAACGCCGTGTGGACCGAAGGCGAAACTCCGTTGATGACGGTAGCGCGCACCGGCAGCGTGGCAGCCGCCAGGGTGCTATTGGCGCACGGCGCCAAAGTGAATGCGAGCGAGCCGGTTCACGGCCAGACGCCATTAATGTGGGCGGCGGGCGAAAGCCACCCCGATATGGTGCGCGAGCTGATCGCGCACGGCGCGGACGTCAACGCCCGTTCGGCCATCCAGCACTGGGAGCGGCAGGTGACCGCCGAGCCGCGGGAAAAGTGGCTGCCGCCGGGCGGGTTCACCGCTCTGCATTTCGCCGCGCGCCAGGGCTGCCTCCAATGCGCGCAAGCGCTGGCGGAAGCCGGGGCGGACCTGAATGCGACCGATCCCGACGGCAACAGCGCCGTTGTGCTCGCCATCATCAACGGCCACTACGATCTGGCCGGCTACCTCATCGACAAGGGCACCGATCCCAACCTCGCCGATGTCACCGGCCGCGCCGCGCTCTATGCGGCTGTGGACTTCAACACGATGCCCAATGACAACCGGCCGGCCCCCAATGTGATTAACGAGAAACTCACCGCGCTCGACTTGATTCAGAAGTTGATCGATCATGGCGCGAACGTGAACGCCCAGCTCAAGAAGCAGGCGCCCTACCGCGCCAAGCTCGATCGCGGCGACGATACCATGCTCACCACCGGCACCACTCCGCTGCTGCGAGCCGCCAAAGCGGGTGACATTCCGGCAATGAAGCTTCTGCTGGCGCATGGCGCGGATGTCAAACTCGCCACCCGCATCGGCATCAATCCGCTGATGGCCGCGGCCGGCCTGGGCACGAAGGAAGAAGACACCACGGGCCGCCACAAAACCGAAGCGCAGGCCATCGAAGCCATCCAATTGTGCCTGGACCACGGCTCGGATATCAACGCCAAAGACACCCGCGGCCAGACCGCTCTCTACGGCGCCGCGCTGAAAGGATACGACCAGGTGGCCGAATTCCTGGTGGAGCACGGCGCGAAAGTGGATCTGAAAGATAACCGCGGCTTGACCGCAATCGACGCGGCGGCGGGGAAAGCCGGCGGCCTGGGCTTCGACGGCGCCGCCAGCCAACCGCACCCAACCACGGTGGCGCTGCTCGAAAAGCTTGCGCAAGCGCGCCCATAAGCCGCCGTGTTCTAATGGAAACGTGAGCCGGGGTAGCTCAGTTGGCAGAGCGGCTGACTTGTAATCAGCAGGTCACGAGTTCGATTCTCGTTCCCGGCTCCAATCTCTCCTGCCGGAAATTAGCGTGGCGCCAGTATACCGCTCATGAAGTTCGCAAGGAGCCGCTTGCCCGGCGCCGTGCCGATCGATTCCGGATGAAACTGAATGCCTTCGATCGGATACTCCCGATGCCGCACGCCCATAATTACGCCATCGCTCGACCAGGCGGTAATTTCCAGGCACTCCGGCAGGCTTTCCGGGTCTGCCGCCAGCGAGTGATAGCGCATCGCTTCAAAGCTCGCAGGCAGCCCGCTAAAAATTCCAATCCCTTTATGCGCCACGCAACTGGTTTTGCCGTGCATGACCTCGTTGGCGCGCACAATGCGGCCGCCAAATGCATGAACGATTCCCTGATGCCCCAGGCAGACTCCCAGGATGGGTATGTACATTCCCAGTTCCAGAATCGCTTGCGTACAGACCCCGAAGTAACTCTCGTCTTCCGGACTGCCCGGCCCGGGAGAAATAATGATGCGGTCCGGCCGCGTCGCCTTCAACTCCTCCAGACTGACCTGGTCGTTCCGGAACACGGCCGGCCGCGCATCGAGCTCGCCGATGTATTGGTAGAGATTGTAGGTGAACGAGTCGTAGTTGTCGAGAATTACCGTCTTCACTGGTTTATCGCAATCTGGTTCAGCGCGGCGATCAGTGCGCGCGCCTTGTCCATCGTTTCGCTGTATTCCGCGATTGGATCCGAATCCGCTACGATCGCGCCGCCCACGTTCAAATAGGCCCTGCCGTTCTTCACTACGATCGTACGAATTACCATGCTCAAGTCGAGATTCCCCGCAAAGTCGAAGTATCCGATCGCCCCCGAATAGATGCCTCGTTTCACCGGTTCCAGCCGGTCGATGATCTTCATGGCCTCAATTTTAGGCGCGCCTGTCATCGAACCGCCGGGAAAACATGCCCGCACCAGATCGAGTCCATCGAAGCCGGAGTCCAACTCTCCGCGAATGGTCGAGACCATTTGAAATACCGTCGCATATTTTTCGACCGCCATCAGTTCCGGCACCACCACGCTGCCAAAGCGCGACACTCTGCCGAAATCGTTGCGGACCAAATCGACAATCATCATGTTTTCCGCCCGGTCTTTGACCGAGGAGCACAGTTCCCGGCAGAGTTTCGCGTCCTGCTCCGGCGTCTGCCCGCGCGGGCGCGTGCCTTTGATGGGCCGGCTCTCGGCAATGCGGTCCGATCCGAGGCTCAGAAATCTCTCAGGGGACGAACTGACCACCTGCGCCTCGGGAAAGTTCAGGTATGCGGCAAACGGCGCCGGGTTGATCCGCCGGAGCTCGCAATATAAGCTCCACGGATCGCCGGCGAAGGGCACATCCAGCCGGTGCGTCAGGCAGACCTCGTACGCCTTGCCGGCGAGAATCTCCTCCTTCACCTGACGCACGGCCGCTGCGTAGGAATCCCGGTCGAAATGAGCGTTCATGGCGCAAGTCAGGCTGCGCCCCGCGCCGTTATGGCGCGCCGGTGGTATCTCCGCGGTTTCGAGTGTGAGATGGGCTTCGAAAGCCTCGATGCGGCGCAGCCACTTTTCGCGAAGTTCGCCGGCCGCCGCCCTGGCGGCATCGTCGCTATCGCCTCGCCCGATTACCGACAGGTAGGAACGGCCGCTGTCATGACAGTGAGCCAGCAAGGCATCCGAGAACATAAAGTAGATGTCGGGCAATGCGAGATCGTCGGCTCCCAGATCGGGCAACGATTCGATGAAATAACCGGCTTCATAACCGAAATAACCGAAGGCGCCGGCCAGGCACGGGACCGGCCGGCCGGCGTACTCACTCGCATCCACCCGGTACTGTTCCAAGAGGCCGCGTAAACAGTCGAAAGGATCGCCAATGGAATGGGTCACTCGCGCGTTCCCGCGGCCCGGTTCGATTAGCTCCAGCAAGCCGCCGGCGGAAGGAGCTTTTCCGTACTGCCGTTTTGCCCGGAAGATCAGCGATGGTTGGCCGCCCAGGAACGAGTATTTCCCCAGCCGTTCGGAATCTTTCGCGCTGTCGAGCAGAAACGAGTAGGGCTCATTCCGGAACGCCTGGTAGTATGTCCAGAACGGAAACCGCAACTCAAGCGAATCCAGCTTGTGCGCGCGGCACCTGGCTGCGGTGGCGGCGAACATCCAACGTGTCCTTTCTAACCTGCTCGGCGGCAAGGGCGCCGCGCCGGGCGGGAGATCACATGAGATCCTTCGAAGGGGATTGGGAAACTCCAGCCAAAATACCAGTGTAACGGCGAAACCGTCCACCCCTAAACAACCGTCTGCTGTAGTGTGTGGGAGCACTGCCCTGGCTGCTAATCCCGTTTTACCATCACCTCCGCTTGCGATTGCCCCCGAAGGAAAAACGTGGACGCCCGCCCGTGGGCCGGAATCGGCGTCCGCGCGAGTGCCGGAATTGGATGTTCTCCGCGGATTCCTGTTGGTCTGGATGACCTGCACCCACTTGCCGACGCGGTTCAGCGCTTATTCCAACCAGTTCGTGGGCTTTGTTTCCGCCGCCGAAGGCTTCATCTTTCTGGCCGCTTTCCTGACCGGCCAGATCCAAACGCGCGCCGAGTGCCGTTACGGGCCTAGCGAAGCGCTCCGGATCCTGCTGCGGCGGGTAGTGCGCATTTACCGCTACCACGCGGGGATGCTGGTGCTGGCGTTCACCGCGCTGGCGGCCCTTGCGGTCCATTTCGATGCCCCGCCGCTGCGGAACTTGCTGACGTTTTATCTGGCTCGCCCGGATGTGGCGATTCCGGCGGGAGGGTTGTTGCTGTATACGCCCCCGCTATTCGACATTCTGCCCATCTACATCATATTCACGCTGCTCACGCCTCTTCTGCTGCGGGCGGCGCCGAAGACCGGTTGGGGACCGATATTGGCCGCGAGCGGCGGCGTGTGGCTGCTGGCGCAATTGGGTCTGCGCAAATGGCTGTACGGCGCGCTGCATTCCCAGGGATTCCCGCTCACCATGGCCGAAGCCGGCGCCTTCGATCTATTCGCCTGGCAGTTGCTTTGGGTGGCCGGATTGGCCTTGGGTACGCGGACCTTCAGCCGCGGGGCATCCACCCGTATCCCGCGCGCCTGGCTCATTCCGAGCGCCCTATGCGCCGCCGCGCTGTTTGTTTGCCGGCACTCCGCGGCCGGCGCCGCGCTGCTTCAAGGGATTGCCGGGCCCTTCTTCGATAAGTGGGAATTGGGCTTCGTCCGCATGCTCGATTTCGCGGCGCTCGCCATTCTGCTCGTCCGGTTCGGAGCCCCGCTCGCCCGGCTGCGGTTTACCGCGCCCCTGGCTTTGCTGGGCCGAAAGTCTCTGGAGGTGTTCTCCGCGCACGTCCTTGCCTGTGCCGTCCTGCTGGGATTCAGCCTGGACGATACCCCGCACTTCGCCCTATGGGTGGACATTCTGATCGTGCTGGGGTCCACGGCGTTCCTGTTTGCTACGGCGCGCTGCGCGGCGGTTCGGCCTCGTCTCCGTTTGGTGAGCGGCGCAGCCTAGCGGCTGCATCCTTTCTTGGTTTCTTCGAACCCTTCGAACAAGCGGCCGGCATGAGTTCCCGCCAGCGTCTCCAGCCGGTGCGGCTGGCCCGCTTCTACCGTGTACCGCGCCACCGTACCTTCCGACCGCAGGAATTCGGCTTCTTTCTGCATCTCCGAATGCCACATATAGGGGTCATTTTCGCCCACGTACATGAAGACGCACAGCTTCGAAATCGCCTGCAGTTTGGCCACGCTGGGCTCCCACATATAGCCGGGGAATGCGGTGATCGACAAGAAATACCGCGGATACAACCCTGCGATGTGGAACGCCGCAATCCCCCCGTTTGACGGCCCGGCGATGTGAAACTTGTTGTCCGCGATCCGGTAATCCGCCAGCATCATTTTGAGAAACCCGGGGAAAATCCGCGCCCCATCTTCGAAGAACAGCTCCCCATTCGGGGCGGCGGGAGCGATCACGATGTAGCCGCGCTTTTCCGCCTCCGCGCGCAAGTTGTTGTTCAGGACTCGATCCACCGTGTCCATCGTTTGCGGTCCGCCGCCAAACGCCAGAATCGCCGGATAGGTCTTGGCGGGATCATAACCGTCCGGTAGAACCACCTTATAGTGGACCTCAACTCCGCCCACCTTCTTCGTCTTTTCCAGCAGCTCCGCCTGGAGACAGTGAGTTGCGAGTACTGCGGCCAGCAGCGCGGCAAACGGCTTCATCGAGCGACCTCCGGTTCAGAATACCGCTCCATCGATTCTATCCGAGAGTGGTGATGCCGGGTAGGGCGCTTACGCGGCCCGACGGAAAACACCTGTTTCGCCGAAAAAAATGCCGACGATGTGCGATTTTGCACTGTAGAGACTGCACGACCGCCAGCCTTGAAGGGCTAAGTCCATAGATATCAGGCGCGTAGATGATTGGTAACCAGCTTGCTTAGTACCGGCTTCGAATTTCCAATACAGGCCGATAGGAGCTTTATGCCACTCACAAGCACGTATGTTTCCGGTCACGATCTGCGGAGTTGCTGCCGTTGCGGAGCTGAATTTCGGGTCGAGAGTAAGGAACGGATCTGCCCGGCCTGCCGCAAACCGAAACGGCCTCACACCGAGCCGCTGCGGCAAAATCTCACACTCCGCGAGAAGCAGATCATAGACCTGGTAAGGCAGGCGAAGCTGAATAAAGAGATCGCCTACATTTTGCATCTCTCGGAAGGCACGATCAAGGAGTACCTGAACAAAATCTTCCGCAAACTGGAAGTCAAGAACCGGACGGAACTCGCCGTCTGGTCGTTAAGTCACCCCGAGGGACGGATTTCCATGCAGCCCGAAGACGCCCGTATGCGCGACACCCAATCGTTGCCATGCGGCGATTCGGCGATCTTGCAATAGGATTAGCCGCGCCGCCGGTGCAGCATGCTGAACACCGCCGGCACAAAAAACAGCGTTGCCACGGTTGCCAGGATCAGGCCTCCGATCACCGCCCTCCCCAGCGGCGCGTTCTGTTCCCCGCCTTCGCCCATCCCGAGCGCCATGGGCACCATGCCAATCATCATCGCCAGCGCGGTCATTAGCACCGGGCGGAAACGCGTGAAGCCGGCGGCGATGGCCGCAGCCCGCGGATCGCCGTGCTCCGCCAGTTGCTCCTTGGCAAAGCTGATCACCAGGATACTGTTGGCCGTGGCCACACCCACGCACATAATCGCGCCCATCAGGGCCGGCACGCTGATGGTCGTGCGCGTCACGAACAGGAACAGCACGATTCCCGCCAGCGCGGCCGGCAGCGCGGCGATGATAATGAAGGGATCGAGCCAGGATTGGAAGTTCACCACGATCAGCAGGTACACCAGAACGATCGCCAGCGCCAACCCGCCAATCAAACCCTGAAACGAGCTCTGCATGGTTTCGATCTGCCCACGGACAATCAACTGCGATCCCCGCGGGAGTTTGCTACGGTTTGCCTGCACGATGCGGTTCAAGTCCGCCGCCACCGCTCCCAGGTCGCGGTCCTGCACCGAGCCGTAAATATCGATGGCCCGCTGCAGGTTGTAATGCGACAGCAGCGGCATGTCCACGGTCCGGCTGCTGGTGGCGAAGTCGCTCAGAATCTCGGTTTTGGTGGAACTGTCGTTCGCAATCGGGATATTCTCCAGATCGTTGAACGACTCCAGGTCGTATTGCGGCGTTTGCGCCACCACGCTGTAGCTAACTCCGGTCCGCGGATCGAGCCAGTAAGAGGGTGTTACCTGCGAGCTGCCGCTTAAAGAAACCAGCGTGCTGTTGGCCACGTTGAGCTGCGTGAACCCGCTCTCCAGGGCTTTCGTCCGGTCCACATCGATATCGATCCGCGGTTGATCGAACAACTGATGAATTCGCAGATCCACCGCTCCCGGCACCGTCCGCAGCTGCCTCAATAGATTTGTGGCGAAGGCGTGATTGGCGGCGATGTTCGGCCCGCTCACCTGCACGTCAATCGGAGCAGGCAGCCCGAAGTTCAGGATCTGGCTGATCATGTCCGCCGGCAGAAAATAAAACGTCACACCCGGAAATTCCATAGGTAACCGCTCGCGCAACTGATGCACGTATTGGCTGGTCGGCCGGTGCCCCGGCTTCAGGGTCACCAGCACATCCGCATCCATGGGTCCGATGGGCGCCGATGTGCTGTACGCCATGTTGATCGAGCTGTACGGCAGGCCGATGTTATCGATAACGCTGGCGATCTCGTTTTCCGGAATGATCCGCCGGATGCCGGCTTCGATTTCGTCTCCGATCTTGGCCGTCTCCTCGATGCGCGTTCCCGTCTTGGCCCGGAAATGGAGATTGAACTGTCCCGCGTCGGTGGCGGGAAAGAAGTCCTGCCCCAGCCACGGCACCAGCAAGAAGCAGGCTGCGCAGAGGCCCAGAAATACGGGAACGAATATCCCACGGTGGCGCACGCAGCTTTCGAGCAGGCTCCGGTAGGATTCGCGGAACTGGTCAAAACCGCGTTCGAACGCCTTTTGAAAACGGCCCGCTATGTTCCACGCGGCCGGCGGGCGGCCGTGTTCCGCCGGCTTGAGCAGATACATCGCCAGCGTGGGCACCAGGGTGCGCGAAAGGACGTAGGAAGCGAGCATCGCGAACGCCACGGCTTCGGCGAGCGGAATAAAGAGGTAGCGCGCGACGCCCGTGAGGAAAAACATCGGGAGGAACACGATGGCGATGCACAGTGTCGAAACCAGCGCGGGCACCGCAATCTGCGCCGCCCCATCGAAAATTCCGTCGTACAGGCTCTTTCCCTGTTCCAGGTTGCGGTCGATGTTCTCGATGGTCACGGTCGCATCGTCCACCAGGATGCCGACCGCCAGCGCCAGGCCCCCCAGCGTCATGATGTTGATGGTTTCCCCCAGCGCGCTCAGTACGCAAATGGAAGTCAGAATCGAAAGCGGAATCGAAACCGCGATGATCAGGGTGCTGCGCCAGCTTCCCAGGAACAGCAGAATCATGACGGCCGTGAGGCAAGCCGCAATCACGGCCTCGCGAACCACCCCATCGACCGCCGCCCGCACGAATAGCGATTGATCCGCAATCGGCTCGATCTTCAACTGAGGCGGCAGGGTCGCGGCGATCCGCGGGAGCATGTTCCGCACGTTTTTCACGATATCCAGCGTGGAAGCCGTGCCGATCTTCATCACGCTCAGCAGCGCCCCCCGCTGCCCGTTCCGCCGCACGATATTCGTCTGCGGCGAAAAGCCATCACGCACATGCGCCACGTCGTGCACGAAAATGGTAGTGCCGTTGGCGGCCGACTTCACCGGAAGATCGTTGATCTCCTGCACTGTGCGCGGCGCGGAATTCAGGCCGACGTCGTATTCGAACTGGCCGATTTTCGAAGTTCCCGAAGGCAGCACCAGGTTTTGGTTCGTCACCGCCAGCACGATATCCTGCGGAGAGAGCCCCTTCGATTGCAGCAACGCCGGCTGCAGGTCCACCATCACCTGCCGCTGTTTCCCGCCGTAGGGCCAGGGCACGGCGGCGCCCTTTACGGTGGCAAGCTGTGTCCGGATGGCATTGGCCGCATAGTCGAACAACTGCTGCTCGCTCAGCCCATCGCCGGAAAGCGCAAGCTGCAAAATGGGCACGCTCGAAGCGCTGTAGACGATCATGAAGGGCGGCGTGGTTCCGACCGGCATCTGCCGGACCGTCGCCTGCGCCACGGAGGTCAACTGCGCCATCGCCATGTCCACCTTCGTTCCGGGATGGAAGTAGACCTTAGTGATGCTGCGCCCGTTCACCGTCTGCGATTCGATGTGCTCCACGTCCGTGACTACCGTGGTCAAAGAGCGTTCGTACTGCCACCCGATGCGCTCCTCCATCTCCTCCGCGCTTAACCCTCCGTAGTTCCACAAGGCCGCGATCACCGGAATGTCCACGTCGGGGAAAATATCGGTTGGCGTCCGCATGATCACCAGCGGGCTGATCAGCAGAATCAGCAGGGCCAGGACAATAAACGTATACGGCCGATTGAGGGCGACTTTGACAATCCACATACCGGAACTTCCATTGTCCACCCGCCCCCATTTGCCTCTCGATAGCTCGCAAGAGCCACCCGCTTCGAAGCACCCGCTTCCAAGCTGGGCCGCGACTGCCGGGGGGCGGTGGCCGGCCCGGCGCCGGCGCATCGGCGTATACTGACGCGTATATGAAACGAGCGCCGCGGGTTGGATCGGAGATGGCGTGGCTGGCGCAGGCAGGTTGGGCAGCGGCGCAGATTACCGGCGTGCCGGGCGTGGAAGAAGTGGATATGATTTTTCAGCCTTTCGATTTGCCGGCGGCGCGTATCTGGGAAAAATCAACGGAAAATTAACATGCCGATTTACGATTACAAATGTAAAGGCTGCGGGCACGAATTCGAGCTGATCGTGCTGCGCACAACCGTGGTGGCGTGCCCGGAATGCGCGGGAACGGATCTGGAGCAGCTCGTTTCGGGGTTTGCCATGAGCACCGAATCGATTCGCCAGGCGAATTTGAAGCGGGCGCGCGCGGCGTACTCAAACAGCAAGAATTACAAGGACCAGAAAGTAGCGGAAGCCGAAGAAATCCGGGAGCATGCGCCGCACCTGGTGAAGCCGGTGACCAAAGCGAAGTGAGGCACGGACCGCACAATTGTGACCGCGCTTACGGACACATGGAGCCGTCATGAAATGGTAATGGGTGCGCGCCTTGACACCGCCTTCCGGGATTGCGGAAACTGACTAAGGAATTTTAATTTCGGTTACCGTAATTGACCGAGTATTAGCTCAGAAAGACCGAGTTTTCGGCCCACAGTGGACTGACCGGAGGAACACTCTTCCAATGCAAACGAAGTTTTCCGAGAAGGTGTCATCTCACCGCGAACCCCTGATGACCACGGCAGCCGTAGCCAAATGGCTGGGCATTTCGACGCGCGCTGTGTGTCTGTGGGCGGAGTGCAAAACGATTCCGGCTCTGAAGATCGGGCGGCAGTGGCGGTTCCGGCCGGAAGAGGTGCAGGCGTGGCTCGATAGTTCGCAAGCCGCCAAAGTTAAGAATCCGACAGTGACCAGAACGAGCACTGCGCGATTTTGAGCGGCTTACGGAGATTTGCGGCAATTGCGGAAACTGCCGCAACGAACGCATACGGCTTGGCAGTGTATGTGGCAAGATCGGGTGCGTGGCGATGGGAGCCGAATGCGATGGCACCGTTCCACAAACCAAAACAAAACGGACGGCGCGCCTAGTTGCGCGCGCGGTCGGGAGGCAACATAGCCATGACGCACGATCCTATGCAGACTTACGCAATGCAGACTTACGCAGCCCTGAGCGGATATCCGGGAGTGGCGAGCCAGTTTGGCGTGCCGCACCAGGGGCTGCCGACGTTGGGAATACAACCTGGCATTTCTCCGCTGCTGCAAGGAGGCGGAATCTCGCCGTTCGCCCCAGGAGTGGGGATTTCGCCATTGCAGAATCCGGTGTTGCAGAATCCGATTTTGCAGCATGCATTGTTGCAGAACCCATTGGTTGGGGGTTTGCAGAATCCGCTCTTGCAGCAGCAGAATCCGTTACAGCACCCGCAGCAGAACCCGCTGCTGCAGCATGCGATCCAGGCGCAAATCCAGGCGCAACTGGCGCAGCAGTTGGTCGCGCAACAACTGGCGCAGCAACTGGGCCAGCAGCCCTTCGCCGGCCATGGCCAGCAGATCTTTCCCTTTGGGCAAACCGGGTCGCCATACGGCCAGGTGAGTCCGTTCGCGCAGATGGGCGTGCCGTGGGCGCAGGGGATCTCTCCTCTTGCTCCGCAAACCTGGATCGGGCAAGGCGGGCAGATGGGCGGCTATGGCCAAGGCTTGTATGGCCAGGGCATCTATGGTCAAGGCGTCTATGGTCAAATCAATCCGCTGGCTCATCTGGGCAGCCGCGGACCTTGGGGAGGAATCTAAACGCCACCCGAACCAATGGGACGAAAGCAGCGCAGGCGCGCCGGGGATAAACCCCCGGCGCTCGCGGACAGAAGCCCCCAAGAGTTCTCATTGGGAGAAGAAGCAGGCGCGGCGGAAGCGATCCACACAGAAACAGAAGAGGAGAATACAGCGATGCCAACGCATGAACCACGAAACCTGGGCCTGCCCGGGCACATGCCGGCGGAAGGAGTAACGGTGATCGGCGAAGCGGTCCGGCGGGTCTCTCCGGAAAGCGCGGAGTTCCTGATGGAAGTGAGCAACAGCGCGCCCACGGCCGCGCAGGCGCTCCGCGAAAATCATTTGAGGACCTCGCAACTGTTGCAGGCGGTGGCGGGCATGGGGGTCCAGCCGGCCGATCTGCAGACTATTTCGTTCAATGTCTACAGCCTGTTTGCGCCGGTGACGCAGGGACTGCCGGGATATGGAGCGATGCCGCAGATCGGGCAGGGAAACTTTCCTGGGTACACGGGCAGCGCGCCAGTGCAGGCAGCCGGGCATAACGAAATCCAGTTCGGGACGTATCACGCGCGGAATGTGCTGCGGGTGAATGTGCGGGAGGCGGGGCGCCTGGGCGAAATCGTAGATGCGCTGGCGAAGGCGGGTGCGACGATTTCCAGTTCCTTTTGGTTTAAGCCTTGCGAGGAGTCGCAAGCGCGCAAAGCGGCGCTCGAGGCCGCGGGCAGAGACGCGCGGGCCAAGGCCGAAGCTTTAGCGGCAGCTACGGGCCGGCAGATCGGGGACGCCATTGCAATCAGCGAGGAAGTGGTGGCCACGAACGGAACGTATGCCGCGCTGCGCGCTTCACTGCCGTATGCTTTCGGAGCGGGCGCGCCTCAATTTGCCGGTGAACTGGAGTATTACGCGCGGGTCTCGGCGAATTTCCGCCTGCTATAGAACCGGGCGGGAGGATCAGGCCGCGTTTTCTGAAGCCGGATAGAAACCGAAGCGGCGGCGGGGCCGGAGCGGTTCGGAGCGGGGGTGCGCGTTGGCGAAGAGCATGAGGCGCAGTTGCGCTGTTTCTTCCTGGTGGCGGCGCTCGAGTTCCTCCAACTTCCGCGCCAGTTCGGTGGCGGGAACATTTTCGCCAACTGGCGTTGGATACGGGGGATTGTAGGCCCAGACGAGTTCATTGCGCAGCATCCAGCGCTGGGCAGTGGTGGAAAAGGGGATCGGCAGCACGGCGACGAAGAGATCCTTGCCGGGCAGGCTGGCGGCAAATTCCCTGGCTTTTTCGAGGAGCTGCCCGGCGGCATTATTTCCAAACTCGCCGAAATAGAGCGGTTGATAGGGCTTTGGGGCCCAGTTCGGGTCCGCTACCAGTATGGTATAGAGGCAGGCGCAACGGGGCGGGCTCCATTGGGCGAGCGGCGCGGGCTCGCTAAACACGCAATCGTTAAAACGGATTCCCAACTTATGTTCCGCGTTCATACGGATGTAATCTATGTTAGTACTGTAGCTTACTAGTCCGCGCCTTGCAACTTTCCTGAAATCTATCTAGTACCCGGTTCAGTACCGCCACCGCGCGGCGGCGGCCCCTACCCGCACTGGAACTACATCAGGTTGTACGTTTCCGCGAATGCACGTACAATTGATTCCAGTTTTCTT
>DATGKM010000086.1:0-12634 GCA_035294665.1 Bryobacteraceae bacterium | reverse complement strand
GTGGAGCGACTTTGTCAACGGATTTCGAACTCAGAACACTAGCAGGATGCGGAAAAACTCGGTCGAAAAAGCACGAAAACATGTGACCTCGGAAATGTCCCGCTCGTCTAATCTGCATGCGCGGAACCGATCATCAGCAGGCCGACATGTACAGCTACTTATCGCCGGAAGTGCGGGTTCGGGCGGACCATCCGCTTCGAGCGATTCGGGTGATGGCGGATGCGGCATTGAAGAATATGTCGGAGCGGTTCGATGCGATGTACTCTAAGACCGGCCGGCCGTCGATCCCGCCGGAGAAGTTGTTACGGGCGCAATTGATTCAGATGCTGTACTCGGTGCGGAGCGAGCGGTTGCTGATGGAGGAAGTCGACTACAGCATGCTGTTCCGCTGGTTCGTGGGGATGAACCTGGATGAGCCGGTGTGGGACGTAACGGTGTTTACCAAAAACCGGAACCGTCTGCTGGAAGGTGATGTGGCGCGGGAGTTTCTCTGTGAGGTGATCCAGCAGGCCCAATCGAAGGGACTGACCAGCGACGAACATTTCACGGTGGACGGCACGTTGATCGAGGCGTGGGCGAGCCTGAAGAGTTTCCAGCGGAAGGATCAGAAGAATACGCCTCCCGATGATCCAGGCAATCCGACGGTGGACTTTCATGGCGAAAAGCGGAGCAACCAAACGCACGAGTCGACCACCGATCCGGACGCGCTGTTGGCGCGAAAGGGCAACGGCAAAGAGGCGAAGCTGAGCTACAACGGGAATCTGTTGACAGAGAACCGCAATGGACTGATCGTGAACACGGAAGTGTTTCAAGCCAACGGCACGGCCGAGCGGGACGCGGCGCTGGTGATGCTGGAACAAGTGGCTGGCGTGCATCGGATCACGGTGGGCGCTGACAAGGGATATGACACCAGAGACTTCGTTGCCGAGTGCCGGAATGTGAAAGCGACGCCGCACGTTGCGCAGAACACCAAGCGTAGCGGAGGCAGCGCGATTGATCAGCGCACAACGCGGCACAGCGGATACTCCGTCAGCCAGATGAAGCGGAAGCGGATCGAAGAATGCTTCGGATGGCTGAAGACGATTGCCCTGATGAGGAAGGTGCGGCATCGTGGCATTGAAAAGGTGGGCTGGGTGTTCACGTTCGCGGCTGCCGCGTACAACCTGGTGCGCATGCGGAAACTACTGGCAGCGCGGTTGGTGCCGCATGAGCCAGCGGAGAAGTGTGCCCGCAGGCGGCCAAAGCGGGCAAAAAGGGCCGCAATTACAGGCACTTAGCCTCCTCAGAAGCACCTCAGGACGTGTGCATCTTCAATTCGGCATAATGCAGGTTACGGATTCCGCTCAGAATCGGCGTTTTTCCGCAGCCTGCTAAATCTCCAAAATCACCGGCATGATCAGCGGTCTTCGCGAAGTCTCCTTCACGATATACCGCTTCAAATCGGCCCGAATCTTCTCTTTCATGACGCCCCAGTCGCCTTTTTCTTCCTGGTTGGAGCCTTCGAGCGTTCTCGCCACGATCTGCCGCGCGGTTTGCAGGAACTCGGAGCCGTCTTCGGCGAGGGCAAATCCGCGGCTCACGATTTCCGGCAAGGTCTCGACCCGGCCGGTATGGCGGTTGATGGCGATGATGGGCAGCACGATGCCGTCTTCGGAGAGATGGCGGCGGTCGCGAATCACCATCTCCTGCACCACTTCGTCCACCGAGCCGGAATCGATGCAGACGCGGCCGACCGGCACGCGGCCGGCCTTGCGGGCGCCGTGGTGGTCCACTTCCAGGATGTCGCCGGATTCCATTACGAACGTGTCTTCCAGGCCGGCGAAGCGCAGGTGCTCGGCCAGGCGGGCATGCTTTGAAAGCTGGCGGAATTCGCCGTGGATGGGAACGAAATAGCGCGGGCGCACGAGGTTCAGCACCAGCTTCAGTTCCTCCACGCTGGCGTGCCCGGAGACGTGCAGGGGCGGGTTCATGCTTCCGTAAAGGACATCCGCGCCGCGCCGCGACATGTGGTCGATCATGCGGAAAATGGCCTTCTCGTTGCCCGGAATGATGCGGGAGCTGAGCGCCACGGTGTCGCCGGCTTCAATGGAAAAATGCTTGTGGTTATCCACCGCTACGCGAGCGAGGGCGGACATCGGCTCACCCTGCGTTCCGGAAATCAAAACCGCGACTTTTTCCGGCGCCACGTCCATGGCGTCCTGCGGGCGCAGCAGGATGCCATCGGGGATTTCGAGCAGGCCGAGCGAATGCGCAATCTCGGTCACCGTCACCATGCTGCGGCCGTAGACGGCTACCCGGCGGCCGTACTCCTGCGCCAGGTCGAGCACAAGCTGAATGCGGTGGATGGACGAACTGAAACAGGAAACCACGATGCGCCGCTCGGACCGGGCAAAGATGTCTTCCATGCGCGGGCGCACGGCGCGCTCCGATTCCGTGTAGCCTGGCCGGTCGGAGTTGGTTGAATCCGAGAGCAGCACCAGAACGCCCCGTTTTCCGTAGTCGGCCAGGGTGTGCAGGTCGAACAGTTCGTTGTCCGTGGGCGTGGGATCCACTTTGAAATCGCCCGTGTGGATGACTACGCCGAGCGGCGTGGTAATCGCCAGCGCCACCGCGCTCACAATCGAGTGGGTCACGTGGATGAACTCAATTTTGAACGGCCCGATATCCACCATCTGCTTGGGGCGGACGTGGATGAAGCGCGGCTCCTGTTCGAGATCGTATTCTTCGAGGCGGCGGTCCACCAGGGAAAGGGTGAAATCGGTGCCGTAGACCGGCACGTCGAGTTCGGAGAGGAAATATGGCACGGCGCCGATGTGGTCCTCGTGGCCGTGCGTGAGCACCAGCCCGCGCACGAAATCCTGGTTTTCTTTGAGGTAGCCCAGATCGGGCATTACCAGGTCGACGCCCAGAAGTTCGGCATCCGGGAACATCATGCCGGAGTCGATCACGATGATGTCGTCACCATAGCGGAGAGCGATCATATTCATGCCGAACTCTCCCAGGCCGCCAAGCGGCACGATTTGCAATTTGTGGTCGGTCATCTCTGCTTTCAGCGGGCCTGTGGCCCTGTGCGTCAGCGGTATCCTGCCGCTTGCATTTCGAACAGTTCGGCGTATCGCCCGCCGCGGGCTAACAATTGATGATGGGTGCCTTGTTCCTGAATCATACCGTCCGCCAGAACCAGGATGCGGTCGGCCATTCTGACTGTGGAAAACCTGTGGGAAATCAACACCGCCATGCGCTCGCGAGTGAGGTCGGCGAAGCGCTGGAACACCTCATATTCGGCGCGTGCATCCAGGGTAGCTGTCGGCTCGTCGAGAATCAATAGCTGGGCATCCCGCATGTAGGCGCGGGCAATGGCCAGCTTCTGCCACTCGCCGCCCGAAAGGTCCACGCCCCCTTCGAAACGCCGCCCCACCATCTGGTCGTAGCCGTTAGGCAGTCGATCGATCACGCTTTTCGCCAAGCTCTTATAGGCCGCGGTTTCGATGCGGGCCGGATCGGCAAGCGATTCCAGTCTGCCGAACCCAATGTTTTCGCGGGCTAGCATGTCATAACGCAAGTAATCCTGGAAGATTACACCGATTTCCCGCCGGAGATCGTCGATATCGTACTCGCGCAGGTCGATGCCATCCAGCAGAATTCTGCCCTCGGTGGGATCGTAGAGCCGGGCTAGCAGTTTTACCAGGGTTGTTTTCCCGGCTCCGTTCTCTCCGATAAGTGCTACTTTCTCTCCAGCTTCCAGGAAAAAATTAATGTTTCGCACTACCATATGGGAGGAGCCGGGGTAGGCGAACCCCACGCGCTCAAATTCGAAACCGGAACGGATCGGCCGTGGGGCCGGAAGGGGAGGGCCAGATAGCCCCGCTCCGCTATGGATGGCCGGCTGCATCTCGAAAAACTCGAACAGATCTTTGAGGAACAGTGCCTGCTCGGAAATATCGTTGAAACCGCTCAGGATCTGCTCGATGTAAGTGCGCGAGCGGGAAAAGGCGCCGGTGAGCATGGTAAAGCTGCCGATGGAGATACTGCCAGCGAGCGTCTTCACCAGCACGACCGCGTAAGCGCCATAGTAGCCGCCGGTAGAAATCAGGTTGAGCAGCGAACCTATGCCGGCGCGCCGGATGGCCAGCGCGCGGTTTTCGCTATCGATTTCCTCGGCGAGACGCTGGTAGCGGCCGGCGAAGTAATCGCCCAGGCCGAACATTTTGACTTCTTTGGCGCTTTGCGCGCTGGCTCCGAGGACGCGCAGATAATCGAGCAGGCGGCGCTGCGGGGTCCAGCGGTAGAGGACGGAATACGCCAGTGCCGTGAAGTGTGTTTCCCCCAGAAACGCCGGAATTACAGCGGCGACCAGCAGGGCCATCAGCCAGGGCGAGAAAACGATGAGCAGACTGGAAAGGGAGAACAAACTGATGGCGTTCTGGCCCAGGCTGAGCAAGGCGGCAAGGAGCCCCAGCCGTCCGGTGGTTTGGCGGCGCGCGCGCTCCAGCTTGTCGTAAAAGACCGGGTCCTCGAAGGAGGCCAAATCCAGGCGGCTGGCGTGCCGCATCAGGCGGACGCTGACCCGATTTGTGAAGCGGTCGCCCAGCAGGCTCTCGCAAAGAGTGTTGGCGCGGGCCAGAAAATCGCCAGCGATGGCTAAAGCGAGTTCGATGGCCACCAGCTTCCAGATCTCCGCTACAGTGCCGGTTCCGCGCGAAATGCGGCCCACCACGGCGTCCAGAATGAGTTTGGAGACCCAGAGCATGGCCGCGGGGATGAGCGCACGCGTAAGCCGCAGAAAAACAGTGGCCAGTACCAGGGGTGGGCTGGTTTCCCACACCATCCCCATCAGCGGCTTCACGTACCGCAGGGAGGCGACCCGCTCGCTCCAGGAAAGGTCACTCCTGGAAGGATTTCCGGAGCGCGCCGGAGCCGCGTGGGGGTTCATTAGATTCAGTGTAACACTCGTGTTTGCTATAAAATACAAATGCTCACCCCGAAGGGTGAGCATTTTATTCCCTGTTCTACCAGGGTGATGTTCAATGGGAGAATCAGTCTCGACGGCACGCAACCGTCAAAACTTTGTAGTTGGATCTTATTTCCCTACGGCCCGCAAGTCAAGAAAAAATTCCGGAGCCTGCGCGATGGGCGGTAAGCGACTCGTACCGGGACACTTGCGGGTTGAGGCCGCGGCGGACATTCCGGACCTGTACCTGCCAAAATGCCTCCCCGAGCCCTGAGGATTTCTCTCCAAACTTAAGAAAAACACGGTTTTATTGAGATTCAGGTGAAAACGTCACCGGGGCGATGAGCGCTGCTCGTCGAGATGCAGCAGGATCATGGGTTCGGCATCCGTGCCCTTGCGACGGCTGAAAAGGATTGCCCGGAAGCCGCCCACGAACAGACCGGCCATCACGCAGAAAACGATCAGAATTCCGGCTAGTGTGAAGATCGCCATCATCATGTTTCCCGGGTTGTCTGTGGCTCCGGAAACTGGCTCATTCAAAGTGACTTGAACGTCATAACGCACTTGTGCCAGGAGGCGCTCGGCGGCGTCCGCATCGGGCGGGGAAAGGAGCACGGCGATGAGCGGTCCGGTGCGCTTCACTACCGCCCCGGGGAGCCTCTGAAAATCGCCCAACTTCTGCGCGGCGATCTGCGGGGTGGGGTAGTTGAAAACCGCCAGCGCCATGTTTCCCCCGGAGCCGTGGAAAATTCCAAACTGGCCTTCTGTGCCCAGGTGGAAGCCCACCACGGATGGGGAAATCCCCGGATCGAACTTGGCCAGACTGGCTGGCCCTGAAATGTAGCGCTCACTATTTGGAACTAAGCCCTGCGAAGGGAAAAAGCCGATCCACGTGGGCAGCGGGGTGCCGTCCACGCTGTGCCAGCTTGCGAAAACCGGCATCAGTTCATCCACCGCAGGCTTGTAGCCTTCGAAGGAGAGGAGATAGTTGCCGTAAGTCAGGATCAGTCCCTTCGGCATTTCGACGGCTTGGTCGCCCACTTTCAAAGGAGTCGCATCGGCGGGGCGCAGCCACTGGAATGCCGCCAGCGAGCCGGTGGTATCCACGAACCGGTAAGCGGTTACCGTGAAGTGCGAGTTTTCGTTCAGATAACTCGAACTTTCCGCTTCCTTCAGCCCGTATTCATCCCATATGGCCTGGTCCGCAAGCTTGGGTGCAGCCAACATGCTCCGGTGGAACGGTCCAATACTATCCGGCAGTATGGCGGGGGAAGCGAGCACCGGCAGCATCAGCGCAACAAAAAACTTCATACCCTTCATTAGACGCCTGAGCACCGCCTCAGTGCTACTGATTTTGTTCGCGAAGCTGGCGGTGCACCTGTACGCGGGCCGGCGCTATGGGTTTTTCGTCGATGAGCTTTACTATTTGGCGTGCAGCCACCACCTGGATTGGGGGTACGTCGATCAGCCGCCGTTAATTGCCGCCATCGCCTGGCTCGTTCGCGAGTTGCTGGGGCAGAGCCTGCCGGCCATTCGCCTGTTACCCGCGCTCGCCGGCATAGGGGAAATCGCGCTCACCGTGCTGATCGCCCGTGAACTGGGAGCGCGTCGGTTCGGGCAGAGCCTCGCCGCTTTATGCGTGCTGGCCGCGCCCGACATTCTGGCGAGCGACAATCTCTTTACTATGAATGCCTTCGAGCCGCTGTTCTGGATGGGTTGCGCCTGGCTGCTGATTCGCATCATTAAGACCGGAAATGGCCGGTTGTGGATCTGGTTCGGCATTGTGGCGGGCCTCGGCCTGGAGAACAAGCATTCCATGCTGATCTTCGGCGCGGGGGTGGTTGTGGGCCTGCTGCTCACTCAACAGCGCCGCTGGCTGGCGAGCCGATGGCTATTGGCGCCGCCTTCGCCTTGTTGGTTTTCCTGCCTAACCTGCTGTGGAATATCCGGCATCATTTCCCGTTTCTGGAATTGCAGGCCAACATCCGGCGCAGCGGGCGGGATACAGCGCTCGGTCCGCTCGCGTTCTTCGTTCAGGAAACCCTCACCATGAACCCGCTCACGCTCCCGGTCTGGCTCGCGGGCTTGTGGTTCTTCTTCGGGACGAAAGCGGGCAAACCATTCCGCGCGCTTGGCTGGGCATGGATGTTCACCGCGCTGGCGATTGTTGCCCTGAGCCCGCGAATTTACTATCTGTATCCGGCGTTCCCGCTATTGTTCGGCGCCGGCGGAGTGCTGTGGGAGAACTGGCTCGCGCGGCAACCTTCGTGGCGCAAATCCGCATGGCCCGCTGCCATTGCCGTGAGCGGCGCCATCCTTGCCCCGCTCTCGATTCCGCTGCTTTCGCCGGAAACTTACATCCATTACACCCGGATTCTTCACCTGAACCAGCCGAGAATCGAGAATCACAAACTCGGTCCATTGCCCCAAATCTTCGCCGATCAGTTCGACCTGGCCGGAAATGGCCGCCACGCTGGCGCGCGTCTACAACAGCCTACCGGCTGGCGTGCGAAGCAAAACCGCTATTTTCGGGCAGAACTACGGCCAGGCCGGGGTCATCGACCTTTTCGGCCCGCAGTACGGTTTGCCGCCCGCCATAAGCGGCCACCAGAATTACTTCTATTGGGGGCCGCGCCAGTACACCGGCGAAAGCATGATCGTCCTGGATGACCGCCCGGAGAGATTGCATGAGCTTTTCACCAGCGTGCAAAAGGTGGCGCATGTGGATCACCCCTACTCGATGCCCTTCGAACACTTCGACGTGTTCTACTGCCGGGGCATAAAGGCGCCGCTCGTCGACCTTTGGCCCAGATTGAAGAACTGGGATTAGGGTGCGGCGCTATAATGCGGATCGCATGACAAAAGAAGAGATCGTTCTGGCGCAGAAAGAATTTCTGTTTCCGGCGGTATTTCACTATTACGCAGAACCGTTGGTGATTGCGCGCGCCAAGAACCAGTACGCCTGGGATGCCGATGGCAAGCAGTACCTGGATTTCTTCGGCGGCATCGTGACCGTGAGCGTCGGCCACTGCAACGATGCCGTGAATGAAAAAGTACACCGCCAGCTCGATACCTTGCAGCACGTTTCCACGGTTTTCGCTAACGAGCCGCAAGCCGCGCTGGCAAAGAAAATCGCCGCGATCACACCGGGCGGGCGCCTCACGAAATCGTTCTTCACCAACAGCGGCACGGAAGCCAACGAGGCGGCGGTTCTGGCGGCCCGCTGCTATACAGGGAACAGCGAGATCGTGGCCTTGCGCCACTCCTACCATGGGCGCAGCGCGATGGCGATGACGCTGAGCGGCCAGGGCGCCTGGCGCCTGGGACCGCCCAACGCGGGCGTGGTCCACGCGCACAACGCTTATTGTTACCGCTGCCCGTTCGGGCTGACGTATCCCGCCTGTGAAGTGAAGTGCGCCCAGGATATGGAGGACCTGATCCGCACCACCACCAGCGGAGGGATTGCCGGTTTCATCGCCGAGCCGATCCAGGGAGTCGGCGGATTCATTACGCCTCCCAAGGAATATTTCCGCATCGTCGAGCGAATCGTGCGGAACCACGGCGGCATTTTCATCAGCGACGAGGTGCAGACCGGGTGGGGACGCACCGGCAATCAATGGTTCGGCATTGAGCACTACGGTGTCACGCCGGACGTGATAACTTCGGCGAAGGGCTTGGCGAACGGCAGTCCGATTGGATTGACGGTTGCCCGGCCGGAGGTTGCCGATTCCGTCCGCGGCTTGACCATTTCCACGTTCGGGGGAAACCCGGTGACCGCCACCGCCGCCAAAGCCGTGATCGACTTCATCGAAGAGCACCAGCTTGCCGCCAACTGCGCCGAAACCGGCGCTTACCTGCGCGCGGGACTGGAAGAGCTGCGGCAGAAGCACGAGATCGTGGGCGATGTGCGGGGCATGGGGCTCCTGCAGGCGATGGAACTGGTGGAGGACCGGAAATCCAAAGCTCCGGCGACCGCCGCAACGGCGCGGATCATGGAATCCGCCCGCGAAAACGGGCTGCTGGTCGGTAAGGGCGGCATGTGGGGAAATGTGCTGCGCCTCTCCCCGCCGATGAATATTGGCCGGACCGATGTCGATGAATTTCTAAAAATTCTGGACCGGAGCTTCGCAGCCTGCTCTGCCGTTATAGCAGGGGCGTCTAGGTAAAAAACCTGAACCCCTTCTGGTACTACTGGGTCTGTGCGGAAAGGCACTTTTTGGGTAGGATGGTTTTGCGGTCTCGCCTGCTCCCGTTCCCTTTCCCCCGCTCCCGCTGATTGTCGATCTCGTACTCCGGCGGGACCGCTCGTCTTCAACGCAGCGCAGCTTTAGCTTTAACGCAGCGCGGCGGCGATTCGTGCGTGGCCGTAGTAGCGCGCCTGCTCGCGGGCCGTGCGGCCCTCTGCGTTGCGGATGCTCTTGTCAGCTCCAGCCCGGAGCAAGCCTTCCAGAACCGCGGTGTCACCGAAATCGAGGGTCGCGGCGTACATCAAGGGAGTAAAGCCGTTCTCGTCCGTGGCGTTTAGGGGCACGCCGGCTTTGACGAGCAGCGGAATTACTTGCGGACGGTTGGTGATGGCCGCCCAATGCAGCAGGTTGATACCGCTCGTTTCCGTGATGTGCGCGGATGCTCCGGCGGCAACCAGCGCCTCGGACACATCCGCATAGCCGAAGGTCAATGCGGCCGTGAGCGGTGTATTTCCTCCGGCGGCCCGTGCAGGATCGGCGCCGGCCGCTAGGAGGAGTCTCACATTTTCCAGGTCGCCGGTCATCGAGGCGAACACCAGGGGAGAACTGCGTACTTTAATGCCTGCAGGCCTTTGCGCTTCGGCGCCCGCGGCGAGCAGCGCGCGGATGGAATCCGCGGTTCCACGGTAGGCGGCGGCGATGGTGAGCGCGTCCGTTCCGGTGCTGGTTCTGGCTTTGACATCCGCACCGCGCGCAATCAGGATGCGGACCTTTTCGGCATCGGGCGCCGCCAACATTAGTAAGGCCGCACCCCCTGCGGTTTTGGCGTTCGGATCGAGGCCGGCATCCAACAACCGGCGAAGCTCGCTCGCCGAGCCGAAAAGCGCGGTATGGATCCACGGCGGTGTCGGATCGGCGGAGGACGGGAGCGCTTCCGGCGGCGCCGTCTCCGGAAGCGCGCTGAGCAGCGCCATTACCGCCCAGCAGGTTGCGGCGTAAGAGAGATACTCATCTTTTTCATACGGGAAGCCCGTGGTGAAATACTCCGGGCTGACGTTCGCCGGAGAAACCATGCGGGTATGCACCCGCCAGCTTCCATCCGCGGCCTGTGTGTGGAGCAGATATTGTGTACCGCGCTGCCACTCGCTTGCGTTGGCCGGCATGCCTGCCTCATGAAGAGCAAACAACGATTCTCCGGTGGAATAGGCGTCTTCCGGGTAGCCGGGCAGTTCGCCCCATCCGCCGCCGGGCCTTTCGAGGTGCAGCAGATCGCGCCGCGCGCTTTCGATCAGGCGCGGCCCCGCCCCGGCCCACACCAGGCCCAGCAGCCGGAAGGCCGCATCTTCCGTCGACGTCGGAGGAGTGCGACTGAACCATAGCCGCGCCTGAGCCATGGCTTGTTCGCCCTCCGCCTTTAATTCCGGTGGCAAATAGAGATGGATGGCGCGAACGGCGGTGGCCGATGCGGTAAACACGCTGCTCGAATGCGGCGGGCGAAAATCAGAGGTGACCCAATGGCCATCCCGCTGCCAATGTACCAGGCGATGGGCATAGGTGCCAGTTGCCGCATCCGCCGGAATCCCGGCCGCATGCGCGGCCATGAGAAGGAAGCTGTCGTCCGGCGTGGGGTCGTTCAGGGTGGCGGCTTCGACGGCTGTCTCGAGCGCGGCCGGACCGTGTAACTGCCGGAAGGTTTTTTGCTCAACCGCGTCCAGGACCGAAGCATCGACCGTGAACCCGCGCCCCCGCGCCATATGGAGCAAAAAGATCGGAAGGATATTGTGGTGGCAGGAAACACACGCCCGCTTGGCCACAAACGCGGCGGCCGAACGTTCCACGAGCGGCAACGAGCGGGTTACGGCCGCGCGAATTCCCGGATCCGTTTCGGCATGAACGGGAGCGAGCGCCACCGCCAGCAGCAGGAAGCCCTTCGGCCTCATCGTGGTGATGATACCATTGGGGTTCTTGGTGGAATCGTAAAACGGCAGACGTTGCCGAAACCTTGAAGAAACAGTCCACGTCAGATAGTCGGGGTACTCCAGGAAACGGGGTTGGCCCTACCGTCGCCCCGGCACGTGGCAAGCGGGCGTATATTGGAATAGGAGTTTTGGCATGATCCCGCGTTTCGCGCTTCCGCTGGCCTTTGTGGCCTCCATCGGCTTGTTAGCCCCAGGCGCTTTCGCCTCCAGCAAAAATAAGAAGGACGATGTCGATGAAATCGGCAATCGTGACGTCGGCGGCGGGGTGAATTTCTACTCTATTCAGAAGGAAATTGCGCTGGGCAAGCAGTTGGCCCAGGAGGTGGAGCGGCAATCGAAGGTCATCGACGACCCGGTGATTGCGGAGTATGTCAACCGCATCGGCCAGAACCTGGTGCGGAATTCCGATGCCAAGGTGCCGTTCACGATCAAGGTGCTGGACACCGAAGAAGTGAATGCGTTCGCGCTGCCGGGCGGCTTCTTCTTCGTGAATTCCGGCCTGATCCTGAAAGCGGATAACGAAGCGGAACTGGCGGGAGTGATGGCGCACGAAATCGCGCATGTGGCCTTACGCCATGGCACCAAGCAGGCGACAAGGGCGGAAATGGCGCAGATCGGCATGATTGCCGCCAGCATCGCGGTACCCTACGGCCTGGCGGGCTACGGCGCTTTGCAGGGCGCGAACCTGCTAGTACCCGTGGCGTTTTTGAAATTCTCACGCAGCATGGAGCGCCAGGCGGACTTCTTCGGCTTGCAATACATGTATAAGACCGGCTATGACCCCACCGCGTTCGTGGATTTCTTCGAGAAAATCGAGACGATGGAGAAGAAGAAGCCCGGCACCGTTTCGAAGCTGTTCGCCACGCACCCCATGACGGACGACCGCATCACGGCCTCGCAGGAAGAGATCCAGAAGGTTTTGCCGGCCCGGCCGGAGTATGTGGTGAACACGTCGGAGTTCAATGACGTAAAGGCGCGGTTGGCCATGCTCCACAACCACCGGAAGGTCGAAAGCGAAGATCCAAATCGTCCCCGGCTGCGGCGCGCGCCCGGTTCCGGCACCGGCACGGCGACTGGAACCGATAACGGCCAGACCGATTCCGACGACCGTCCGACCCTGAAGCGCCGTCCGGATGGCCAGTAAGGCCAAGTGAGTTCTGATAGACTCGGAGCAGTGGCTCTGGGGCCGATTTGGGCGCCGCTGAGCTACCCGCCGGGCGGTTAGCTCAGCCGGTTAGAGCGCCTGCCTTACAAGCAGGAGGTCCGCGGTTCGAGCCCGCGACCGCCCACCAATAGAATCAACAATTTGCATCGCCCTCAAGTACATCAGGGGTTCCAATTTCACTGGCGAACCTCCGTTGCCAATTCCGGCCAAACGTACTGCTCAATCAATGCCGCCTCGGCGGATCGGTCCTGAGCATGGCTATAAACGTCCAACGTCATCAGGACCGAGGAATGCCCCAACTGATCCCGCATGGTCTCGGCCTTCATGCCCGCCAACCTTCCCCACGTTGTGT
>DATGKM010000085.1:0-25274 GCA_035294665.1 Bryobacteraceae bacterium | reverse complement strand
GCGGCTTTGCTGCGCCTGGTGAGCGCCGTCCTCATGGAAATTAGCGAAGAATGGGAGACCGAAAAGATCTACTTACGGATGGAAAACAGTGGCTCGATTACGCGGGAAGAATGAATTTACAGAAAGAGCTTGACTTTATCCACTTTTGCAGTAGGGACACGTCGGCGAGAAAACGAGCATTAGTGTATCGTCCTTGGCCTCCTGATAGGATATTACTATTGGATGGCCCCCTTTATCTTGACCCGCAAGGGCGGGAACTCGCAACCCTACACGGGGCCGAAACGCGTCCACGGTTTGGTCGGCTTTCGCGGTAATCGGTGAAAGCGGCACGCCAATTCATTGAAGGCGCAGGCCACAAGGCCCGGCGCCCGGCGTCACGCTTCCAGCAGCACTTTAAGGGTCCCCGGCCGCGCCGCGCGCTCGAACGCCTCCGCCGCCTTTGCCAATGGGTACCGGGCGGCGATCATCTCCTCCACGCGGATTAGTTCGTGGTCGAGCAGCGGCAGGGCGGCTTCGAAGCGGCCGCAGCGGGAGCCGATCACAGTCAACTCATTGACCACGATCGGCGCGGTGTCGATGTCGACGAGGCCGTGCATGGTGGACTTCAGAACGAGCGTACCGCGAGGGCGGGTCATGGCGACCGCCTGGCGCAGGCCTTCAGGCCTTCCGGTGGCTTCCACCACGAAATCGAAAGCGGCGGCAGGTGGGGAGTTGTGTGCGAGTTCCGTCGTAACACCCGCGGCGGCGGCGATGCGCAGTTTCTCCGGATAGCGGCCGAACTGGTGAACCGGGAGGCCGTGGGCGTTCAACACCTGCGCAATCAGCAGGCCTAATTTGCCATCGCCGAGAACCGCGACCGGGGTGCCCCAGGGTATGGCCGCCTGATCCAGAATTTCGCAGGCGGAGGCCAGTGGCTCGGTGAAAACCGCGCGTTCGGTGGGGACATGGTCGGGAAGCGGATGCAGGTTCCGTTCCGGAAGAACGAAAAACTCCTGAAAGGCGCCGGGTTGGTTCACGATTCCCAGCACCGTGCGATTCGGGCAGTGGCGGCCCAATTCTTTGCGGCACCAATCGCAGTGCGTACAGGCCAGATTGATTTCGCCTACGACCCGCTTGCCCATCAGCGAAGCCGTATCCGCTTCCACCACCTCCGCCACGAACTCGTGGCCCGGTACACCGGAGAATCCGTAGTAGCCGCGCTGCAGCTCGAGATCGGTGTTGCAGATGCCACCGCACAAAAGGCGCAGGAGGGCGAAGCCGTGCGGCCGCTTGGGGCGCTCAATTTCTCTCTCACGAACGGCGCCGTCTTCGAGAGTAATGGCGAGCATGGATTGGGTGAGTTGGCGGGCACGGGAGGGCCGGTACCCGCCAGAGAACGCCGGGATTTACAGCTTTCCGCTATTTCTTCTCAAGCTCGGCGAGGTCGGCCAGCACCTCCTGGCTGTGCGGTTGGGGGTCAACCTTGGTGTACACCTTGCGGATCATCCCTTTGGGGTCCACCAGAAACGTATTGCGGGCGGCGATGGTCATGCCGCGCATGTTGGTCAGCGAACCATACTTGTCCACCACATCGTGCGAGGGGTTGGCCAGCAGTTTAAACGTCAGGTTCTCCTTGGTGCAGAACTGTACGTGGGAATCGACGCTATCCACGCTGACGCCCACTACGGCCGCATTCAGCTTGTCGTATTGCGCCTGGTCGCGCTGGAAATTATGGGCTTCGATGGTGCAGCCTGGGGTCATGTCCTTCGGGTAGAAATACAGCACCACCCATTTGCCTCTGAAATCGTGCAGGCTGACCTGCTTGCCTTCCTGGGAAGGCAGAGTAAAATCGGGGGCCATGCTGCCCACGGACGGCATTTCCCCCGCCCAGGCAATCACTCCCGCGAGCAGCGCCGATGTCAGCAGCAAGCCCAATGTAGCGATCGGGCGAGTTCTCATTCGTATCCTCCTTGTGCGAGTTGCCCCGCGAGGGGCCATCAGGACGAGTGTACAACAGTGGGGGGTGGGGGCTGGCGGCGAAGTGGGGGACGGTGCGCACACACCCCACGCACGCGGCTTACAATTTCTTGAACAGCTTGTCAAAAGCGCTGCGGGCGTCCTCGGGATTGCGTGGAGCGGGCGCGCCCGCCGCAGGTCCAAGTGAACCCAAGGGAGATGCCCCAAATCCGTTCGCTGTGCCTTCCCGTGCCACGGTCACCCTGGGCGTGAACAGTGCGCAGTCGTTCCGCTTGTCCTTGACCGCGATGCGAACCGGCACAGGCTTCAGGCACTGGAACCGCGTGGACGGCTCGAAATGCGAGCACTGCTTGCAGCAATGGAGGTCGGCATTGCATTTCGGACACACGCCATTGAAATCGGTACCTGGCGGCAAGGCCGTTGAGCAATTAAAGCAGCGTGCCGCGGCGACGTGTTGTACGAGCCTGGGAAGACGAGGCCCGGTGACGTCAATGGGAGGACGCGGGCCTTGCGGTTTCGGCTGGTCTTCCCGCAGCCCACGCGCTTCCCGGTCCGAATCCATATACCCGTGCTGTCGGTACTTGCGTTCGTTGTCCATTGGGGATAGTGCCCGTATCTGACGAGCGGAGAACCTCTCAAGCGGCTCACTCTGGAGCCGCCGAATCAATAGTTCGGCCCCCTCACCTCAGTGATGCCCCGTGGTTCACAGGGTCCACGCCGAACTCGGCAGACCACGCAGCTTTCTGGGCTACGCCCTGAACCACGCCGCGGGCGAGTTGGAAAATTACCAAAGGGAATTGCGGGGGGAAGGCCGAACCCGCTACTACTTCAATTCCCTTTTTACCACAGATCCGGCAACTTTGCCACTGGCTTTTTGACCGATGCCGCTTTTATCCCGAACTCCATTTCAGCAGACTGCTACAAGGCCTTGTGAGCGGGTCGTCGAAATGGTTGGGGCTGACGCGCAAAGCATAACCCAAGCGCCCGGTCCGCTCCGGGATGATCTCTTTTTCGAAGATCGCGACGGCGCCGTTCTGTTCGACCGCGGGCAAAACCAACACTTCCGTGTCCTCCAGATTGCCGTTCGTGTCCACCCGGCCCACGACAACCTCTACGCGGACATCCTGCGGCTGCAGCCCGGCTAGATCGATGGCCGCGCGCACCGGCACCGGCCTGCCACTTATTACGGTTCCGCCCGGTCCCGGCCCCGATTCCACAAAATGCACCCGTTCCCAAACCTCGCGGATCCGGGTATTCCAACGCGCCTTCTCATGGATCAGCCGGTAGTCGCTCTGCACCAGCCGTATGTGCTGCGAGTGCGCGGGCTCATAGAGCTCGCTCATGTACTCGCGAACCATCCGCCGGCAATCGAAATTCGGGCTGATGTACATAAGCGACTGTTTCACCCGCCGGATCCACTCCCGCGGCGTCTGCTCTTTGCGCTCGTAGAACATCGGCACGATTTCGTTTTCCAGCAGATAGTAGATGGCGCTGGCGTGCAGCCCATCCTGGTCCTCGGAATACGGTTCACGTTCGCCAATCGCCCAACCGCCCAGGTGTTCGTAGGCTTCATCGAACCAGCCGTCCAGAATGCTGAGATTCAGCACGCCGTTTATGGCCGCCTTCATGCCACTGGTGCCGCAGGCTTCTTCGCCCCGCCGGGGGGTGTTCAGCCAGAGATCGACGCCCTGTACCAGCTCCCGGCCCACCTTCATGTCGTAGTCTTCCACAAAAACCAGGTGTTTCCACAGCTCCGGGTCGCGCGACAGCGTCACAATCTCCCGAATGAACGTTTTCCCAGGCTGATCCCGCGGGTGGGCTTTGCCCGCAATCACCACCTGCACCGGCATGTCTTTATTCAGCAAAATGCGCTTCAGGCGCTCCACATCGCGGAATAGCAGCGTGGCCCGCTTGTAGGTGGCAAAGCGGCGCGCAAACCCGATGGTGAAAGCGTTTGGATCGAGCACTTCCGAAGCCCGCCGCACTTCCGAGGCAGAGGCCTGCCGGCGCACCGCCGACGCATGCTGGCGCGCCCGCACGAAGTTTACCAGCCGGCGTTTCCGCCGCCGCTGTACCTCCACCAGCTCTTCATCCGGAATGTCGGCGATCTGCTCCCATACGGATGGCTCATCCGGGTGGTCCCGCCAATCCGGCTGCAGATATTGATCGTAGAGCGTCGCCAGGTCCCCGTTCAGCCAGCTTGGCAGGTGGACGCCATTAGTGATCGAAGTAATCGGCACTTCCCAGACCGGCAGCTGCGGCCACAGATCGTGGAACATCTCCTGGGATACCTGGCGGTGCAGCCGGCTCACGGCATTGCGGTAGGCCGAGGTGTTCAGCGCCAGCACGGCCATCGAAAACCGCTCGTCCCGGTTATGCGGATTCCGCCGCCCCAGCCCCATCAGCGCCTGGAAATCGATGCCTACTTCGGCGCAATATTCCGAAAAATAGTGGTACATCAAACCGGGATCGAACAGATCGATGCCCGCCGGAACCGGCGTATGCGTAGTGAAAACGTTGCTGCTGCGCCCGGCTTCCAGCGCCTCCTCGAAACTCAGTTTTTCGTCGCGCATGTAGAGCCGGATCTGCTCCAGCGCCAGAAATGCCGAGTGGCCTTCGTTCATGTGAAACACGGTGGGCCGCAAGTTCATGGCGCGCAGCGCCCGCATGCCGCCAATTCCCAGCACGATCTCCTGCCGGATGCGAGTATCGTCATCGCCGCCGTATAAAGAATCGGTAATATCGCGATCTTGCGGCAAAACATTCTCGGGAATGTTGGTATCGAGCAGGTAGAGCGTGATTCTGCCGACTTCCAGCTTCCACACCTGGATGAACACGTTTCCGGTCGGCAGCTTCACGGTTACTTTCAGATCCTGCCCGTCGGCATCCTTTACGGGGATCAGCGGCAGCGTGAAAAAATCGTTCAGCGGATACCGCTCCTGCTGCCAACCGTCGGGATTCAGAAATTGGCGGAAATAGCCTTGCTGATACAGCAAGCCCAAGCCGATCAGCGGATAATCCAGATCGCTCGAAGACTTCAGGTGGTCGCCGGAAAGAACGCCTAGCCCCCCCGAGTAGATCGGCAGGCATTCGGTCAGCCCATATTCGGCCGAAAAGTACGCGATCAGCTTGCCATCGCCCGGAGGCTGTGCCTTGCGCGTGCGCGCGTCATAGGTGTCGCACGCCTGCTTGTACAGGCCGAGATAGCGCGGATCGGCCGCCGCCTTCTTGAGAGTGGACTGCGACACGCGCCCCAGCATCAAGACCGGGTTATATCCGCAATCCCGCCAGAGATTGGGATCGAGCCGCCGGAAGACCGCGCGAATAATCGGCTCCCAGCTCCACAGAAGGTTATATGCTAGTTCCGACAAACGCGCCAGCGAAGGCGGAAGCGCTGGCCGAACCAGGAATTCCCGGATCGGCTGAATGTAAAATGGCATACCCTAAGGGTTACTAACTCAAGATATCAAATCGTCGGATGCGGCCCCAAACTATGGAGTGCCAAGCGCCCCGGAAATGCTCCACGATTTGCCTGTCTTTTACGTCAGACTGAATGTGCCCGCAATGCGTTACCTGTTAGCATTCTGTCTGGCCGGCCTCGCATGGGCGGGAGAGGACGCGATCCTCGCCAGCGGCGCCCGTCTGCGCGTCGACGGCCACGAATCCTCCGGAAGCAAAATGGTGCTGCATCTGGGCGCGGGCGAAATCGAAATGGATGCCTCCGAGATCCGTGGTTTCGAACCGGATAGTTTTGAGCCGGATACTCCGCGCCCTGCCCTGCCTGCCGCTCTTCCGGCCGCCCCGGCTTCACCCCTCACTCCCGAGCAGCTCGCCGACCGTGCCGCCCAAAAATATGGTCTGCCCAGTTCCCTGCTGCGTAGTGTAATGAAAGCCGAATCCGGATTTCATCCGCAAGCCGTATCAGCGAAAGGCGCGGTTGGGCTGATGCAGCTCATGCCTTCGACGGCGCGGGAGCTGGGCGCCGATCCCCGGGACCCCGCGCAGAACGTGGATGCCGGCGCGCGATACCTGCGCGCCCTCCTGGAAAAATACCGCGGCGGGCTACGCCACGCGCTGGCTGCGTATAATGCCGGCCCGGCCGCCGTAGACCGTTTCGGAGGCGTCCCGCCTTTTAGCGAAACGCTCGACTACATCCGGCGTATCGAGCGCGAATGGAAAGCTTCGGCCAAGCCGGAATCCCAGCCGTAAACGCGTCTATTGTTTCCTGCCGTGGCGGCTCTCCCGATCGTCGATCTTTTTCTTTAGCGGCAGCAAATACCGCAGTCCGGCAAAATTCACAATCGCCAGCACCACCGCCAGCAGAAACCGATCCTGCGCGATGGCGGCGCCCAGCACCCCCATGTTCCAGATGCTGGCCGCCGCCGCCGTGCCATGCACTCTTGGTCCAGCCTTCATAATTGCGCCCGCGCCGATGAAACCCATGCCCGCCACCAAACCCTGAATGATGCGCGATTGCGCATCCAAGCTCTGCTGCCCCGGCATGGCCAACAGAACATAGCCACAACTCGCCATGGCCACTATCGGAAACGTCCGCACACCCACCGCGTGGGCCTCTTCCTCGCGCTGCCAGCCGATGGGCAAGGAAAGCAGATATGCCAAAACTACGCGGGAGATGTCGTGTAGTTGCCTGTGCCACTCCGGAGGAATTTGCATCCGGTTAGAAGTTTACCGCGGCGGCCGGCGCTTGCTCACAAGTACGCGCATGCAGTGAAGTGGAAAAGGAGCAGGGCCTTTGCTGTTGAGGGTTAACGTAAAGCCTTCTGGAGCCACCCGCCGGGCTTGAACCGGCGACCTGCTGATTACGAATCAGCCGCTCTACCAACTGAGCTAGGGTGGCTTCGAATCGCTTCCTTATCTTACCATCCCACTGATCTCCGGCGCTCAAGCCGAATCGCGACAATAGAGGGTTCGTTCATCCGCCTTCCGTTTCGCAAGTTATGCCGAACTTTCTCAAACTGCCGCTCACAATCATCCTTGCCGGTACGCTGTCCGGCGCGGACGAGTCTCTCACCCGTCAGATGCTCGCCGCGCACAATGCCATTCGGAAGCGCGTAGGAGTTCCGTCCCTCACCTGGAGCACGGAACTCGCCGCGGGAGCTCAGCAATGGGCGGACACGCTTCTCCGCAATGGCAATTTTCAGCATCAATCGCGGAATCCCTATGGCGAAAATCTCTTCGAGATCACCGGCGCCGCTGCTACCCCGGTTGAAGTTGTGAACGATTGGGCATCCGAGGCCCGCGACTACAACTACAAGACCAATTCCTGCTCGGCCGTCTGCGGCCATTACACCCAGGTAGTCTGGCGCGACACCAAGGAAGTGGGCTGCGGCGTCGCGCAAAATCAGCAGCGCCAGGTCTGGGTCTGCGAATATAATCCGCCCGGAAACATCGTTGGAGAGCGCCCGTACTGAGACGCCCGGCGGTAACTTTTGATAAACTGGGCCGTCGCCGGGAACTTGCGACCACGGCCGAAAGATATCGGGAGGAGAACGTGAACAAGCTGATTATATTGGGAATGATCGGGCTAGCGCCGCTGCTCGCCGAAGGTCCTAAGGACTTCGTGGGCACCTGGAAAGCCGATCCGGGAACGCCAAATATGACTCGCCTGCTCGGCGTCGACGGCAACGTGATCGTCATGACCGAGATTCAGCCGCCCAGCGGAAATCGGCCCAACACGCTCATGATCGTCCGCATGTATCCCACCGACGGCCACGAAGTAAAAATGGAATATGACGGCCTCTGGAAAGGCGCCACCGCCACCGGCAAAATGGAGGGCAACGTCCTGACCGTCGACACCGTGGCCGCCAACGGCACCAAGTACCACGACGTGTGGACGCTCTCCCCCGACAAGATGCACTACACCAACGAAATGGTGATCGAGCCTCCCCCGCAGGCCGGCGGCGAAAAAGGCGATGGCAAAGCCAAGGGTCCCCGAACCGTCAAGTTCGGCTTTACGCGCGTGCAGTAACCGGCGAACTGCACCGGTGAACGGTTCATCGTAGGTACGCGCCCGGTTGCTCAAGAAACTGAGCGCGACCGCCTCGCCCAATATCAAGGAAGTGTCCGTATCGCTGCGCCAGTGGATTCCGGCGTGAATCCCGTGCCCGAAACTGACGTTGTGCCCCAACTTGTTCAGCTCGCCGTTCACGGTAAGTTGCCCTGCACGGGCTGCAAGAGAAATTGCGAGACATAGGGGCCCACGGTTTCGCCCGGAAAACCGCCCCGAAATAGCAGGCCGGGCGTCACCTGGCCGTGACTGTCTCTGGGGCCGGCGTAGGATGGCTGTGAGCTCAACTCGGCCGCGGCCTGAGCCGCCAAGGCGTTCGAACCGTATTCCGTGAACGGAACATCGCGCAACAACGAAGCCCAGTAATGTTCCGCCAATTCCGTGGCGGTCTGGTCGCTGGCGATTGCGGGAGCGGGAGGCGCCTGCGGCTGTCCGAATTGCACGTTGTCCATTGCTTCCAGATCGAAAGCCAAGCCGCCTTGGGGGCCATTGAGCGTGCGCGTTCCGCCCATGATGATTTTTTCGAAATCGGAAAATTTTCCGCTGTTCAAAGCAGTTGCAAAACCGGCGAATGCGTTCGGGTCTACGCGTCCATAAAGATCGTGCGGAAGCGCCTTTGTGAATGTTCCACCCCTGTCCGCGTACCGGTCCGTGTCGCCATTGTTGATGTTCACCGCGGGACCCGTAAGGGCGTCCCGCATGGCTTCCTGAACGCGCAGCTCGAATCCTTCGGCGATCCGGAAATTCGTACCCGCGGGCAGTTGGGTCGCGCTGAACCGCGGCTGGGCCGGCTGCGCGGAAACGGGCTCCCGGCGCGAATGGCACCGTTCGTTCGGCAATTTCGCGGTCGAGAAATACACCCTGTGAGCGGGGTTCGGAGCCTCGCTAAGCTGGTTGTTGTCTGAATAATTTAGTGAAGGAAATCTTGGAGGCGCGGGTCGGAATCGAACCGACGAATAAAGGTTTTGCAGACCTTGGCCTTACCACTTGGCTACCGCGCCCGGTTTGTGCGGCTACTTGCAAAATAGCGCGTCGATGCGTTCGCCGTCAAATTGGCCGCCCGGCGCGGCATCGCCTGCAGTTCCACATAGGACGCATACGGGCGCCCGTGGTGGACCGTCTGGCTCGCGGTCAGCAGGCGCGTCTCGCCCCCAATCGGCCCACCCGTATTCGGATTCCGGTCAAACTTTGGAAAATTGCTGCTGGAAATTTCAATTCGCACCCGGTGGTCTTTTTCAAACACATTCCCCGTAACCCCGGCATCAATGGTCACACGGTAGATCTTGCCCGGCTCGGCAGGCGCCGCTCGCTCCAGCCCTTCGCGATATCGCAGCCGCAGGATGCCGTCGGAAAGGATCCGCGCGTAGCCGTTCGGAAAAACGTCCACCAGCTTGGCGGTAAAATCCGTATCGCGCCGGTTTGTGGCCACAAACAGCACCACCCGCACAGGCCCCACCACTTCCAGTTCATCCCGCAAGGGCGGGCTCGTATACACCAGCACGTCCCGCCGTTTCTCCACCGGCCTCTGGTCGAGCGGCCCCCATGGAAAAACCGCCGGATTGCAGCACACCGCCCCGCCCCGGGTAGGCGCCGGGTTGCGCGGATCGTATATGTAACTGTCGCTGCCGCTCAGCCGCGGCGGCCGCGGCGCCAGTGTGCCGTCGCCCGCCGCCGTATTGGCGTGGCCCGTGCTGTCCAGATACAGCTTCAGTGAGTGCGCCTCCGCCGGCGGCCACTCGCGTTCCTCCAGCCAGCGGTTCGCTCCCATCAAAAACACGCGGACCGGCGGCTGCGCGGTGAGTGGCGAATCCTTCCCGCCCAGCCACTGGTCGAACCACTCCAACTGCAATCGCCGCACCGGCGCGGCCGATTCGCGCCCGAAATCCGTATTTGCAAACTTGTACGACATATTATGCGGCCACGGCCCGATTAGAATCCGATTCAAGCCCGAGCGCTTCCGCAGCGCCTCATAAGCGTCCAGATCGCTCTCCACGTAGTTGTCGTACCACCCTCCCACCGCAAACACCGGAATCCGAATCTCGCCCAGCCGTTCCCGCGTGCTGATCCGCTTCCAGAACGAATCGTAAGTGGGATGATCCATCGCCGCCGCCCACTCGGCATTCGCCTGCCCCGTGGCCGCCACATCGGCCGTCCGCAGTGGCAGATGCCAGATGAACTTGTTGAATTCCGGCATGTACCCCGGCGCCTTCCGGTTCTCCGCCAGCCACTCCAGCCGGTGCCCCAGCTTCAGCGCTCCGCCGGTCGAATAGAACCGGTCGCGGTAATCGTCGTCGCCCGAAACCACCGGAAAAATCGCTTTCAAATGCGGATTCTCCGCCAGCGCCGCCTTCCACTGCGCAATTCCCAAATAGGAGCCGCCGATCATCCCCACTTTCCCGTTCGACCACGACTGCCTCGCAATCCAGTTGATGGTATCGTCGCCGTCCCGCGGCTCCTGCGTCAGCGGATCGAATGCGCCTTCCGAACCGTATCTCCCGCGCACGTCTTCCACCACCACCGCGTATCCGTGGTCCACAAACGCCTGATAGTTCGGAACCAGTCTCGTGCCCTTGCCGTACGGTGTGCGCACCAGAATCGTGGCGTACGGCCCCGCCTCCGCCGGCAGAAACACGTTGGCCGCCAGATGCACCCCATCCCGCATGGGAACCGCGACATCGCGGAACGCAACCGCCGCATTCTGGGCGGCAGCCAGCCCTCCCCAACACACTACAATCAGGAACGGGATTCGCACAGCACGCTCCAGTACAGCTCGGCCACCTGCTCCAGGCCGTGGCGTGCGCGAACGTGGGCGGCGCCGCTCTCGCCGATGGCACGCCCTACCCCAGCAATCGATGTTAACAGAACCATGTGGCTCCATAGCGAATCGCGCTCGCCCACTCCCGCGCTTACGCGCATACAACCGTCCTCCGGAAAGCGGGCACTTTCTTCCGCATCCGTCAGCAGCACCGGTTTCGCAATCCCCATCATCCGCACGGCAATCCCCGAAGTCTCCCCCGCCGCCGGATACCGCAAGTTAATGCAGCCGTCAATCGCGCTCGCCGCCAGCCAAAATTCGCGTTCGCCAAGATACGGCCGGTACACCAGTCCCTCGCTTTGGAACAGTCCCCGCGCCAGCCGCTCCAGATCGGAGGAAACAAATGCGCCCGCCAGCAACAGCCCCACGTCCGCGCGCTCCCGGCGCAGCCGCCCGAACACTTCCACAATCTGCGCCACCCGCTTCGATTCCCGCAAAAATCCGAACACCCCGAACACAAATGCCGCCTCGCCCAGTCCCAGCCCCGCCCGATACCGCAGCGCTTCCGCTTCCCCCGGCAACTGTGGCGCGCGGAACAGATGCGGAATTTCAATCACGCGCGCTTCCGGCGCGTGCGCCCGCACCATCCGCGCGGCCGCTGGATTATGCACGATCACCGCGCGCGCCCGCTCCGCAATCCGCCGCAGCATCGGAAACTGAAAATACCGCTCGTCGCCGGCCGAACCGGTTCGCGATTCCCACAAGTCCTCCGCCAGCCCGCGGTTCCAGCCCCCATAGTTGTACACGAATTCCTCGATGTACTGTTCCCGCGAAAGCTGCCCTAAAAGAAAATGGTTCAGCACCGCGTCATGCAGCACCACCACCCCCGGCTCCTTGAGAGCCCGGCGGTAGATTCCGGCATGCAGCCGGTTGTTTCCCACGTGGTACAGCGCCACATCGCAGCGCCGCGGCCCCACCCGCACCTCGCCGTGGCGCTTCAGCGCGCCCACCAGCGCCGCCGCATAGTCGGCTACCCCCGTGCGCGCCGGCGGCAGTGGCGCATAGAATCCAACCGTCACCGTTTCTGCCGCTTGCCGAATAGCGCCGTGCCCACCCGCACGCACGTCGCGCCTTCCTCTATGGCCACTTCGAAATCGTTCGTCATGCCCATCGAAAGCTCCGGCAATTCGTGACGCCCCGCCAGTTCCCGCAGCCTCCGGAAATACGGCCGTGATTGCTCCGCATCCTCCGTCCAGGGCGGCATCGTCATCAGCCCGCGCAGGCGCAGCCGCTCGCATCCCCGCACCGCCGCGATCAGTTCCGGCAACTCTTCCGGAGCCGCCCCGCTCTTCGCCTCTTCACCGGAAAGCTTCACCTCCAGCATCACCTCCAGCGTTTTCCCGCTTGCCGCCATCGCCTCGTTCAGCCGCCGCGCCAGCTTTTCCGAATCCACCGTCTGCACCACATCGAACAGCTCCACCGCCTTCCGCGATTTGTTCGATTGCAAGTGCCCGATCAAATGAAACCGCGCCCCCTCGAGGCCGCGCACTTCCGGCGCTTTCCCCTCGAACTCCTGCACGTAGTTCTCGCCGAATTCCCGCAGCCCCAGTGCATAAGCCTCGCGAATCGCCGCCGACGGAAACACCTTAGTTACGGCCAGCAGCAAAATCCCCGCCGGATCGCGCCCCGCCCGCTCCGCCGCGCGCGCCATCCGGCCGCGCACCGCTTCCACCCGCTCCGCCAGTCCGTTCAGGCGCCCGCCTCCCTAAACGCCTCGTTCGTCTCGCGGTTCTGCTCCAAAAGCGCATCCTCGGTCCCCATGTTCATTGCAATCGCCTTCATCTTCCGCGAATACGCCGCCTCCGCTCGCGCTCGTAAATTGGGCGCGCCGTTATTCTCGTGCGCGAACAGCAGCATCGCCGCCGCCAGGCCGGTACCGCGGTACTTCCGCAGTCTCATTCGTGCCCTCGCGGGCGGAAGCCCGCCGAGTTTTATTGTACTGAGAAGCGCCCGCCGATTATCCGACAACCTCAACCGTTACTGTTCGCGGGCGATTGGAACCCACGCCGCTTCACCGGCCCCAGCACCAGCCACCGGTTTGCCGCGCTTCGTGATGGTGATCCGCCCGCCCGAATAATCCACTGCATTCAGGTAAGCCAGGCACTTCGCCCTGCACTCCGTCGCGCGGCGCAATCTGGTCATCTGACCAGCCTGCCCCGGCTGCGCGGCCGCCGCGCCGAAACATTCCCCACGGAAGTCAACACCCGTTGGCCGGAGTTCCACAGGTCGTTCCCAAACGCAATAAGAATATATTCGCCTCTTTTTCAACCACTTACCTATTCCGTAGCGCCAACCCTGTTTTCCACCGTGCTCTCATGAACTCAGAGAAGGATTCCATGACTGGCCAGTCACTCTTCTCCAGTTGTTTGGTGTTCCGCGCTTCCGTTGGGTAGTAGGGCCCGGCGGCGGCGCGGGCGGGCATCGATGTCCGAAAAGAATTGCGGAAATGCAGCAAATGTAGTTCGATCGGCGGCCGCAGGGGCTGGGGCGCCCTCAAAGCCGCAAGGTCTTACGGCAAGACCTGCATGCACCCGGAGTTCCCACCGCGAAGCGGACGGGAGGCCAAAACCTCCCGTCCCGCATTCGACTCACCAACGCATACCCGTAGTGTCTCCGTGCTCTCCGTCGCCTCCGTGCCTCCGCGTCTCTGTGGTTCAATAAAATTTCGATGGCCGCGGCAACTTCGCTTCGCGCCACTGCGCTCCATTCCGTCCACAAAGCCCTCCGCGCCAAAATGGTCGATTTCGGCGGCTGGGAGATGCCCATTCAGTATTCCGGCATACTCGAAGAACACCGCGCCGTCCGCACTGCCGTTGGCTTGTTCGATGTCAGCCACATGGGCGAAATCGAAATCCGCGGCCCCCAGGCCGGCGGCCTCACCGATTTCGTCACCACAAATCACGCCGGCAAACTCGCGCCCGGCCAGGTCCAATACTCCGGCCTCCTTTACTCCCACGGCGGTTTCGTCGATGACATCCTGGTCCACAAAATCGCCGATGACCATTACTTCCTGTGCGTGAACGCCGCTAATCAGGAAAAAGATTTCGACCACATCCGGGCCCAAACCGGATTCGATGCCCAGGTCGAATTCGCCGGCGACCGCTACGCCCAACTCGCCATCCAGGGTCCGCATGCCCTTGCTACCCTGCAAAAACTCACTTCCACTGAATTGGGTTCGATCGCTCACTATCACTTCCGCGATGGCGAAGTGGCCGGCGCTCCCGCCCGCATCGCCCGCACCGGCTATACCGGCGAAGATGGCTTTGAATGTTACATTCCGCCTTCCCACGCCGAATGGGTCTGGAACGAACTCCTCCACGCCGGCGCCCCGTTCGGCATCAGACCTTGCGGTCTGGGCGCCCGGAACACCCTCCGCCTGGAATCCGCCTATTCCCTCTACGGCCATGAGATCGATGCCTCGATATCCCCGCTCGAAGCCGGATTGGCTTGGATCGTCAAATTCGATAAGGGCGATTTCCTCGGCCGCGCGGCTCTCCTCCACCAGAAGGAAACGGGCCTCAAGCGCCGGCTCTTCGGCTTCGAAATGCTCGGCCGCGCCATCGCCCGCGATGGCTGCGAAGTCTATCTCGATGGCGCCCCCGCCGGCTGGGTCACTAGCGGCTCGCCCGTGCCCTCTGGTACCACAACACGTCCGGCCCGCCCCTCCAATGAAGAAGACTCCTGCGCCGGAGGCGCCCAGCCGCCCTGCCAAGGGCTGAATAAGAACATCGGCCTCTGCTACCTTCCCGCGGACCGCCGCCTAGCGCCCGGCCGCCAGATCCAAATCCTGATCCGCGGCCGGCTTGCGGACGCGGTCATCGTCAAAACGCCGTTCTACAAACGGCCGGGATAACCATGTACCCAGACAATCTTCGATACACCAAGGAACACGAATGGGTGCGCGTCGAAGGCGATATCGCCACCATCGGTATCACCGATCACGCCCAGCAGGAACTCGGCGATATTGTCTACGTTGACCTCCCGAAACCCGGCGCCCGCGTCGAACAGGGCAAAGCGCTCGGTACGGTAGAATCGGTAAAGGCGGTCTCGGAAATCTACTCCCCGGTGACCGGCGAAGTTGCCGAAACGAACCCAATTCTCACCGACGCCCCCGAAAAGCTCAACGAAGATCCTCATGGCGAAGCTTGGCTGTTGAAGGTTCGCATTTCCGGCCCGCCTTCCGCGGAACTCATGACCGCCGCCGAGTATGAATCTTATATAGGAGAAGAAAAGTAGGTTGCGCTATTTGCCGAAATCCGCTTCCGAAAGGCGCGAAATGCTTCAGGCCATCGGAGCGGATTCCACTGAAGCGCTGTTTGCGCATCTGCCGGACGAAGTCCGGCTCAAACGCCCGCTCGATCTGGCGCCGGGCCTTTCCGAGTACGAAATCGTGCAGTATTTCAAGGACCGAGCCGCCGAAAATGATGGCAGCTATGCGTCTTTCCTCGGCGCCGGAGTCTATCGCCATTTCCGCCCCGTGCTGGTCGATACCGTCGTCTCCCGCGGCGAGTTCCTCACCTCGTACACTCCCTACCAGGCCGAAATCTCCCAGGGCACCCTCACCACCATCTTCGAATTTCAAACCATGATCTGCCAGCTCACCGGCATGGATGTCGCCAATGCATCCATGTACGATGGCTCGAACGCCATGGCCGAAGCCGCCATGATGGCCGTCCGCGCCACTGGCAAAGGCCGCGTCCTGGTCGCCCGCGCCGTTCACCCCGAATATCGCGAGGTCCTCCGCACGTACGCCAAAAATCAGGGCATGCCCGTCGAAGAGTTCGGCTATGCCGAAGGCATGGGCACGCTCGATCTCCAGGATCTCGACCGGCGCCTCAACGCCCTCACCGCCGCCGTAATCGTTCAGTCCCCCAACTTCTTCGGCGTGATCGAACCGCTCCGCCAGGCGGCCGAGCTGGCCCACCGCCGCGGCGCCCTGCTGATCGTCGTCTTTACCGAAGCCGTTTCTCTGGGCCTCCTGCGCCCGCCCGAGGAGGCCGATATCGTGGCCGGCGAATTGCAATCCTTCGCCATTTCCCCCAGCTACGGCGGCCCCTTCGCCGGCATCATCGCCACCCGCGAGAAGTTCCTGCGCCAGATGCCCGGCCGCCTGGTCGGCGAAACCGTCGATTCCCTAGGCAACCGAGCCTTCTGTCTCACCCTCGCCACCCGCGAGCAGCACATCCGCCGCGAGAAGGCCACTTCCAACATCTGTACGAATCAGGCCTTGCTCGCCCTCATGGCGAGCGTCTTCATGGCCGTCTATGGCAAGCAGGGCATGCGCGAGCTTGCCGAACAGAATCTGGCTAAATCACACTACCTCGCTGGCCGTCTCAACCGCCGCTTCTGCGGCAACTTCTTCAACGAATTCGTCGTTCGCCTCGAAGGCCGATCCCCTGAAACGGTGAACAGGGCCCTGCTACGCCGCAAAATTATCGGCGGCCTCCCCCTCGGCCGCTTCTATCCCGAACTGGACGATTCCATGCTCCTCTGCGCCACCGAAATGTCCCGCCGCCAAGACATGGACCGGCTCGTGGAGGTGCTCGCATGACTAGCCGCGTTCGCCCCCACCTCTCTTATAACGAGCCCTTGCTGTTCGAGCGCAGCTCGCCCGGCAAGCTCGCCTACCAATTGCCGGAACTCGACGTTCCGCCCGTCGATCCCGCCGAGGCCCTTGGCCCAGACCAGGTCCGCCCCGAAGTCGAGGGCTTCCCCGAAGTGAGCGAAGTCGAAGTCGTCCGCCACTACACCCGCCTCTCCGCCTGGAACTACGCCATCGATTTCGGCATGTACCCACTCGGCTCCTGCACCATGAAGTACAACCCGCGCATCAATGAGCTGGTCGCGCGCCTCGAAGGTCTCGCCTGGGCACATCCCTACCAGCCCGAGTCGCTCGCGCAAGGCGCCCTGGAAGTCATGACCCGTCTGGAAGCCGCGCTCGCGGAAATCACCGGTATGGACGCGGTCACGCTCCAGCCCGCCGCCGGCGCACAAGGCGAACTCACCGCCCTCCTCCTAATGCGCGCGCTCCTCACCAAACGCGGCAATCCGCGCAAGAAAATCCTCATCCCCGATTCCGCTCATGGCACCAACCCGGCCTCGGCGGCAATGGCCGGCTACGCCGTCCAGAACATCAAATCGAACCAGGCCGGCATGGTCGATGTTGCCGCGCTGGCAGAGGTGGTCAACGAGGATGTCGCCGCGCTGATGCTCACCAACCCCAACACCCTCGGCATCTTCGAACAGAGCATCACTCGCATTGCCGAAATCCTGCACTCGAAAGGCGCGCTCCTCTACATGGATGGCGCCAACATGAACGCGCTCCTGGGTATTGCCCGCCCCGGCGATTTCGGCGTCGATGCCATGCACCTCAACCTGCACAAGACCTTCTCCACGCCGCACGGCGGAGGCGGCCCCGGCGCGGGACCCGTCGCCGTCAAACGCGAACTGGAGCCGTTCCTGCCCGTCCCGCGGCTCAAACGCTCCGGCAAGAAATGGGCGTGGGATTACCGCCGGGAAGATTCCATCGGCCGCGTCCGCGCCTTCTACGGCAACTTTGGCGTGCTGGTGCGCGCCCTGGCTTACATCCTGGCGCACGGGGGGCCGGGCCTCCGCAACGTCACGCTCGACGCCGTGCTCAACGCCAATTACCTGCGAAAGAAGCTGGAGCCCCACTACGATCTGCCCTATTCGTCGCCCTCCATGCACGAAGTAGTCTTCAGCGATGCGCGCCAGGCCGCGCATGACGTGCACACCGGCGAAATCGCCAAGCGCCTCATCGATTACGGCTTCCACCCTTACACCGTCAGCTTCCCGCTGATCGTCCGCGGCGCCATGATGATCGAACCCACGGAGACCGAAACCAAGCACGAACTCGACCGCTTCATTCAAGCCATGATCGATATCGCCGAAGAAGCCGAAAAGAATCCCGAGATCGTCAAAACCGCGCCGCACGCCACCCGCACCAGCCGCGTGGATGAAGTGACCGCCGCCCGCAAGCCGGTTCTGCGATGGAAGCCCGCCTGACTAAAAGCGGGCTGCTCCTCATCCTGGCCCTCGTCCTCCTGCTCCGCCTGCCGTTCCTGAACCAGGCCGTCCAGGGCGACGACGATACCTACATCTCCGAAGCCGAGCACGCGCTTGTAGAGCCGCTGCACCCGGCCCACACCACCTACGTGTTCCAAGGCGTCGCTGTCGATCTGCGCGGCCACCCGCACCCGCCGCTCGATGCCTGGGTTTTGGCCGGCCTGATCGCCCTCTTCGGCGACGTAAAGGAAGTCCCTTTCCACATCGCCTACACAGCGTTCTCGCTCATCGCCGCTTTGGCTATGTGGTCGCTGGCCCGCCGCTTTTCCCCAAAACCGCTCTGGGCCGCGCTGCTGTTCCTGGCCGTTCCGGCATTCGTCGTCAACGGTAACTCCTTCGAATCCGACCTCCCGTTTCTGGCGTTCTGGATGGCCGCCATCGCCCTCTACTGCGCCGGCCGCTTCTGGCTCGCCGCCGCGGCCATGGTGCTCGCTGCCATGGCCGCGTATCAGGCCATCTTTCTGACTCCCATTCTCGCCGTGTACGCGTATCAGAGCCGCGCCCGTAAGGGAGCGGTCCGCTGGCTTGTCCTCTTGACTCCCCCCATCACCATCGCCGCTTACCAACTCTTCGAACGCCTCTCGACCGGCGCGCTTCCCGCCGCCGTGCTCACCGGCTATTTCTCCACGTACAACTTCCAGGCGCTCGCCGCCAAGATCCGCAATGCCGAAGCGCTTGCCATTCACTGCTGCTGGATCGTCTTCCCTCTGCTCCTGCCGGGCACTCTTTGGCTCGCCTGGCGCAAGCGCGCCGAACCCGCCACACGCTTCCTGCTCGCCTGGATCGCCATTTTCTTCGCCGGAGCCATTGCGGTCTTCTTCGCCGGCTCCGCCCGCTACCTGCTGCCCATCGCGGCTCCCGTCGCGCTGCTGGCTTCCCGCCTGCCCATCAAGTGGCTCGCGCCCGCATTCGCCGCGCAAATGGCGCTCAGCCTCGGCCTCGCCATCGTCAACTACGCGCACTGGGACGCCAACCGCCGCTTCGCCGCCCAGCTCGCCGTTCCCAGTGCCAACCATCGCGTGTGGGTCGATGGCGAACTAGGCCTGCGCTTCTATCTCGAAGCCGACCACGCCTTGCCGCTTCGCAAAAACCAGCAGCTCCGTCCCGGCGACATTGTGGCTTCAAGCGAACTCACTCGTTCGGTCGCGCCCACCGCCCCGGCCTCCACCATCGCGCGCATGGAGATTCGGCCCGCCATTCCCCTGCGCCTCATCGGCCTCGATACGCACTCCGGCTACTCCGACAGCTCGCGCGGGCTCTGGCCTTTCGGCCTCTCCGCCGGCCCTATCGACCGCCTCCGCGCCGACTTGATCCTGGAGCGCCATCCCACGCGCGAATACCTGCCGATGAATGCGCCCGAAGCCGCCGGCCAGATCGTCAGCGGCATCTACCAACTGGAAGCCAACGCCTACCGCTGGACCGCCGCCCGCGGCATCTTGATTTTCAAATCGCCGTCCGTGCCCGCGCCGTTAGCCGCCACCTTTACCATTCCCGCGGCCGCGCCCGCCCGCCGGATCGCGATTCTCCTGGACGGCCGCCAGGTCGCGGCGCAAGTCTATCGGTCGCCCGGCACGTACACTTTAGAGTCGCCGCCGGTCGCGCCCGCGGGACCCTCCGCCAATGTTGCAATTCAGGTGGACCGCACATTTTCCGCGCCGCCGGACACGCGGCAACTCGGTATTGTTCTGAGCGCGGCCGGTTTTATCGCAACGCCTGTTCGAGGTCCTCGATAATGTCTTCCGGCGCTTCGATCCCTACCGAAAGCCGCACCAGGCCATCGCCGATGCCCATGCGCTCGCGGTGCTTGGGCGAAATCTCGCGATGCGAGCTCATCACCGGATAGAGCATCATGCTGTGCACGTCGCCCAGTGAGGTGGCCCGCACAATCAGCCGCAGCGCATCCATAAAGCGGAAGACCTCTTCCCTGCCCGCATCCTTCAGCTCGAAGCTGACGATTGCGCCATAGAGGTTCGGCGGAAACAGGCGGCGGATCGCGGCCGCATCGGGATGATCGGCGCCGGCCGGAAAGTACACCCGCGCGATGCGCGGATGGGTGGCAAGGTACGAAGCCACCCGGCAGGCATTGGCGCATTGCCGTTCCATGCGCAGGGCAAAGGTCTTGATACCGCGCATCGTCAGGTACGCTTCGAACGGCCCCATTACCGGCCCGAGCGTGCGCGAAAGCGAGCGCAGCGTGGGAAAGTGCTCCGCATCGCTCACCACCACGCCCCCCAAAACGTCGCCATGGCCGGAGAGGTACTTGGTCGCGCTGTGCACCACCAGGTGGGCGCCCAGTTCGATCGGCCGCAGAATCAGGGGCGTGGCGAAGGTGCTGTCCACCACCAGCGCGGCGCCGGCCTCGCGCGCGATGGCGGCGATCCGGTCCATCTGCCCCACCCGCAGCAGCGGATTCGAGATGGTCTCCACCAGAATGCATCCGGGTTTCGCCTCGGCGACCGCCGCGCGTAGCCCGTCCAGATCGCAGACATCCGCGAAGCGCACCGCCACGCCCGCCGGCTCCATCACTTGCATAAGCAGGCTGACGGTGGCTCCATAGAGCGCGCTCGCGGCCACAATCGATCTGCGCCGGTCCACCAGCGCGGTCTCGATCGCCATGTGAATCGCGGCCATTCCCGAAGCGCATGCCAGCGCGCCGTGGCCGCTTTCGAGCGTGGCCACCAATTCTTCGAGCGCCGCCGTGGAAGGATTGTCGTAGCGCGCGTACGAAAAACCGGTGTCCTGTTGGCCGAACACGCGGTCGAGCTGCTCCATGGATTCGTAGAAGTAACTCGCCGCGGTATGAATGGGCGTCGTCACTGGAACGTGCCGCCCGGCCTTCTTGCGATCGCCGATATGCACTACCTTGGTGTGCAGCTTCAAGTTGTTTTCCTCTTCCAGCGCACGCCGCCCTTGGTGTCTTCGAGGATAATCCCGCGTTCCAGAAGCTGGCCACGGATCTCGTCCGAGCGCGCGAAATTCTTCGCTTTCCTGGCGGCGTTCCGCTCGGCAATCAGCCTTTCGATTTCCGCCTCGGAAATCTCCGCTTCCGCGGCCGGCGTAGGCTTCAGAACGTCGAAGACCTGGTCGAACCAGCCCAGCAACTTCTGCGCGCCCGCGACGTTGCCCGCCCGGAATTCGCCCGAGTCCATGGCGCTATTGGCATCGCGGATGTACTCGAATACCGCGCCCAATGCTTCCGCCGTGTTCAGGTCGTCGTTCAATCCCCCGGTGAAAGCTTTGCACGCCTCGGTTGTGCGCGCCGCTAGACGCTCGCTCGTGCCTTCCGGGAAGCGTTCCGTATCCACGCGCAGCTTGAAATTGCGCAGCCGGTCGATCGCCGTATTCGCCGATTTCAGCCCGTCGAAGGTGAAATTGAGCTGCTTGCGGTACGGCACCGATGCCAGCAGATAGCGCACCGCCTCCGGCTGGTACCCGTGCTTCTCCAAAATGTCCCGGAGCGTGTAATAGTTTCCCAGCGACTTCGACATCTTCTGCCCTTCGACCAGCAGAAACTCCGAATGCAGCCAGAAGCGCGCGAACGGCTTGCCCGTGAGCGCTTCCGATTGCGCGATCTCGTTCTCGTGATGGGGAAAGATGAGATCCACGCCGCCGGCGTGAATATCGAGGGTTTCCCCCAGGTACTTGATCGCCATCACGGAACACTCGATGTGCCAGCCCGGACGGCCCGGTCCGAGCGCCGTTTCCCAGAAAGGCTCGCCCTCCTTGGGAGCTTTCCATAAGGCGAAATCGCGCGCGTCGGCCTTTTCGTAGCTGTCCACATCTACGCGCGCGCCGGCGATATTGCCGCTGAAATCGTTATGCGAAAGCTTGCCATAACCCGGAAAAGTTGAGATTCGAAAGTAGACCGAGCCATCGCTGCGATAGGTATGCTCGCGCGTACCGAGTTGCTCGATGGCGCGCACCATATCGTCGATATGCCCGGTGGCTGGAACACGGTGTTCCGGCTCTTCCAGGCGCAGCTTGGCGCAATCCTCCAGAAAGGCTTTCGTATAAACCGCGGTGTATTCTTCCAGCGGCTTGCGCTGCGCGGTGGCGTTGCGGATGATCTTGTCGTCTACGTCGGTGATGTTCATGACGTGGTCGAGACGATAGCCGCTCAACCGCAGCCAGCGCCGCAGAATATCGATAAAAGTAAAAGTGCGGAAGTTGCCGATGTGCGCGAAATCGTAGACCGTGGGGCCGCAGGTGTACATCCGGACCGTGTTGTCCGCCATGGGTGAAAACGTTTCTACCTGCTGGGTGAGCGTGTTGTACAGGCGCAGCGGCATAATCGGGAAGTTTTCATGTTAGCAGACGCTAAAAGACCGCATCCGAGGTTCGCGGGTACTCGGAAGCATCCCGGAAGTGAACGCGCAATAACAATTCCGCGGCGGAATTGGGATGTATTTTTCACTCTGTAAAAGTTCCCTAGTTCACATTCCTGGATGGCTAAGTGTTTTGGATATCAATAACGGTTCGCGGATTGCTGTTTTCCGCGCAGAACGCCTCCGGGGCGCTTTTGTAACGGCCCACAAGGTGGCGGCAGGAGCCCTTATGGAGAGAAACTCCGAGGAACGCCGGGAAAGTCCACGCTTCGACGTCCGTCTTACTCTTCGATACCGCCTTTCCCAAAAGGGCGAAGCCGACAGCCGCTGGCAGACGGGTGTGACCCGTGACATGAGCAAAGGCGGCGTTGGCTTCAAGACCAAGCGGCCTTTGCCGGTGGGATCGCATATCGAATTGCGCATCGACTGGCCGGCTCGCCACGAGAGCGCCGAACCGGTCGATCTGCAGGCCACCGGGTTCGTGGTGCGCAGCGATCAGAACCGCACGGCAGTGCGCATCAGCTCCCACCGTTTCGTAGCCAGCAACTCGGCCGAACCGTTGGAGTTGACGAAGACGGCGTAGCGCCTTCAGCTAACACCCGCTCCAGGCCTACGATGCCTTCTTCCGTGCCGTCCATTCATATAATACCGGCAACAGAAAAAGAGTCAGCAGCGTAGAGCTGACCAGGCCGCCAATCACCACGCTGGCGAGCGGCCGTTGCACCTCGGCCCCGGTCGAAGTGGAAATAGCCATGGGAATGAATCCGAAGCTGGCCACGAACGCCGTTATGAGCACAGGCCGCAATCTGCGCCGGGCTCCCATCCGAACGGCCTCTCGCGCGGAACATCCGGCAGCGCGCATTTGGTCGATGGAGCTGACCAGCACCACTCCGTTCAGCATAGCCACACCGAATAGAGCGATGAAGCCAACGGAGGCCGAAAGATTGAGATTCAGCCCGCGAATCCAGAGAGCGGCAATTCCGCCCACCAGGGCAAACGGAATATTGCCAACTACCAGCAAAGCATCGCGAGCATTGGAAAACGTCAGATACAGCAGAACGAAAATCAGGGCAATCGCAACCGGCACGATCAGCTCCAGCCGGCGAGTCGCCCGCTCCTGGTTCTCAAACTGGCCGCCGTATTCAATGAAGTATCCCGTTGGAAGGGCGATGCCGCCGCGGTCGATTCGCGAGCGTACTTCCGCCACGAAGCTGCCCAAATCGCGCCCGCGCACATTGGACATCACGACGATACGCCGCTGCCCGGACTCCCGGTTGATCAGTTCGGGACCTCGTTTCACTGTCACTCGCGCCACCTCGCTCAAAGCGACCTGCTCGCCGCTAGGCGCGCGGAGCATAATCCTTCGCATCGCATCGGGATCGGTGCGGTAGCGTTGGGGAAGACGCAAAGCCACGGTATACCGCTTCTGGCCATCGATCACCTCCGAGATTACGTCCCCGGAACCCCCGCTCGACACGGCTTCTTCCACGTCGGTAATGTTGAGGCCGTAGCGAGCAAGGGCGGCGCGGTCCGGATCAACGGACAGCTCCGCCACTCCGGAGGTAATCTCCATCTGCGGATCCGCCGCGCCGCGGACGCCGGAGATGATGCGCAATACCTGTTGTCCGATGGTATCGAGGGTGCTGAAGTCGTCACCAAAGATCTTGATCGCCAGGTCGGCCTTGACGCCGGAGATGGTTTCATCGATGCGCATTGCCATGGGCTGCGTGAAACTGTGCGCGACGCCTGGAATCGTATCCAGTTCCTTATCGAGCGCTGCAATCAGTTTCTCCTTGCTGTGAAACCGGGTCCATGTCTCCATCGGGCGCAACAGCAGGTACGTATCCCCTTCGTTGATTCCCATGGCTTCGGTGGCAAAATCGGGGCGGCCGATTTTGATCACAACATCTGAAATCTCCGGAAATTTCTCTCGCAGCCGCTGCTCGATGATTTTGCTGATCGCCAACGACTCGGTCAGTGACACTCCCGGCAGCTTGCGCGTTTCCACCAGAATCGATCCTTCATCCAAACGCGGCATGAATTCGGTACCGATGAAGTACAACGAACCAAGCGCCACTGCCAACACCAATAAAGCCGCGGAAACTGTGAGAATGCGGTAACGAATGGCCCAGTCTAAAATCCGTAGATAACCGTTATTCAGAGCGGCCATCCACCGTTGTTCGCCTGAGTGCCGATGCGCGAATCCTTTGCGGAAGCTGACCGAGGCCAACACAGGGATCATCGTCAGCGCAAGCAGTAGCGAACCGGCGAGCGCCGTGCATACGGTGATTGCCATTGGACGGAACATGCGGCCTTCCATTCCCTGTAGAAATAGAATGGGCGTATAAAACCTATATAACGTGCTGTTTCGTTTGGAGCCGAGCAAGATGGTCCGACTCGGCTACGAATGGGGCGAGCCTGGCCTGCGCTCGTTCTCGGAAACCTATGGGGTTCTCGAAAAGATTACGAGAATAGAGCCGGCCGACAACGCGTGCTCCAAGGCGCGGGTCACGACCCAGGTGAAGCGCAAGCCCGGTGCATCGCCGCTCCTGTTCGGCCAGTTCCTGATGGAACTCGCGGCGTTCATCTCGTTGGAAGACATTGCGTGCGATCTGCCTCCCTACACCGAAGAGGTGATCGGGGTCGAAATGGATCCGCCGCTTTGCGGGGCTTACGGACGATTGGAAGAAGCCGTCAAGAGTGCACTAAAGGAGCACCGGGGCAATCATTCCGTGATGAGCGTCGGCTTGAACGCTCTCTTGATGTATCCCGACAGGCCCTATGACGTTGGCGACCTGTACGGCTGGGAGTACAACCCGGAAACAAATAGGCGCGAGCAGTTCCTGATCGCCCAGACGGAGGACCTGGATCGTGACTGCCTCCAGGCCAAGGAGAGGCGACTGATTGAAATCATCAAGACGGAGTGGACTTGTCCCCGAAACTGAGACAAACGGTTAAGACACAATTTTCAGCGAATGGAGAATTGTGTCATGGGAACGCGACGAAAATTCACGAAGGAGTTTAAGGAAGAAGCCGTCCGGCGGCTGGGATTGGGGGTTTCGGT
>DATGKM010000084.1:0-2729 GCA_035294665.1 Bryobacteraceae bacterium | reverse complement strand
TCGGGGTAGATCTTTCCGAGGCTTCGCCGCAGCCAGACATAGAAAAAGTCCGAGAGATCGGCGTAGCCGATGTTGTCGTAGTAGGGAGGATCGGTGGAGAAGACTCCTTCTGCTTCGACGGCAGTGGCGTCTAGCTGTAAGGCCCTGCCCTGCTCGCCGATAGGGAGGTCGGCTACCACCTTCGCGACCCACTCAGTTGGGCCATTCCAGTTCGCGGTAGAGCCGCTGAAAGGATTACATTCGGCGAAATCCCAGGTCATCGGAATCGCCTGCCGCGCGAAGCAGTTTCTAATGAACCCGCCCGACTCCGCCCATGTCGCAATTGTGTTCCAGTAGTCAACGCACTTATCGAAAGCGAACGCAAGATATGTTGCGATGGCGTTGGCGCGGCCGGGGCTGGCGCCGTCGGCGATGGCCTGCTGGCGCGCTTCGGCGACCAGGTCGCTGAAGGTCGTCAGCGCCACCAACTGCCGGGGTGTGAAGAGGTCGCGAAAGCGGCGGAGTCCGTAAGGAATACACCACAAATTCCGCGGATCGTCGGCGAGTTCCTGCTCCGGCCCGCCAATCGGAGCTGTCTCGGCAGCGGCTTCATGCTCGGTCGACGGCGCCACATAGATTCGACCGGTCGCCCCTTCTGCCACTACAGCCATGATCTGCCGGTGCATGCGGCCTGCCCATCCCTCATCCTTGATGTGCTGGTCGGAGACCGCTTGCTGACAAACTGTGCACCTGAACTTTGCGCCTCTGCCGATCTTTGGTGGCGCTGGCGGCGCGCCGTCGCCCGTCCGCACCTCAAACCGGACCGTCTTCGCCCGGTAATCCACGATCGGCTCGACCCAGGCCTTCTTCCCCGGCTTGCTCGAAAGCACAAACGACCGCACCAGCGGCATCCGCGCGCCACACGCCGGATTCGGGCACTTCACCGTGCGCGCCCACAGCCAGGCGATGACCGTCGCTTCGCCGCCGCCCTGCTCCTTGGGCAACTTCACCTTGGGATACAGATGCCCGATGCGCTCCCAGGCGCGGTCCCGCATCCACTGACCGTAGTACCGCACATCATCGGCAAGGCCGCGAGCGCCGGTCCACATGCCCGGCGCGCTCATCTTCCTCTTCGCCGCTGGATTCACCGGCGGCTGTCCGGCGAACTTCGGCGGGATCTCGATGAGGGCTTTCGTAATCAGGACCGCAACCGGATTCAAGTCGCTCGCGTGCGCTTCCAGGCCAAGCCGCTGCGCTTCGAGCGGAATCGAACCGCCGCCGCAGAACGGGTCGTAGATCGGCGGCGGATTGCCGCCGGTGGATTTCAGGATTTCTTTGTGCGCTGCATCCAGAACAGAACGGTTATTGGAGTTCTCCCACTGGACCAGATCTTCCAGCAATCGGAACAGCCGCTGGCGTTCGCGGTCCTGGTCCGCCTCGGTCGGGAATTCCTCCGGGTGGCTCGATGGGTCGTCCACCAGGGATGCAAACAGCACGGCGCGGCAGGCCGCCAGCGGCCGGCGCGCCCACCACAGGTGCAGGGTGGACGGGTGCCCGTGCCGGATCGACTTCTCCCGGGCCGATTCCTTGTTGATCGCCTCCAGCGGCAACGCGACTTCAATCAGCTTCTTCTTCATCCAATCTCACTCTTGCCCTTTGGCGCCCCGGCGCAAAGGATAGGAAATGATTCCGGCGCATATAAGTTATTGATAATAAAGACATTCTAGCCTACTTTATGCGCCGTTATGCGCCGGAGCAAGTCAATCTGGCGCATAAGTTTTGCCACCCGGGAACCAGCGACCCGCTTTCCTCGTTCCGGTTACCTGGATTCGACCCTCCGCCTTCAACTCCTGGAGGAGCTTTTGAACCTGATTCCGTGACAGTGCCGGCAACACTTGTTCCAGTTCGCGAAACGGGCTTCCTTTCTCCCGATTCTCCTCAATGTGTTTGCAAAGCAAGGCCTTGTTTGTTTCCCTGTCCAGGCCCTTGCGGCGGGTATACGCGCCGTGCTGGCCGAGGAAGGAGTGGAACTTGCGCGAGAGCATGAAGCGCACACCGCGCCCGCGGCCGATCCGCTCGATAATGCCTTCATCCAGGAGGTGCGGGACGCGTTCCTTGAGGTCGTCTGGCAATGGCTCTTCCCGCTGGATGGCATCCAGGACGAGGATGTCCTTGGTCCCGAAGCTGGCCACACGCTCTGCGCCGATTTTCTGAAGGAAGCCGAGGAAGGCGGGGTTCTGAATCTCGCCACGAAGGGTCAACTCCACCTGGTAGTCGTCCGTCCCGGTAAAGTCCGGCTTCGGCTTGCCCTCTTTGATCGACTCCTCGAACATGCGGTTGGCGCCCTGGCCGGACCGCTCGACAAGGCCGCACTTCGCACACGCCTCGGGTTCGGAAAGCCAGGTTTCGAGTTCCTCGACGGTGGCGCTCATGCGGGCGCCTCCCCGCGGCCGAGAAGCTCCGCCAGATTGTAGTTCACACTCTCAACGCCGAAGTCCGGATCTCGCTGGAAGGGCCTCCGGATGTAGCGCAGTCCTTTCCGGTCACCATCGATCAGGGCCACGGCGAGGATGAAATCGTCCGGCTTGTTCAGGCCGGTCAGAATCTCGTTGCGCGTGACCGTGACGGTGTCGGCGCCGGCGGCCCGGCCTTTCACCTCGATAAAACGCAAGCGCCCGGAACCGGGAATGCGGGATTCGATATCGTAGCCGCACTTATCGAGGCTCACGTCACGCGGCTCGAAGCCCAGC
>DATGKM010000083.1:0-6837 GCA_035294665.1 Bryobacteraceae bacterium | reverse complement strand
GTCTCGCAACTCGAAACCGGACGCTGGCGCCGCGTCGCCGCCTCCGTCCAGAATGCCCTCGATCAGTTCAACGCCCTCTTTCAGTCACGATTCGAGACCGAAGAATGAATCTCTCAGACACAAAATTCTTGACAAGTGCCTGCCCCTACTGCGGTGCCCCTATGGTGATTGTCGAGAGACTGACTGGCGTTCAGGTCCAACTCCGTTCTCCGCCGATTTTGGTCACGGCTGTCGTATGAAGTCGCTATTCCCATCTCCGAAGAATTTCCGTGCTCCGGCACGCGACGCCCAACTGCGCCTTGCCGCCGGATCCATCCTTACTTTTCAGGTCCCAACACCCTCCACGACACCGTTTCCACCTGCTTCCCGACCGGCCAACAGCCCGTTTGGGCTCACACTCGCGACTGCCATCTCCTCCATTTCTCCACCTGGCTCCATTCAATTCCCATAGGACCGCGTCCGCCGCAATCGCGAGTGGCTTCCTTCTGACGGCTTTATCGAACGCGCACGTCAACTCTCCTCACTCGCATCTTGTGCAGTGCGCGCGTCCGATAAAGCACTTACGTTACACGGCCATGTAGATTGGCGGCTTTCTCGATGGTGGGTAAAACAACCACGGCATGCACTTCGTGGCCTGGGTTTGTGAAATTAAGCTCCCCGAGGAGCCCGCACCACAAAAGGGCGTCGCGGCGATCCGCTTACGCTGAACCTGAGGTCAAGCGCGGCGCTGGACGGCTGGCAACCAAGCTCGAAGACATCGAGGTGCGATCTCTTCGTCACTTCCTTCTGTGCCCGCTGCCCCACGTGGCAACTTTCCCGACCCCGACGTAGGTGATCCCATAACCGTGGCCCGAAACCCACTTTTTGGCAGCCGCTTCTAAGGCCTCGTTCCCGCAATTTAAGAAACCCTCGGCCACCCATGCGTTGCCTTGAGTGTTCAGTGCCTGGATCAGCACTTCTTCCGAACCTGGTTCTCCTCTCTCAATAAAGAACCGGGAAGCTCCGGCAATTACAGCAAGCTCACGCTTACGCATGGCGTCAAGCAGGGCGTTTACAGCATCATGTCTTATCAGCGCGCCCGTCCCAGTGGTCATGGCGGCCCGCACCAGTGCCCAGGCAGCAACCCTTCGCACACCCGCGTCCGGGTCGTTCAGGGCGGCGATGAGGGGCTCGACGCAGTGGTCGCCTTCAGTCTCATTACCAATCTCCCCCAATGCCATAGCCGCGCCCTCTCGTGTAAGGGAATCCGAGCCGTTCAGGGCGGCGACGAGGGGCTCGACGGCTGGCGCCCCTATCTCGACAAGGGAGTCATCGGCGCAAATGTTGACGCGAGGCTCAAATCCGCTGGGTACCCCGCACTGGGCGCCAGCATCCGAGTCTTTCAGGGCGGCGATGAGGAGTTCGACCCCGCTGGGGTCCTTAAACAGCCCCAATGCCCACGCCGCATCTCCTCGCACGCCGGCATCTGAGTCCTTCAGGGCGGCGTTGAGGGATTCGACCGCACTGGGGTCTCTACTTATCATCCCCAATGCCCACGCCGCATCTCCTTGCACGGTGGCATCTGAGTTTTGCAGGGCGGCGATGAGGGATTCGCTCGCACTGGGGTCTCTCGCTCCGTAATGCCGCAATGCCTTGACTGCGCTGTCTCGGACATTCGCGTCCGGGTCTTTCAGGGCCGCGATGAGGGGCTCGACTGCGCGGGGGTCCCTATCTCCATAGTTCCACAATGCTTGGGCCGCGCTGTTTCGCACGTTCGCATCCGTGTCTTTCAGGGCCGCGATCAGGGCCTCGACCGCGCGGGGGTCCCTATCTCCATAGTTCCCCGATGCTTGGGCCGCGCTGTTTCGCACGTTCGCATCCGTGTCTTCCAGGGCCGCGATCAGGGCCTCGACCACGCGCGGGTCGTTCCCGTGCCCGTCTCCGCTCTGCCCCAAGGCGTAGGCTGCATACACTCGCACATTCGCGTCCGGATCTTTCAGGGTGGCGATTCCGTAGTTCCTCAATGCTTGGTCCGCGCTGTTTTGCACGTTCGCATCACCGTCTCTCAGGGCCTTGTCATTCAGGGCCGCGATCAAAGCTTCGACCACGCGCGGGTCGTTCCCGGTCTCGCCTCCGCTCTGCCCCAAAGCGTCTACCGCAGACACTCGCACATTTGCATCCGGGTCGTCGTTCATCGCGGCGATCAGGGCCTCGATCACGCGCGGGTCCTTATCTCCGTACTTCCCCAATGCTTGGGCCGCGCTGGTTCGCACGTTCGCATCCGCGTCATTCAGGGTCGCGATCAGGGCCTCGACCACGCGCGGGTCGTTCCCATGCCCGTCTCCGCTCTGCCCCAAGGCGTCGGCCGCAGACACTCGCACATTCGGATTCGGGTTCGTTAGCTCTTCGATGAGCTCGCTCGCGACCGTCGCCGGAGAGTTAGCGATGCTGGGGCTCTGGGCGCCGGAAAGAACCGAGTAGTTCAAGCTCGCATAAGCCAACTTCGACGGGTCGATACTACCATTCGTCATGATGTTGTCGCGCCGAGTGGCCGGAGGATAAAGCGTGACTATAACGGGTCCCGAAAGTGTGCCAAACAGAGCGCGAAGTGCATTATTCAATAGGCTTTGGTACTGAGTGTCGAACGCAGGATCTCTCAGGGAATCAACATCCACAAGCCAAACCAGGGGGTTCTTCGGCAGACTAGTAAGGGCCTCTCTAATATCCTTGGGAAGCTTGCTCGCCTCCTCGGCGCTGAGCGGCCGCCAGTTTGTCGCAGTAGCCTTAAAGTAGTCACCGCCATTGAGAATACCAATGATTGCGTTTTCATCTGCTTCGCGGGTCGCTACAATACAGGCAAACGTATGCCCCTTTAATTCATATACGTTGGTCACTGCATCGATACGCTTAATCGCCGCTTCCAGACGCGTTGCGGGGACTGCCGATGCTGAAATGGGCTGGTTTTCGTTTGACTCCCGTGACTTTCTTGACTCCATCAATGTGCCGAATTGTTTTGTTGGAGTTGAGTTGATTCGTGGTTTTTGGGAATAGCCAGCGGCGCTGTTGGAGCTCGCCGCATTAATCTGGAAGGTCACCGGCAGCGAATGCTGAAGAACAATCGCGCCTTGTTTTGCATCTGGGTTAAGCAGGGGGAAAATATAAGAAACTGTGCGCTGTGCCTTCGGCGGAACTTCAACCACGATCTGTTTTACGATACGCCGGTCGGCCTCGGACATTGCGCACAGCCTGTCTTTGTAACCAACGGCCACGAAATCGTTCAACCGCGCCCCGGCGAGCAATAGCGATAAATCGCCAATCTTGAACATCCGAGTCTTCTCTGTCGGGTTGTCTATCACTAACTGGAGTTTTATCAGCTTGGTCTTGGCATCTCCGGAATCTACTTCCCCGGCCAGAAACGTTGACCCCCGGGACATGGAAATGGCTGGTATACCGCCGTCGCCGCCGAGAGGACTCTGAAGCGTTTCGGGCACTGATATGTTTGCGCCACCGCCAACATACACTTGGAATTTCGTTGCCACGGCGACAGAGGCGACACTAACCTTGAGCGGCGTCACATGCACGGCCAGAGTTTTCGGTTCATTCGCCTTGGGTTTCTGCGCGTATACAGAGAACTGGATTGCGGCGAGGGTCAGTGCTATGAGTGGGGTCTTTTTCAACCTACGTTTCCATGTTTGTTGGTTTTGATGTTTGTAGGTGTTTTGATTTCTCAAATTCATGTTCACCCCATCGGCGGGCAAACGAACTTTGTCGATCTCCGCGTCCTGGGACAACGCGCGTGGGCGGCGCAGGTTGCACGTCACAAACAATGCCGGTTCGATTAAACCAACAACCGGCGCAGGCGCGACATCTGGCGAGCCTACATGCCGCAGAGTTAAAAAACAACTCTACGCTACTTGCTACTTGCTCTCCTTTTGCGCGCTCGCGACTGTCGCCGGAAAGGTAGTGAAACTGGGGCGCTGGGCGCTGGAACGAAGCGAGTAGTTCAAGCTCGCATAAGCCAACTTCGAGGGGTCGAGATTACCATTCGTCTTAACCTCGTCGGGCGGAGTGTGCGAAGGATAATACGTAATAATAACGCTGCCCGGAAGTGTGCCAAACAGGGCTCGACGCGCATTATTCAATAGGCTTGGGTACTGAGTGTCGAACGCAGGATCTCTTAGGGAATCAACATCAACGAGCCAAACCAGGGAGGTTACCGGAATCATCCGGAGGTCTTTCTTGATATCCTTGGGAAGCTTGCGCACCTCCTCGGCGCTGAGCCGCCGCCAATCTGTCGCGGTAGCCTTAAAGTAGTCACCGCCATTGAGAATGCCAATGATTGCGTTTTCATCTGCTTCCCGGGTCGCTACAATGCAGGCAAACCTATATCCCTTCGGTTCATAAAAGGTGCTCGCGGCGTCAATACGCTTAACTTCCGCTTCCAGACTCGCCGCGGGGGCTATGGGCGCCGAAATGGACTGGTTCGTCTTTGGTCCCTGCAACGCTCCCAATTGTTCTGTTGGACCCGAGTTGATTTCTGGCCCTTGCGGATACTTTATGATGGAAGATGCTGATCGCTCATTTGCGGCTGATACTTTTACTTTAGGATGACCCAGACCGAAATGCACCCTAAGGCGGATGAACTTGGTTTGCCCGGCAGCCAGCGAAAATGCCATTGCGTGGTTGAAACCAACGGCGTGAAGTCCGAGGACGCCGGAGGAGCCTAAACGGATAGAGTCTGCGTCTTGGAACCCCGTGTGGTAATCAATTCGCGAGCCGATTTCATAATCTCCAGCCGGCACATCTATGTAAAAGTAGGAGTTTCCGCCGAGAAAGTATCCGATCATGATGCCGTTCAACGAAACGCCAATGGGCGCAGTGGACCCAACAGTTTCACGGCCTCTATAAAAATAAATACGACCGGCTCCGGCGGAGCCATTCCAAGCATGATTTTGCAGGAGCGGGCAGAGCTTGAAGAGAGTAGGAAGAATGTCCTGCTCCCTATCACCAGGCGTCGAGGAAATTCGAACGGCAATAGAATTCTTTGCCCCGTAGATGAGCAAGGAATCGTTATTGCGCCGTACGATTAGCGAAGCGTCTTTCCATAGCAGGTAACCGCTGTTCTCAAACACATAATGCCCGTGTCCGGGCGGGTCGGACCGCGACACTGCCGCGCCGTATTGATCCCAAAAGACGCCGATGGTGTCCGCGCGTTTGAAAACGAAAAATGGCCCGAGAGTTTTCGCGTCTGTCCCCAAGGGGACTGTGAGAACTGCGGGCAAATGTCTGGGTCCAAGGATGTATTGGTTAAGCGCCACCAGTCCTTTTTCCACATTGGCATTTCGGCCAGCCGACAACCGGGTCACGATGACCATCGAGACGTGCTTCCCGGAAACGCAGCGTCCCGATTGCACGCCGATAAACAAGATAGACGCTAAGACTATCAGAAAATTTTTCATATCATGACCCGCTGGCGACCCAGCAATATAAAGCTGAGCCACGCCGATCGGAGAGTGGCTCAAGAGCTTGGTAATCGCTTCTTATAACTCAAGCCATCCATAAACTCAACGGGCAGTCGGCGTTGGCTTCCCTGCTATGCCCGATCGCTCACCCGTTGGTTTAGTAGAACTCATCCAGCAGTACCTGGGCATGGATGCGCACAACGTCTCGCCAGTCGTGCAGAGCGTCTTCCAAAAGAGGCTTCGCTCGGTCAGGCCGACAAGACCACACGGTGTGAAGGCACGCAAGCCGTATGTGGTCATCATGGTGGTGGCGTGCGGCCTCTTCGATCGCGTGCAACAAGTCTATGTCCAGCACGTCCGGAACCTGCGGTCGAATGGGCCTTAGTGTCAGACAGAGTGTAGCGAAACCAACCGCGTAGCTCTTGGTGAAGTCTGCATAGCTGAGGGTTCTAAGAAAGTAAGGCAACTCGCATTTCTCTTTCAAAACAGGAATAACCCGCACCTTGTGCGTTTTGAGGGTGTCCCAAAACTTCTCCTTCCATTCGGCGTCAACCCAATTTGAGCTGAGTGCTGCGTCGGAAATGACCACAATCGCGTGTCGGGCTTTGGAAAGCCCTTCTTCTATCGCCGAAACTATGGAGTCACCAGGCCGGATGTCGAGATCGTCGATCCACGGAGTACGACCGATCAGTTCGAGGTCTGTGCTCAACTGCCGTGCAAAGGCGTCGTCGTGTGATGAGCGTGACACAAATACCATGGCCATGAGACCTCCGCGCCAGCACCGAATTTTATCTGCACCAGATCGCACTTTCAACACGTAATACAGCACCGACCGCCTTCGGACAGCGGAGATGTTAAGCGAGTCGCAAAATGCGCTTCAGATTCGATTGATGGGGAATGAAAATCAAACGCTCTGGGCGGATCACGCCCGATTCAGAAGTTGGGCGCGGTTCACAGTTGACGATAACGCCTTTCTTGCGAAACTACCGACCGGCGGTTTCGGGTGTATCGTCGGCTACTCGGAAGTTGTCCCAACGCTCGCGAGTTACCCCTAGCTCGCCGCGTTATCTAAGATTGATTGCGTATCGACTCCAACTTCGCCCCGGTGGATGGACACGCAACGAAGCGCCGCCAGCATGTGCATGTCGCGTATCGACGCGGAGTTTCAACACCGTAAGGCCATTCACTAAATTCGCGGTGCCGGTCGTTTGCGCCACAATCTGCCCGGACGGTTGCTCAAGCTCAACATCATAATGTCCGGGCTCACTTCCGACTGGCAGATCGAGGGTCAGCACGAGCTTCCCGCGCGGGAGCACCAACGGCGGGAGCACCGGGCCGGGCTCGGCGCCGCGCAGCGCTTCATAGCCGCGCAAATCGATACTAGCTTGCTGCCAAC
>DATGKM010000082.1:0-85908 GCA_035294665.1 Bryobacteraceae bacterium | reverse complement strand
AATGATGCGCCGCAGATCGTCCGGAAATCCCCAGTTGCGCGCCAGCCATCCCCCAGCTTCGCAATGATCGATTCCCAGCGTGGCCGTTTCCTTTTCGAGAAGATTGTCTTCCCGCGCGTCGGCCAGCAGTTCCGAATAGCTCCGCGGATGCGCCACGAACAATCCCAGGCTTCCGATATTGTGCAGCAGCGCCGCCGTATACGCCTGGTCGTCCCGCGCCATGTTCGACGAGCACACGGTCGAAAGCTCGTCGCAGAGCAGCGCGCAAGCCAGGCTGTGCCGCCAGATATGGCGCAGCAGGTCGATTCGCAAGGCCGTGTGCAGGAAGCCTTTCATCGATACCGTTAGAGCGAAGCTCCGCACCGTCTGAAATCCCAGTAGCGTGATGGCATTCTGCAGGCTGCTGATGCGCGCCGCGAATCCATAAATCGGCGAATTCACAATGCGCAACAGTTCCCCCGTCAGCGCCGCATCCGATTTGATCAGGTCCACAATTTTTTTGATGGCCACATCTTCGTCCGCCAGCAAACGTAGCAGTTTGGTCGCTACGGCCGGAAACGGCGGAAGCCGCCGCAGCGCGCGATACCGGTCGTCGGCCGCCATCGCCGGGCTTTGGGTAGTTATGGGGCGTTTGGCGTCGCTTCCCGCTTCCCCACGCAATCCCTGTTGCGAACCATTCAACAACGAGCTTCGCCCTGCGGCCATGTCCTCAGCAACTTGAGCCATACCTTCACCTCACGGTGCTTCACCTTAGGGACCTCAGCCGCGGAAACTATTCAGCCCACAGCTTAAGGAACTAATCGGCGGTTTGCGGGAATTCTATATAGCGAACCGTTGCTCCCGCCACGGCGGCGCGCAGCGCAAACGAAATTAGGAACTCGATAAGATGATCACATTACGTTCGATTTCTTTTACTGGCATCGCACTGGCTGGTCTGGCCGCCGCCACCCACCTGCTCGCGCAGCCCCAGTCCGCCGGACAGGGATTTCGTGGCGGCAGGGGGCTGGGCGGCTTCGGCTTCGGCCCAGGTCTCCCCAGCTTTGCCGCGAAAACCATCACCGGCGCCCCCTTCTCCGCCAGCCTCACCAACCAGTCCACCCAAACTCTCGCCAACGGCACGCAGATCCAACGCCAGTCCACCGGCGAAGTCGCCCGCGATAGCCAGGGCCGGGTCTATCTCCAGGTCAGCACCACGCGCCCCACTTCTTCCGGCAACCAAACCGTTTCCAGTATCACTATCTATGATCCCGTCGCCGGCTACATCTATCGGCTGAATCCCCAGAAAATGACCGGCGTCGAGATGCCGTTCCAGCAACGGACCCCCCCGCCCGCCACTAACGGTCCCTCGGCCAAGCCTGAAACTCAAACCACGAACTTGGGGACCCAAACCATCAATGGCGTCACCGCCACCGGCACACAGGTCACCCGCACCATTCCGGCGGGCGCCATCGGCAATACCCAGCCCATTGCAATCGTGCGCATCACCTGGGTATCCACGGCGCTCCAGATCCCGGTCCAGGTCACCCAGTCCGATCCGCGCAGCGGCTCCATGACAATGAATCTCACCAATATCGTCCAAAGCGAGCCCAGCGCCTCTTTATTTACCGTTCCGTCCGGCTACACCGTAACTACGGCTTCCTTGCGCGCCCGGTCCCGCGGACGCTTCTGAGCCCCCTGCTTTACAATAAGTAAAGCGCGCATGAAGCAGGATTCCGCCTTTTTTCAGGGTTACGACCCCTCCCTCATCTACATCGCCAAAAAACTCAAAGACGCCCTCCGCCTCGAATCCGTCCTCACCTCCGCCGGCGTGGATTACGGCGTCGAAGCCGACGAGTACCGTGGCGGCGTGATCTTCCAGTCGCTTCGTGTGGGCGCTTTTTTCTACGTCCGGCCCGATTCTCTCCAGGCCAGCCACGAAGTCATGCGCCGTCACGGCTTCGAACCCTTCACGGGTAAAATCGACTAGAGGCCTCGGGACCGCTCCGCCCTGTTTCCCGGATCCCGGCCCGAAACAAATGGCCCGCCGCCAACGCAGTCCCATGGCCACCGTAGCCGTCTATCTCACCCTTGCGATGCTCCTGCCGGTTTCCGTTGCGGCCGGCTACTTCATCGGCGTCTACCTCGATAAGGCGTTCGGCACCCACTTTTTTACGTTGATTTTCTTGCTGGCGGGAATCGTTTCGGGCCTCATGCAGCTCCTTCGCCAGGTCTTGCGGGACACGCGCGATGACGGCCGGTAACGGCCAGTTCTACGAACGCGCCCTAGCCCGCATCCCCCGCTTCATGGGGCTGCTGGCCCTGGCAGGCGTCCTGGTCACTCTTCTCTGGAAAGGCTGGCGCGCGGCCGCGGGCTTCGCCTTCGGTTCTTTTCTCTCCTGGATTAACTTCCGCCTGCTCAAACGCATTGCCGATTCGATCGGCGCGGCCGGCTCCGGTCCTTCCGTGGCCGGCGCCGTCTTTTTCGGATCGCGTTATCTCATTTTAGGAATGCTGGCCTATGTTATACTCAAGCTTACAAATATCAGCTTACCCGCGGCTTTAGCCGGGCTTTTTCTGCCGCTGGGCGCCGTCCTCGCGGAAATCGTCTTCGAAATCATTTATGCACGAGACTGAAATCTGGCTTACCAGGATCTTCAACGACTACCTTCCCGGCCTCGCCAATGCCGTTTTAGGCGCCGCCGGCATGGCCCCCCAAGCCCGCCCCTGGTCCAACTTTATGACCATGCAGCTCCTGGTCGCCGCCATCATCGTGGTGGTTTTTGCCCTGCTCCGTACCCGCCTTTCCGTCGACCGCCCCGGCCGTTTCCAGCAGACCTTCGAGCTGATCTACGAATTCATCCATAGCCAGACCGAAGACATGGTTGGCCATGTGGGCCAGCGCTATCTTGCCTTCTTCGGCTCGCTGTTTCTCTTCATCCTCATCGGAAACCTCATCGGCATCATCCCCGGTTTCGAATCTCCCACCATGTACCCCTACGTGCCCGCCGGTTGTGCCGTGGCCGCGTTCCTCTATTACAACTTTGTCGGCGTCCAGGCCCACGGCCTGTTCAAACATCTGGCCCATTTCGTCGGCCCGATCTGGTGGCTCGCCCCTCTGATGATTCCCATCGAAATCGTCAGCAACCTTGCCCGCCCGCTCTCCCTCACTCTCCGTCTTTATGCCAATATGTACGCCGGCGAGCAGGTCACTTCCGTTTTCGTCAGCCTCACCAAACTCATCATTCCCGTGGTCTTTATGGCCCTGCACGTCTTCGTGGCCCTTTTGCAGGCGTACATTTTTATGCTGCTCACCATGATTTATGTCAGCGGCGCGGTTGCCGAAGAGCACTAATTCCGGCTTTATGCCGCCCGTCCAGTGTGAGACCGCCGGCTCCCAAGCACGGCGGGAACCACCTCCTGCGGGCGATTCTTAACCAGGAGAACACACTATGAAACGAATGCTGATGTTGCTGGCCCTGCTGCTGTGCGCCAGCACGATGATGTTTGCCCAGGCTCCCGGAGGCGGATCTTCTTCGAGCCAGTACGTCGCGATCGCGGCCGGCATCGGTATGGCCATCGCTTCCGGCCTCTGCGGCATTGGCCAGGGAATGGCCGTAAAAGGAGCCGCCGAAGGCACCGCCCGCAACCCCGGAGCCACGGGCGCCATCCGCTTCGCCCTGATTCTGGGCCTCGTCTTTATCGAGTCGCTGGCCCTCTACACCCTCGTGATCATTTTCATCAAGGTAGTTTGAACATTCCCGCGGCGCTTCCGTTTCAGCATCTTGCCGGATCGGAAGCGCTCGCCTACTACTCCTAACTCCTTACTCCTAGTACCAAAACAGTTACTCTTCCCTACTACGGTCTATTGACCCTTCTCCGCGCTAACACTTAGCATTGGTATCGGCTTGACCTTTGTCAATGAAACGTGATGGAACAGCGAAGAAACCGCCGGTTCACGCTCCAACTGCCCATGTCGATCACGCGTGCCGGAGCGCAGCGCGTGGCCCTGAACGCCCGCACGCAGAACATCAGCTCCGCCGGCGTCCTCTTCACTGCCGAGCGCGAACCCGATCTCGGCGGCGCCATCGAATATGTCATCACACTGAATCGCGACGGAATGCAGCCCGTTAATCTCCGCTGCGTCGGCAAGGTCCTCCGCGCCGAGCGCCTCGCCAGTGGCCTCGATGGCTTCCGCGTCGCCGCCACCCTCGAACGCTACGAATTCGTCCGCGAACCCGGAAGTTAGAAGCTAGAAGCTAAGAAGAAAACCGCCATCCTAGCTTCTAGCTCCTAGCTTCTCCTACGGCAATTCCTCCACCACCCTCTCAATCTCCCCCGGACTTACATAGAAGTGCGGCGACGCCCGCACCCATCCATTCCGCGCCGCCGTCGCAATCCCCGCAGCTCGCAATCTTCCCACCAGCTCCGCCGCTTCCCAACCCGCTTTCCGGAAGCTCACAATCCCCGCTCCCGTCTCCGGCGTGCGCCGCTCCATCAACTCGTATCCCTTCGCTTCCACGCCTTGTGCCAGCCGGCCGGCCACGCTCCCCACGGCTTCGCTAATCCGCTCCACGCCCACTTCCAGCAGAAACTCAATAGCCGCCCTCAGCCCAAAGCATCCCACCGTGTTGAGCGTGCCGCATTCGTACCGCCCTGCATCCCCGCGCAGCCGCATGTCCCGAGAGCCGTAATCCGCGTAGCTGGCCACGTTCATCCAACCGAATTCCACCGGTTCCACCCGCTCCTGCAATTCCCGGCCGATATACAATACCCCGCAGCCCTCCGGCCCCAAAAGCCACTTGTGCCCATCCGCCGCCAATGCATCGATCCCCCACGCTTTCGCGCGCACCGGAAAGGCCCCCAAGCCCTGAATCGCATCCACCAGGTAAATGCACCCGCGCCGTTTGCAGATCTCGCCGATCGCTTCTAGCGGCGCCCGATAGCCCCCCAGGTATTGGACGAAGCTGATCGCCAGCAGCCGCGCTCCCCGGCACGCTTCGTCGATCCGTTCCAGGCTGTCGCGAATGGAAAGCCAGGTCACTCTCACGCCCCGCCGCTCCAGTTTCTTCCACGGGAAGTAATTCGCGGGGAACTCTTCCTGAAACGCCACCACCCGGTCGCCCGGCTTCCAATCGAGGCCCATCGCCACTGTCGCGATTCCCTCCGAAGTGTTCTTCAGCAGCGCGATTTCACCGCTATCCGCCCCAATCAGCCGCGCCGCCGCCACGCGCAGCCCTTCGTACGCCGCCAGCCAGCGGTCGTAATGCAGGCTGCCGAAATTCTGGCAGTCCTCCACCAACTCCTTCATTGCATCCGCTGCCGGCTTCGCCAGCGGCGCCACCGCCGCATGATTGAGGTAAATCAGCCGTTCCCGAACCGGAAATTGATGTGCGTACTGTTCCCAGAGCGGTGCCGTCTTTACAGATGTTTTACCTGTTTCGAGCGCCATGATCTTTATAATAAGTAGCTATGAAGGCCGGCCGCGCCGCTCTGCTCACCGCCCTCGCCTTGTCGCTGCCCCTCGCCGCTCAAAACAAAACTTCCAACAAATCGGACGATCTCTCTCAGATCGGCCACCGCGATGTCGGCAAAGGTGTCAATTTCTACTCGCTGGAAAAAGAAATGGCGCTCGGCAAACAGTTGGCCGAGGAGGTCCAGCGCCAGTCCAAAATCGTCGATGATCCCCTCGTCTCCGAATACGTCAACCGTTTAGGCCAGAATCTGGTCCGAAACTCCGATGCGAAGGTCCCTTTCACCTTCCAGGTAATCGATAGCGACGTCCCCAACGCCTTCGCTCTTCCCGGCGGTTATGTCTTCGTCAACACCGGCCTGGTCGAATTCGCCGAAGAAGAAGATGAACTGGCAGCCGCCATGGCCCATGAAATCGCCCATGTCGCCGCCCGCCACATGACGCGCGAGTCCACCAGGGCCCAACTGGCCAACGCCGGACTCCTCTCCGCCGGCATTCTGTTCGGCGGCTGGGGTGGTTTGGCCATGGGGCAGGGAGCCAAACTCGCCATGCCCATAGGTTTTCTGGCGCTAAGCCGTGCCGATGAGGCCGAAGCGGATCACCTCGGCATCGAGTACCTCTACGCCACGGGCTACGATCCCACCGCCATGATTTCCATCCTGGAGAAATTGGACGCCCTCGCTCACCGCCAGCCGGCCGGCGCATCGCGCCTCTTCTCTACTCACCCGAGCGACACCGGCCGCATTCAAAAAACGCAAAGCGAAATTCAGCGTATCCTCCCGCCCCGCGACCAATATGTGGTGAACACCTCCGATTACGCCGCCATGCGCCGGCGCGTCCTCGCCCGCGAAGCCCAAACGAAGCCGGCGCCCGAAGAGAACAAACCGACTCTGCTGAAGCCCTAGCCCATTCCGCCCAATCGGTATGACGAGGCCGATGAGCCTTATCCACTAAATCCTGACCATCCAGGAAGGTCAGCACAAGTCCCTCAAAGATCTGAACGCCCGTCTGCACAAACTCGAAATAGAAGCAGTAGCTTCGTCCGATATCAGCGCAAGGCTCCCGAGCAAGTTGGGCAGATTCATGACGCCTTCGCACGCTGAGGAGCGAGTGTTACAATTGGAAGGTCCTATGGATGCTATCGGTGAGCTTAGGCGCCTGAACTTTGCGGACCTGCTCGTTCTCGATCATCCCAATGTAGCCGACTATCATTATGCTGACTATAGAGCGAACAGCTATCGGCACCCAAAGATTCTTGCGTACTGTATCGAATGCGAACGGAAGGGCTGCCAGGTCTCCGTTGAAGATCCCGCCTTTACTCTCAAAAATATCTCTCATGGTGCCCACACGGTCGATTTTCTTGCCGCTCTCCCGGAGCAGATAGACGTGAGCGGCTGGCACGGCGAGCCGGTTCTCTTCGTGTACGAAACACCCAGTCGGGACTACGGTGCCTACGAGACTGTCGAATTCGACGGAATCAGAAAAAGGCCGGCCAGGGAGTGGTATTGGATTCACGAGGATCAAAAGGTCTGCAGGTTTCCGGAAGCATTCAAGGGCGGAATGTACGGAAGTTTTGTCCTCAGCGCTATCCTGACTTTTCGGTTGAAGAATGTCTACGTGACAAATCTCGTCAAGTGTGGGTTGAACACAGATGATGGGCGGAAGTTTCGTGGGCTCCAGTCCTTTCAACCTACGTGCGTCCAGGCGTGCATCGAAAAGTACTTGCGGCGCGAGGTTGAGGTCTTTAGGCCGAAGGTCGTTATCGCGTTTGGCGCCGCGGTGCACAACTGGGTATCGGCTCTAAAACCTTCAATTCCAGTTCATCAGCTACCGCACCCCGCCCGGTGGGGCTTTAAACATTCTTACTTCCGCGTCTTGTACTTCTGGCTACTTGCCCTAGCGCTACACCTCGCCGGCATTATCCAAACGGATGAGGCTGAGGAACTGGGGCGATCATTCATTCGCGACTACATTGAGCCATAATCCGGAAACCGGCTTGACGAGCCGCCGGCACGCAACGCGAGGCACGCGGCGGTTGTGAAGGTGGAAGCGTAATCATCGGTTCGGCAGGTTCCCTCCCCGCGCGCGGCGTCGTTCACGTGTTCTTAAAGAAAATTTTCCGTTGATTCCGAGCCACTTACCCGTTTTCTCCGCAAAATAGCCTCTGTCGCCGTGCTATCGCTGAATCAGAGCCGCCGAGCTCCATCCGAGCCGCGACCGTTTGGGGAGCGGTAATCCCGACCAGGAGTCACTCTTATGCCATCAGACGCACAATTGCGAGCCAACCGCGAGAACGCCAAACGATCCACCGGTCCCCGTACCCCAGAAGGCCGCGCCCGCTCCGCGATGAATGCCACAAAATCCGGCATTTACGCCAAGGCCGAAATCATTCCCGGCGAAGATCCCGCCGAACTCGATGCCCTCAAATCCCAGTACTACGGTTCTCTCCAGCCCGTAGGCCACGAACTCGATCTTGTCGATGAAGCCATCCGCGCCGGCTGGCAGCTCCGCCGCTTAGCCCGCGCCGAAGCCGATACCTGGACCATGTCCTTTCGCGGCGACAAAGAAGCCAACCTAAAGAAAGGCCTTCCCGAAGACCAGGACCTTTACGTGAACGCCATCGCCGATAACAAAGACACCTTCGACCGCCTCTACCGCTTGCAGGCCGCCACCGCCCGCGTCCTCAATCGTTCCCTCGAAACCCTCCTACACCTCCGCAAGGCCGGCCCCCTCCTTACTCCATCCCAAGAATTCGGCGAAACGAACCCAATTCCCGAATCCCCAGCCCCCTGTACCCAGCTCCCAGTCCTGGATTCCGCCGCCGATTCTCAGCCCTTCGCCCCCAACTCCTGTCTCCCGTCTCCTGCCTCCTGTCTCTTGGCGTCCGGCGAAACGAACCCAATTCCGCAAGCGGTGGAGCAGGTGTTTCCGCCTGCCGATCCGGTCGAGGCCCACCCGGCTCCGCCGCTCCCGACTCCTGACTCCGGTCTCCTTCCTCCTGGCAGCCCCCAGTTCCCAGCCCCCCAGGAATCTGACGAAACGAACCCAATTTCCGAAATCCCCGCCGCCCAATTGCCCGGCCCCGTGTCCCCTAATCCCCGCCCTTCCCCGAGTCCTGGCTCCGTGTCCCCGGCCCCGAAACGCCGCGTCCCCATCTTCCACTACAAACCAGCCGTTTTCCTCCCGCTAAAATAATGTTGGCGTATGAGCGAAACCACCAGCCAACTGCGCAAACTCACGGCTCATGTCAAAGCCGCGGGTTGAGCATCCAAGCTGAGTCCAAAGGTGTTGGACAAAGTCTTGGCCTCAGTGCCGCGCTGGGCCGATGAGAACGTGCTGGTCGGGTTTGATACCGCCGACGATGCCGGCGTGTACAAGCTGTCGCCGGAGCTCGCCCTCGTGCAGACCGTCGATTTCTTCACTCCCATCGTTGACGACCCGTTTACGTTTGGCGCCATTGCCGCCGCCAACTCGCTGAGCGACGTCTACGCCATGGGAGGCCAGCCTCTGTCCGCCCTCGCCATCCTGGCCTGGCCCGCTAAAGGCAATCTCGAAGATCTCGAGCGGATCCTCCAAGGCGGCGCCGAAAAGATGCGCGAGGCCGGCTGCGCTATTCTCGGCGGCCACAGCGTCGCCGATGAGGAAATTAAGTTCGGTTACTCCGTTACCGGCCGCGTCCATCCCCAGCGCTATAAGCCCAACTCCGCCGCCCGCCCCGGCGACACCCTCGTCTTCACCAAAGCCATCGGCACCGGCGTCATCGCCACCGCCCTCAAGCGCGGCATCGCCGGGGCCGCCCATGTCGACGAGGCCGTCCGCTCCATGCTCACTCTCAACCGGCGCGCCTGTGAAGAAATGCTCCGCTTCGATGTCCACGGCTGCACCGATGTCACCGGCTTCGGCCTGCTCGGCCACGCCCGCGAAATGGCCCTCGCCAGTAATGTCACTCTCCAAATCGACGCCGCCGCGGTCCCGCTCCTCCCCGGCGCTCTCGATTATGCCGCCCAAGGCGCCATCCCCGGCGGTCTCACCAACAATCGCGACTTCGCTTCCTGCGATGTCGAACTCCTTGGCCCCCTCGATCCCGCCCTCGAAACTCTCCTCTACGATCCCCAGACTTCCGGCGGCCTGCTTTTCACCCTTCCGGAAAACGAGACCGCCGCGCTCACGGCATCTTTCGGCTCCGCCCATCCCATCGGCCGCGTGCTTCCACGCGCCAGAAAGTCCGTCCAGTTGAAATGACTCACAACCCCATCATCGTCGCCCTCGATTTCGAGTCCGCCGGCGAAGCCCTTGCCCTGGTCGAACGCCTCGGCGACCGCATTGGCTTCTACAAAATCGGCATGGAACTCTACGCCGCCGCCGGTATGCCCTTCGCCCGTGAACTCCGCGCCCGCGGCAAGCAGGTCTTCCTCGATATGAAGTTCTACGATATCGGCGAAACCGTCCGCCGCGCCGTCTGCCAGGTCGCCCGCGCCGGCCTCGAATTTCTCACCATCCACGGCAGCCAACCCGTCATGCAGGCCGCCATCGAAGGCCGCGGCGGCGCCGGTCTCAAACTGCTCGCCGTCACCGTCCTCACCAGCTACGATCGCCAGGATATCCAGGACCTCGGCTATCCCTGCGAAGTCGCCCCGCTCGTCGATCTCCGCGTGCGCAAAGCTATCGAAAGCCGCGTCGATGGCGTGGTCGCGTCTCCCCTCGATGCCGCTCGTGTCCGCGCCATCGCTGGACCCGATCTGCTGATCGTTACTCCTGGTGTCCGCTCCGCCGGCTCCGCCAAAGGCGATCAGAAGCGCGTCGCTACTCCCGCCGAAGCCATTCGCGCTGGCGCCCACTACGTCGTCATCGGCCGCCAGATCACGCGCGCGGCCGATCCCGCCGCCGAAGCCGCGCGCGTCCTCGAGGAAATCGCCTCCGCTTGAGCGATCCCACGAGTAGCTCAGCAGCCCAGTGCGTTCGGGCGGCGCCATACCGCGGCTGTTCACAGGCCGATTGCGCGGATATCTCTAGCTAGAGAGACCTCTGTTATCTTTAGATGTAAACTGATTGGGCGCGCCATGACGGTTCTCGGTAAATACGAAATTATCGAGCAACTCGGAACCGGGGCCAAGGGGAGTCTATATCGGGCTCGGGATACGGTCCTGGAGCGCGAAGTCGCTCTCGAGACCATCCAGATTGGCGCCGATGTAGATCCCGCGATTCGCCGGCGTTTTTACGCCGAAGCGCGCGCCTGCGCGCGCTTGCAACACCCCGGTATTGTCACGATTTACGACCTCGGCGAAATCGATAACAGCGCCTACCTCGCAATCGAATTGTTGCAGGGTTTCGATTTCCGCCGCATCATCCAAGACCGCAAGCCCCTGCCGGTCGAAACAAAAGTTGCCGCCGTTGCCCAGGTCTGCGAAGCCCTCGCCTATGCCCATCGCCAGGGCGTCGTCTGCCGCGAAATCAAGCCCAGCCATCTTTTCCTCACTCAGGAAGGGCGGGCTAAGGTTTTGGATTTTGGCATCGCCCGCCTCTCCGGTTTGACCACGCAGAATTACATGGCCCCCGAACAAATCCTCGGCCAACCGGCGGACGGGCGCTCCGGCCTGTTTTCGGTCGCCGTAGTTCTTTTTGAGCTGCTGACCTATTCCCATCCTTTTCAGGGCGCCCTGATTCCCCGCAGGATCGTCCAGGACGATCCCGACTCCCTTTTCGATCACGATTCCACCCTTCCTCCCATCCTGGAACGCGTGATCGCTCGTGGTTTGGCGAAAGATCCCGGCCACCGCTACCAGACCGGCGACGAATTTGCCGCCGATCTTTACACCGTGCTGGACGCCATTCGCCACAATGCGATGCCCAGCTTCTCCGGCGGCGAACTGCTGCCCCGGGCTGAAGGTTCGCCGCCGGTTGCGCCCGCCGCCAAGCCAGTTCGCGCCCCCAAGCCGGAACGATCTACTTTCTGGGCCGGCTATGCCCATCTGATCGGCCGGCTGGATTCGAAAACCACTCGGCGTGTGTCGATTGCCGGGACAGGCGCGGTGTGTGCCATCCTTTTCATTGCCGCCCTGATTCACGCGCTTCGCCCGGTTCCCATCGAAACCGCGGCGGCTACGGCCGTGGCCAGCCGCAATACGGCTCTTTACGAAATGCCGCGGGCCCAGGGGAAACCGCTCTCCATCGTTCTCGCCGGCACGCGCTTGAATGTGCTCGAACTGCCCGGCTCCTCCGGCCAGCCCTGGATCCGCGTGCAGCGCCTTACTCCGAAAGTGCTGCGCCCCGGATACGTTCGTCTGGAGGAACTCGGCGATTGGGACCCCAAAACCGGCGCTGCCGCCCTCGCTCTGGCTCATGTCTTCGCACCGGACGAGTCCGCCGCTACCAGCCAGATTCAGGATCAAATCGATAAACTCAATGCGATCGCATCCCGTTTTCCAGGCGAAGCCGCCGCTCATGAGGCCACCCTCGATGCGCTCGAATGGAAATTGCGCCTGATTCGCCGTGAGCAGGAAAGCGGCGCTCCGCCCGCCGATCTTTTGCTGGAACTTTCCGCGATCCGGGCGGCCGCCGAGCCTTTTGCCGGCGACAACAAACTCCAGCAGCGCGTGCTCACTCTGCTCAATCAAATCGATCCGTTAATCGCATCAATCCAGCTTCCGGCGCCGCCGGCGCAACCCGCCCTCGCACCGCCGCCGGATATCCGTGGCTGGTTCGAGAGAGCCAGCAAGGCGTGGGATGATGGCGATTACACCAGCGCCCGCCAGAATCTGAACAGGGTCTTGCAATATCAGCCCGATAATCAAGAGGCGCGAGCACTGAAAACCAGGCTCGACAGAGCGCAAGCTGTCGAGAAATCCTATGAGAGGTAGCCTTTGGTGTGGCGGTAGCCTGCTTGTGCTGCTGCTCGCTTCCTCCGGGCTGGCAGCGGCGCAGAGCCCGGGAAAAAAGGATCCGTTCCTCGAAGGCCCTCCGATTCCGCTATCGGAGTTTCTCGATCTTTTGCCCGTCGAGAGCGAGGGACGGCTGCTCAAAGTGATTGCCGCCCGGGGAATCGAATTTCCGCTGACGCCGGCCAACAAGCAGAAACTGCTGCAGGCGGGCGCCTCGCCCAAAGTGATGGATGCCATTCAGCGGCAAGCGCCCGCTCCTCCGCCTGCGCCGCCCCCGCTCGAAAAACCCAATGGCACTTTGACCGTGCATTGCGAACCGGCCGAATGCGCGGTTTCCGTGCAGAACGGGCCGGCCCTCTCTACCATTCGGGGCCTTGCGGCTTTCCCCGGTTTGAAAACGGGAGAAGTAGTCGTCGAATTCCAGAAGCGGGGCTATATCGGCCAGCAGTTGTCCGCCGTGATCCGGCCCAACGCGGAAACGTCGCTATCGGCCCGGCTGCAGCCGAACCAGGACACCCTGGCCGCTTTCGGGAAGCGCTTGTCGGAAGCTATGCGGAAGGCCGCCGGCGGCGCCGCGCTCCAGACCGATCTGGCGTCGTTCTCCGCCACCGGATCTGCTACTTTCTTCGATTCCAGTGGCGCCAGTTCCGAGTGGACGCTCAGTGCCGCGTTTCACCCGGGCCAGGTGACCTTCGAAGCCAAAAGCTCCGCCGGCACTTTCAAACTCGATTGCCGTGGCGAAACCTGCCGGCCGAATTCGGGAGGAAGGCTCATTAGGCGTGGCCTCAAACCGGAACTGGCGGAGGTGGTGGAGACCGGCCTGCGCAAATTCCACGAGTGGCAGTTCGCCGCACTGGCGGACCGCTGGTTCTCCGGCAAAATGAAGCCCACCGCCAGGTCCGCCAATATCCCCGCGTCCGGCGAACAGACGCTTCGCCTGGAAGACAGCACCGAGGCCTACAATGTGACCCTGGATGCCCAGTTCCTTCCAACTCTGGTTGTCCTGGAATCGAAGTCCGGTCTCGATTCGGGCCTGAGAGTAACCTTTTCCGATTACACCAAGGTTGGCGATTCGCAATACCCCAAGACCACGGAAATCAAGCTGGCCAATTCCAAGCAGGGAGTTCGCATCCGCCTGGACCTTCCCCCGGGCAGGTGAAGTAACGCGCGCCTGAAGTGAGTCTGGCAGTTACCGGCCTGAAATGTCATACTGGAGCATGTCTGCACCGGCCGGCGCATCCTGGCGCACCTACCGCAGGCTTGGCACGTTCGTGCGGCCCTACGCCGCGGGCCTGGCGCTGGTGGTGGTGGTCAGCCTGGCCGGCACCGCGCTCGCTCTCCTGCAGCCTTATCTTTCGCGCCTGCTCATCGATCGCGCCTTGCTGCGCCGCGATCTGCATGCGCTGGCATGGGTGGCGGGCCTGCTGTTCGCCGCCACCATACTCGGTTTCCTCTTCAATATCCTGGCGAGCTACCGCTATGTGAAGATCTCGGCGGCCATGCTGTTCGATCTTCGCCTGGCGCTCTTCCGCCATCTGCAGACGCTTTCGCCGCGGTTTTATGCCAGCCGCCGCCTGGGCGATATCATGTCCCGCCTCAACAACGATGCCGGCGAGGTGCAGCGCGTCTCGGCCGATACGCTGCTCTCGGTGCTGAGCAACACGGCGTTCCTGGTGGGCGCCGTCGCCATGATGCTGTGGATGAACTGGCGCCTGTTTCTGGTGGGCGTAGTGCTTGTCCCCGCCTGCGTCGCGGTGTTTCTGCATTACCAGCGCCGTCTTACGGGGCTGACGAAAATCCTGCGCGAGCGCAGCGCCGAACTCGGCAGCTTCTTCGTCGAAACCATTATGGGCATGCGCACGGTCACCTCGCTCAACGCCGCCGAAAACGAGCGGCGCCGCTTCCGCGAGCGCAATGACGCTTTCGTCGAAACCATGCTCCAGGCGCAGATCGCCTCATTCCTTACCGGCGCGCTTCCCGGCACGATTCTGGCCGCGGCCACCGCGGCCGTCTTTCTCTATGGCGGCTGGCTCATCATTCAAGGCCGCATGACCATCGGCACTCTGGTGGCCTTCATGGCCTACCACGCGCGCCTGCTTTCGCCGGCGCAGAACCTGATGAGCCTTACCGCCAGCCTAGCCACCGCGCGCGTGTCTCTGGGCCGAATTCCGCGGTGTTGTTGATCTCACTTACGCGGATTTCCGAAATGCTGTCGAAGGAAGGAAACAGCTCGGTGATGGGCGCCGTATTGCGAGGGCTCATGGTGCTGATCCCATCCACGCTGACTGACAACATCGCCGTTTGCGCGCCGGCAATGGAGAGATTTCCACTGTTGTCGATTTCCACGCCGGGCTGCGTCGTCAAGGTTGTGAAGGCGCTGGTGGACCCGCTGGCGCGGGAGCCGATGGCCACCGGAAGATCCACCAGCTCGCGGCCCAGCTTGGATTCGGCGATGTTGGAAGCATCGGTGGTGATGGGCGCGGCGCCCGCTTCCACAACCGCGACGGTTTGCGCCTGGCTCGCCAGCGCCAGATTGCCATCGACGCGAATGGTTTGCCGCGCCTGCAAATCCAAATTGGTGAACCGGGCCCGCTCGAAGCCGGGGGCTTCCATCAGGATCTCGTATTTTCCCGGCTCCAGGTTGGGAGCGACGTATTCGCCGCTACTGTCCGTGATCAGAGATCTTTTGGCCGCGGTGCCCACGTTAGCGATCGTCACCGTGCACATGGGCACAGCCGCCCCGGACGGATCGCGAACCGAGCCTATGAAGGAACCGAAAGTGGATTGCGCGTGCAGGCCAAGAGAGATTGCACCGAGTAAACCAAGTAGTCGCATACCTGTTTTGTCCATGAGAAAACCTCTTTGTGCTTCGCTAGTGGAATTTCCGCGCGGACAGGGGGAGGGCAGAGCGCTTCGCGTCCGAACCGGGGACAAGACAGGCGAACGTGCCGGGAGATGCGGCGGCCGATACGTGTTGGCACGCCGCTTACGGGTAACTTGAAAGTTACCACAACCGGGGGTTCGCCTCAAGTTGGATAAATCTATAGAGGTTATAGATTTTTTGATGTTGGTTTTAGAGAAGGGCGGAAGCCGGCAGGGCCTAGCGGTTTCCTGAGGTAGTGTTTCCCGGGGGCGGCTTGACTGGCAAGCTGGAGTGGCGCTCGCCGCGCCTGTTCTCAGGCCTTGGCGTCGAGAATGAACGTGGGTGTAAGGCCCGAGGCGGAGGAGAAACCCGGTTTGCCGCTGGAAACCCAGCTCGAGCAACCTTGCACTTTGCCGAGGTAGGCGTGCGGGTGCACGTCCACCTGCATTTCCCGCATCTCCAGTTGGCCGAAGCTCATTAACGGGAAGACGGACATGACCGGCTCCACCCGTTCCTGCACTACGTAGGGCGCGCGCATGGCCTGGCGGAGCGCGCGTTCCCAACCGGCATCGTCCATTTCCCAGCCGCGGTAGGTGTGCAGGTCGCTGTAATCGTCGTTCGGCTTTAGCGCCAGGCGTTCGCGATTTTGGGTGATGAATTCGGGCAAGTCGATCTGCCGCTCATCGTAAGTGGTCTTGGTAGCGGCCACGAGCCGGGTCCAGGGCACGTGATCGCGGATGGCCTTGCGCTCGATGGCCGGGAATTTTTCCACCAGCTTCTCATCCGTGAGCAGGCCGAACATGGCTTTCTTGTGCGCCACCTCCGAACGGAAGCTGTTGACCATGCAAACCGCGCGCTCGCGATACGCCTGCACCAGCGGATGGTTCAGGTCGAATCGCATCAGGAATTCCTGCACGCCAACGCGGCGATAGACCAGATCGATTTCGAATTTTTCCCTGCGTAGCACGCGGTTGCGATATTCGAGCTGCTCCGGTGAAACGATTTCGGTAGCGTAGCCCTCGGCGCGAAACTGTTCGCGAAACAGCTCGTACTCGCTCCGCCCGGAGTGATAGGGCGGCCGGAACTCGACGATGGCAATGTTCGGCTTGGCCTTGGTTCCGCCAAACTGCTTGTATGCCTTCAAGAGCGCGTGTAAGAGGTACTTCCGCCCGCCCACGCGCGTCAGGGTGAAGCGCTTGCGTAGTTCTTTCATGGGCGGCACCTCCAAGAAGAGGTCAGCCAGGGCGTCGGCGTAACCGGCGCCGGCGGGAGAATCGGCGTTGTACTGCACAAAATGCAAGTGTCCGTTGCGGACGTGCGAATCCAGGCGCGCGGCCACTTCGAGCGATTGATAGCCCGGATCGATGGAGGCTAGCATCTTCTCGGCGGGCAATAGTTCCAGGCGGGCCAGCAGTCCCGGGTTTGCCAGAACCATTTGCTCCATGCGGTCGATGGCGCCGATCAGCGCTTCACTGGTTTTGACGAGCGTATCGTACTGGCGGCGGGAAATGAAATGCGGGCGGAGAAAAGGGCAAATCAAGCGGCCGCCGGAGGAGAGTCCCTGCTCCTCCATCGACTCTTGTAGTGATTCGACCCAGGAGAGTCCGTCTCCGGCCGTATTTTCCAGTAACCTGTTATACCGGGAAACTGCGTCGTCCAAATAGGACATTCTGACTTCGGGACCTATTCTACAAACGAGTATCCCACAGAACTCCTGAAAACGATAGCAACCGAAGTTTGGGACTCCCCGTAAGTAGCTAAAAACACACTATTTAAGCGCTCTCTCCCGGAGCCTCGGAGCAGTCGGCGAACTCAATCAAAATCGATATCCCGCTTGGGCGGGGGCAGGTCCGGGTTTTCCTTGGCACGCTTGAAGAGCTCGTCGAATTTCTTTTCGAGCACCTTGCCGTGTGTCTTTTCGGCTTCGAACTGTTTGCGGAAGATTTCTTCGCGGCGGGCGCCCTCTCCTTTGAGCTTGACCACTTCGGCGGCTAGATCGGAAATGGCGGGAGGTTTTTCCGGGATGGTGTGAGCAATTACGGCGCGGGTTTCCGGGTCGATCTTGAGGATTGCCTGGCAGCAAGGGCAGGGGACATCAAACATCCCTTTTGACATACAACCATGGTAAACCGAACCTGGCGGGTAAAGTACACAGCGGGTAAAGTACACAGCCGGCGGCCATGAGGGCGCTACTCCCCCGGTGCTCCGGCTGTAAAGCGGTCAGGCCCGGAAAAGGTGAATGTGAGGAAAGTCCAGGTCAGCTAGTGGGATGGTTGGCGGGGTGACTTGTTAGGAAGGTAGTGAAACTGCGGTGCAGTCACCTTCTCGCGGGCCTGTTTACGTTCAGTCACGTTTTCTCCAAAGCAACTCTTCGACCAAACGAAAAACCGCCTGGATTTAGGCGCTTTGGGCGCCCGAACCGCGGCAGCGGCGTGCAAAATAGAAACGGCCCGCGGCAAAATTTGGTCTGGACAGCGGCAAGGAAGCGTCAGTCTTTCCAAAACGGAACACGCGAGACGTCGCGGTGGGAACGAATGGTATAGTAGGCGATTGTGATTGCGCGCGCAGAATCGGTGCTGGATCTATTTGGAGCGCGGGGGGCGTATCTGCAAGGACATTTCCGCTTGACCAGCGGTCTCCACAGTTCCGCTTATTTGCAATGTGCGCTGGTGCTGCAACATCCGGCGGACGCGGAACGGCTGGGCCGCATGCTGGCCGAGGATCTGCGCCAAATTAGCGCGGCGCCGGTTGCCGTGGTCGCTTCGCCCGCACTGGGCGGCGTCATCATTGGGCATGAGGTGGCGCGAGCGCTGGGAAGCCGCTTCGTGTTCACCGAACGTGACGCCGCGGAGCGGAAAATGACGCTGCGCCGCGGTTTTCAGATCGAGCCGGGCGAGACAGCCATGGTAGTGGAAGATGTGATCACCACCGGCGGCAGCACGCAGGAAGTAGTGGATACGCTGCGAGGCGCGGGCGCGCAGGTGATCGCGGCCGGTTGCATTATCGATCGCAGCGGCGGAGCGGCGAAAGTGGGAGTGCCGCGGGTAGCCCTGGCTACCTTGAAGGTGGAATCGCACGAGCCGGAAGCATGCCCGCTCTGCGCGCGGGGCATTCCAGTGGTGAAGCCCGGCTCGCGCCCGGCCTGATGGACTCACGGCGCATCAAAATCACCCTTAGCTACGACGGCGCCGGTTTTCACGGCTGGCAAATACAACCTGGTTTGCCTACCATTCAGGGACTTCTCGAAGACATCGTTTCCGGCATGGAAGGAAAACGGGTGCATGTGGCCGGCTCGGGCCGGACCGACGCAGGCGTGCACGCGCTGGCGCAAGTAGCCGCCTTCACCCTGGAAAACCCGATCCCGGTAGCCAACCTGCGCCGGGCCCTCAACCGCTTGCTGCCGCCAACGGTGCGCATTTTGACCGCCGAGGAGGTGGCGCCTGGGTTTCATCCGCGGTTCGATGCGAAGGCCAAGGTCTACGAGTACCGCATCGCCCGAGGGGAAGTTTGCAGCCCGTTCGAATGGCCGTGGGTGCATCACCATCCGTACCCGTTAGCGGAGGATCGGATGATCGCGCTGGCGCGAACGTTCGAGGGCGAACACGATTTCAGCGCATTTGCCGCCGCCGACGAACGCGACGCGGAGGGGCGTTCGAAAGTGCGCACGATTTTCTGCTCGGAGCTCAGCGCGGCGCCCGGCCGCCTGATTTACCGCGTGCGCGGCAGCGGCTTTCTCAAGCACATGGTGCGGAACATCGTGGGCACGCTGCTCGAAGCGGGCAAGGGAAATATCGAGGACTTATCGGTGCTGCCGGCGAAATCCGGGCCGACGGCGCCCGCCAAGGGGCTGTTTTTGGTGCGGGTGGAGTATTGAGCGAGCGGGGATCATGAAGGCATGAAAGTGGCGGAACTGTACGATCTCGATTTTGTGCGATGGGCGGAAGAGAATGCGGAACTGCTGCGTGCGCGCAGGTTCGGAGAGGTGGATATCGAGCACGTCGCGGAGCAAATCGAGAACCTCGTAAAGCGGAACCTGCTCGAAATTCGTGCCCGGCTCGTCCGGCTGATCGGGCATTTGATGAAGTGGCAATTCGAGCCCGAGCGGCGCGTTCCGGAGTGGGAGCGAACCATCCTGATCCAGCGCCAGAGAATCGGATACCTGCTGCAAGACAGTCCGAGTTTGCGGCCGGCGCTGGCCAACCTGGCCGGTGACGCATATCGGGACGCGGCGAAAATCGTTTCCAGAGCTACGGGCCGGCCACTGAATGAATTGCCGGAGACTTGTCCCTACAACACTGAGCAGTTGCTGGACGAGGATTACTTGCCGGACGGAGGGGAACGATGAACACGGCGAAACTCTACGACCTCGATTTTGCGCAATGGGCGGAACAGAATGCGGAATTGCCGCGGAAAGGCCGGTTTGCGGAGGTGGACATCGAGAACATTGCGGAGGAGATTGAGGATTTGGCCAAGAGTAAGCGGTCGGCCTTGGGCAGCCGAATCAGTCTAGTTATCGACATCTATTGAAGTGGCAATTCCAGGCCGAGCGGCGCGGATCGAGTTGGGAGCGCGCCATTTTCGAGCAGCGCCGGAGGGTAAACCGATTACTGGCGCAGAATCCGAGTCTACGTCCATTGCTGGAAGACGTTATCACGGCTGAGTACCGGGGTGCGGCAAAAGGCGCATCTATCGTTACCGGCCGGCCTCGCCAAGAATTTCCGGAGACCTGCCCCTACACGACTGAGCAACTGTTGGACGAAGATTTTCTGCCGTAGCGGGACTGTTTAAAACTCCGCTTCCGCTTCCCGTTCCAACCCTTCGCGGTCGCATATGGTAATTTCCCGATTGGCGGTGCGAATCAACCCTGCCGCCTGAAAACGAGTCAGATTGCGGGAGACCACCTCCCGGACAGTACCGAGATTCAGGGCGATTTCCTGATGGGTGCCGGGCAGAAGGAAGGAATCGGCGCCGGCAGTCGCGGCCAGATCGAGCAGCATACGCGCCAGGCGTTGGCGGATTTTGCCGAAGGCGAGGCTTTCCACCAGGAAAACCAGCGTGCGCAGACGGCGGCCCACCATCGCCAAGGCGCGCAACGGCAATTCCGGATATTGCAGGCAGATGGCGCGGAAATCGCGCTGGTGAATGAACACTGTCACGGCTTCGCCCACGGCTTGGGCCGATGCCGGAAAGGGTCCGCCATCGAACAGGGGGAGCTCGGCGAGGGTGGCCGGAGCGGTTTCGAGCGTCAAGGTCACCTGCCGCCCGGAAGGCGAAGTTTTGAAGATTTTCACCGAGCCGGAAAGCAGAATGTAGATACCTTCGCAGCGCTCGGCCTCCCGGAAAAGCATTTCCCCGGGCGCAAAAGCGTGTTTCGAAGCGCGCGCGGTGAGCGCGGCCGTAATCTCCGGCGCCAGGCCGGAGAACATGGGAATCCCATCGAGGGGATTGCGGCCCGCGGAGGGCATGCTGGTCATTAAGGTCCGCCTATATTTAGGATATACTTATGCCCCTTTTGATGGACGGCAATCGCGTGCGCGATCAGATTCAGGAGGAGCTGCGGCCGCGAATTGCCCGTTTGCGCGCGGCCGGAAGGCCGCCGGGCCTGGCAGTGGTGCTTGTAGGCAATCATCCCGCCTCCGAGACCTATGTGCGGAGCAAGATCAAAACCAGCCAGGACCTCGGAATGTGCGCGGAAAAAATCAGCCCACCGGAAACCGCCGGCACCGAAGCGCTGCTGGAGATCGTGGACACTTTGAACGCGCGCGCCGACGTGGACGGAATCCTGGTGCAACTTCCGCTCCCGCCGCAGGTGGACGCTCACCGCATTCTGCTGGCGGTGTCGCCGGAAAAAGACGTCGATGGTTTTCATCCCTATAACACCGGCTGCCTGGTCGCAAAACTGCCGGCCCCACGGCCATGCACGCCGGCGGGAATTATCCAACTGCTGAAGCGCTACCAGATCGAAATTGCCGGTAAGCGCGCGGTGGTGGCCGGGCGGGGCGATATCGCCGGAAAGCCTGCCGCGTTGATGCTGCTCCACGAGAACGCCACGGTCGCGATCTGCCATTCGAAAACCCGCGACCTAGCCGCGGTGTGCCGCGAGGCGGATATACTAGTCGCCGCGGCGGGCCGCCCGGGACTGATTACGGCGGATTGCATCAAACCGGGCGCGACAGTAATCGATGTGGGCATCAACAGCCTGGAAAAACGGGAGGACGTGGCGCGAATTTTCCGCAATTCGGCGGAAAAGCTGGCAGCTTTCGACCGCAAGGGCAGCGTGCTGGTGGGCGATGTGGATCCGGTGGCGGTGGTGGAAAAATCGGGCGCTTATACGCCGGTACCGGGAGGCGTGGGGCCGCTCACCATAGCCATGCTGATGGTCAACACCGTCGAATGCGCGGAGCGCCGCCTTGGCGTATGCTGAAAGTCGGGCTTACCGGCGGCCTCGCCTGCGGAAAAAGTTTTGTCGGAGAGGCACTGGCCAAGTGCGGCTGCTTTCTGGTTCGGGCCGACGAATTAGGCCACGCGGTGCTGGCGCCGGACGGAGAGGCTTACGAAGCGGTGATCCGGGAATTGGGCGCGGAGGTTTTGCCGGATGGGCAGATCGACCGGCGAAAGCTGGGGGCGCGCGTCTTTAGCGACCGGGAAGCCCTGGCACGGCTGAATGCGCTGGTGCATCCGGCAGTGATTGCCCGCCAGGAAAAAATGATCGCGGAGTTCGCCCGGCGGGAACCGAAAGGAATCGCGGTGGTGGAAGCAGCCATCCTCATCGAAACCGGAAGTTACCGGCGCTTCGACCGGCTCATCCTGGTGAGTTGCCGGGAAGAGCAGCAGATCGAGCGAGCCATGCATCGCGACGGCATCAGCGAGGAGGAAGCGCGCGCCCGCCTCAGCCGCCAGATGCCGCTCGCCGAGAAACGAAAGCTTGCCGATTTCGTCATTGATACTTCGGGGGAAAAGCAGGATACCCTCCGGCAGACCTGCACAGTCTATGCGGAATTGCGGAGAATAGAAGCATGAAAATTTTGCGGCCGTTTCTCTGGGCAGCGGTTCTGGTAACCGCTTTTGTCTATGTGACTTCCGTAGCGCACTGGAGTGTGCCGGGATTCCTCCCGCGCGTGCGCTCGGCATCCGTGAATAAGATTTACACCGAAGCCGCCGCCGCCACCAACTTCTCTCCGGATGAACAGAATAATATCGATATCTACAAAGCTTCGCGCGATGCCACGGTGAATATCACCTCGGTGGTATACCGGGAAGACTTTTTTTTCCAGCTCATTCCGGAAAAGGGTGTTGGCTCCGGGTTTATTATCAATCCGGATGGCGAGATTCTCACCAATAATCACGTGGTCGGCGGGGGAGGCCAGCGGCTGACCGTGACTCTTTCCGACCAGAAGAAGTTCAAAGCTACTATCTTATGGACCGACCCGCGCAACGACCTGGCGATGGTCAAGATCAATGCCGGCCGCAGGCTGCCCTTTTTGAAATTGGGCGATTCCGATTCTTTGGTCGTCGGCCAGAAAGTACTCGCCATTGGAAACCCCTTTGAATTTCAGGGAACGCTCACGACCGGCATCGTCAGTTCTTTGAATCGCAGTATCGAACCGGAGGATGGTCAACGCCTCGAGGGACTGATCCAGACGGATGCGGCGATCAATCCCGGAAATAGCGGCGGGCCGCTGCTCGATTCCCACGGAAACGTGATCGGCATTAACACCGCGATTTACGGTTCGCAGGGAAATATCGGAATCGGATTTGCCATGCCGATTAACCGCGCTAAGCCCATGCTGGAGGAGTACGCGCAAACCGGCCGCGTTGCGCGCCCCTCGCTGGGCATGAGAACGGCGTACATTCCCGCCGACTTCGCGGAAGAATTAAATCTGCCTGCGCGCGGAGGGCTGTTGATTCAAAGCGTGGAGCGCGGCTCCTCGGCCGATTTAGCCGGCTTGCGCGGGCCGCGGCAGGTGGTGGTTGTGAACAATTCCCAGTTGGGAATTGGCGGCGATTTCATTGTGGCCATCGAAGGAGAACCGGTGGAAGGCCCCGAAACACTCACCCGCGTCTTCAATCGCAAGCGCGCCGGCGACACTTTGCATTTGACCATTTACCGCAACGGCCGCACACTGCAGGTTGCCATGAAGTTGGAAGAGGCGGGAAGAGCGGTTTTATAAGCGCCGCCACAGCTTCTGCCAGGCCCGATGCCGCCAAAAAGCAGGAGCGCCAGAATAAAAAAGCCGGCCAGCGCCCGCGGGCGCGGCCGGCATCACTTGCCTCACTTCGGTTGTTCCTACGCCGCGGGGCTCCCTTTGGCGGCCGCCGCGACCGCTGGTTGGGTCTTGTTCTTGCTCCCGGGAGGACGGCCACGGCGTTTCGCCGTCGTCATCTCGGCCATCCAGGCAGGCGGCCTTCCCCGGCGTGGCACACGCGTGCGCGCCAATCGTTCCAAACTCAGGATCGCTTCCTCAATCTGAGTGCGCTCCTCTTTTAATTCAGTTAGTATTTTTGATACGTCCATGTCTTCCGCCTTCGGCCCTCGTGGAAACAACCCAGAGACCGGTTTTCGATTTTCATTATACGCTCCGATTTCTGGATTACGAATCCATTTTGCGCAATATTCGAGCGGATTTTCGATAAAGGTATAACTATGTCTGGGTACTCACGTACAATACGTACCGTACTGTACAGATTACTCATAAGTACTCTTTTTCAGCTTTTCTCTTCCAATAGAGATAGAACGGCAGTCCCAATATCATGATGCCGATTCCTAGAATTGATTCGCGCGGGCGATCAAATAATGTGGAAGCGAGCAAAATAATTGCCCCACCAATAAAAAGTACCGGTACGGCTGGATATCCTACGGTGAAATAGGGACGCGAAAGGTCGGGACGCTTCTTTCGGAGAACGATGACGGCGGCCGCCGTCATCGCGTAGAGAATCCAACTGGCGAAGATCACCAGGTTGAAAATGTCGTCATATCTGCCCGAAAGAACCAGCAGGCAGGACCATAAAGAGAGCGCCACAATCGCGTTGGCCGGGGTGTGGCGGCGCGGATCCACGCGTTTGAGCGCGGAGAAGAAGTGTCCACCGCGGGCCGCGGCGTAGGGCACGCGCGCGCCGGAAAGTATGGAGCCGTTGAGCGCCGCAAACATGCTGATCATGGCCGCCACCGATACGGCATGCCCACCGCCCGCGCCGAAAATGCGGGACATCATGGCGGCGGCTACGCGCTGTTCGCCGGCCACGCGGGCAGCGCCCAGCACGTGGAAATAAGCGGCATTGGCCAGCAGATAAATCACAATCACCGCGATGGTTCCACCGATGAGCGCGCGCGGCAGATTGCGTCGCGGCTGGCGGATTTCCGAGCCAACCATGGCGGCGTTGTTCCAGCCATCGTACGCCCACAGCGCCGCCACCAGCGCGGCGACGAAGCCGGCAAGAGTTAAGCCGGGGAGTTGTGGAGAGGTGGCCGGATTGGCAGGCGGAAGCGCCTGCGCCACCAAACCTATCACGATCAACGCTGCAATGAGAATCACTTTGATCGCCGTGACCGCCGTCTGCACTTGGCCGCCGAATCTCACTCCGAAATAATTCAGCCAGGCCAGCGCCAGAATCAGAACGATGGCGCCGATCTGCCCGTACAAGATTTCCACCGGCCCGCCGCGGGGGCCGAGCGGCAGCGGAACCACATACGCCACGCGATCGAATTGGTGGAAGAAATCCGCGAAATATAGAAAAAAGCCGGTGGCCAGCGCGGCGATCGAACCGCTTTTTGCCACCCACATTTGGGTCCAGGAGTACAGAAAGCCCCAAATAGGGCCGTATGCCTCGCGTAAATAGACGTATTCGCCGCCGGCTTCCGGCATGGCGGCGGCCAGCTCCGCATAACTGAGCGCTCCCGCCAGCGAAAGCAGGCCCCCGGCGATCCACACCACGAACACCATTTGCGCCGATCCCACGCGCTGCATCATCGTGGATGGCACCAGGAAAATGCCGCTTCCGATTACCGTGCCGACCACGATGGATGCGGCCGCCCAGGCGCCCAGGTCGCGCTTCAGCCCCGTGCCGGAGCCTGTTTCAGGGCCGGCCTTAGAAACGTCTTTTTGGGGAAGCAAACTCAATATCCTTTTGAGGAGCGCGTTCGAAAACCGAAGCCGCCAGCCCTATACAGAAAGTGACGCACGCGCCCACCACTACGTACCAGGTGAAGGCCACGGGAGTTCGGAAGCGGATATAGAGCACCCCGGCCAATCCAGCCACCACTCCCGCCACCGCCGCCCGCCCGCCCGGTTTGCGCGTCAGCACGCCCAGCAGAAAAACGCCCAGCAGCGCGCCGGAGGGAATGGAGGCGATGGTGAGGCCGGCCTCGAGCACCGATCCCCAACGGCGGGCGAGGATGCCGATCGCGAGCAGAACGCCGGCCCAGGCGACGGTGGCGGCGCGGGCCTGCCAAAGCGAGCGGTTGCCGTTAGCCGCTCCCTGGCGGTCGCGGCTTCGAAAAAAATCCACCACCGTCGTCGCCGCTAACGAATTCAGCGCCGCGCTCAGGTTCGCCATGGCCGCCGCCAGAATCGCGGCAATCGTAATCCCGGCCACTCCCGGCGCCAGATTCCGCCACAGAAATTCGGGGTAGATGCGGTCCATTTCGGCCGGTGGGCGCAGGCCCCGATCGCGATAGTAGACGAACAGCAGCACGCCAATCAGCAGGAACAGCCCGAACTGCACGAAAATCACCGCCCAGCTTCCGAGCAGCGCCGTGCGGCTCTGCCGCAAATCCCGCGCGCTGAGCAGTCGCTGGACCATAAGCTGGTCGGTGCCGTGGCTCGCCATCGTCAGGAAGCATCCTCCGATTACGCCTGCCCAGAACGTGTACGGCGCCGCAGCCGACCAGTGGAAATCCAGAAGCTGGAATTTACCGGCCCCGCCCGCTACCGCCAGTACGTGTCCCCACCCGCCCGGAATATGGGAAAGAATCACAAAAAAGCTGGTCACCGCACCCACCACATAGAGGCACATCTGCACCACATCGGTCCAGATCACTGCCGTCATGCCGCCTTCAAACGTGTATACGAGAGTGAGGACCAGGATCAGCACGATCGACCAGACTTCGCCTGTTCCCAGAACAATAGAGACGACCAGGGACACCGCAAAAACCCGTACCCCTTCGGCCAAAGCACGCGTCACAAGAAATATCGAGGCTGTGAGCCCGCGGACTGGCTCTCCGAACCTGCGACGCATCAGTTCGTACGCCGTGAACATCTCCCCCCGGAAATAATGCGGTAGCAGGATGAGCGAGATCACGATCCGGGCCAGCAGGTATCCGAACACCACTTGCAGAAACCCCAGGTTGCCGGTGAAGGAGAGCGCGGGCGTGCCCACGATGGTAAGGGTACTGGTCTCTGCCGAGACGATCGACAGGGCGATGGCCCACCACGGAGCCGTCCTTCCGCCCAGCACATAGTCCCGAAGATTTTTTTGGCCCTTGCGGAAATGCGCGCCGAACCAGGTGATGAGGGCCAGGTAGGCTAGAATCACTCCCAGATCGATGTATCGCATGCTCCGTGATTTCCAGCATAGCTGGCATTTGATATGATTTCTCATTCGGAACCGGAAGACTTCGGACGGTGTCGAATCTCTTGCACAACCCGGAAGCGTCAGCTATACTCCCGGAGTGCCGGGAGGGACGCTGAACGGCAACGGTTCGGACGCTCAATTCCGAAAAATCGCGGGAATCGAGGAGGCGCACGTGCACAAGATTCTTGAGAATGGAAAACGATTGGCGGTGCTTGCCACATTCGGCCTGTTGGCCGGGTGGGCGTTTGTACCTGGCGCCCTGGCGCAGGGCGCCGCGGCCCAGCAGACGAAAAAGGTGAAGGACCAGGGAGAATACGACCTCTATAACAACGCTGCCAAAGAGAAGTCGGATCCCGTAAAAAAGGAACAATACCTGGACCAGTGGGTACAGAAGTATCCCGACACCGACTACCAGGAAGAGCGCCTGCAGCTCTATGGCGAATGCGAGCAGATGTTCGATGCGGCCAAAAACGCGGATAAAGCCGCCGAGGTCTCCGCGAAGATTATCGACCTCGGGCAAAAGATCCTGGCGAAAGACCCCAAGAGCCTGGTCGCGCTTACGCTGATCCCCGCCAACGTTCAGAAGCTTCCGAACCCGACGCCGGACCAGCTCTCCGCGGCGCAGAACGCCGCGCAAACCCTGCTGGCCAACCTGGATTCGCTGAAGCCTGCTTCCGCCACTGACGCGCAATGGAACCAGGCGAAGCCGCAACTGCAAGCCGTGGCCAAGACCACGATCGAATGGATCGAAACCAAGCCGGCCCGCGACGCCACGAATAAGAAAGACCTCCCCGGCGCGGAAGCGGCCTGGACCAAGATCGTGCAAGCGCACCCCGATAACGGCGAGTACGCCTACCAGCTCGGTTCCGTGCTGATTTCCGAGAAAGATCCCAACAAGGTTCCGCTGGCGATTTATGAAATCGCCCGCTCGCTGGAAGTTCAGGGTCTGCCCCAAGCGAATCGCGCGCAGGTGGAAGCCTACCTCACCAAGATTTACAACGCTTACCACGGCGCGGACGAGGATGGGCTGAAGCAATTGCGAGCCATGGCGAAGGCCAGCCCGTTGCCTGGTCCCGATTACAAGCTCAAGACCGCAGCCGAAATCGCCGCCGAGAAGGAAGAGGAGTTCAAGGAAAAGAATCCCCAACTCGCGCTCTGGCTGGGAATCAAGAAGCAGCTTGCGGACCCGGCCAACGGGCAGCAGTACTTCGATACGCAGATGAAGGGCACCGGCTTGCCAAAGCTGAAGGGGACGCTGGTTGAAGCCAAACCTGCCTGCCGGCCGAAAGAGCTGGTTCTGGCAATGTCGGATTCAACGCACCCCGAAGTCACGCTGAAGCTGGACATGCCGCTCACCAACAAGCCGGACTTGGGCAAAGAAATCGAGTTCGACATGAGCGAGCCGACCGCCTTCGTGCAGGATCCCTTTAACCTTACCCTGGAGACCGAAAAGGACAAGATCGAGGGCATCACCGGCGAGGCCTGCGCAGCACCCCGAGCGCCCGTTCGGAAGGGCGTTGCCAAAAAGAAGGCCGCTTCCGAGTAGCCTTTACCGTTCGGGGCCTTGCTCCGCCCCGGCCAGCGCCAGGCTGAAGACGATTCTGGCAACGGGATTGATGGCCGGGGCGCCCTTCAGGTCTTCGAACCGCTGCTGAAAGTTCTGCGCGGCGGAGACAATTTTGTGGCGCGAATCGGGTTGTGCCGCCGCCAGCAGCACCCCCAGCCCCACCACTGCAACCAATTGCGCCTTCCGAATCATCTTGCCTATAAGACGCCGCGGGTACGGCAAACGTTAGTGGCCCGGCTGGGCAATTCGGGCTAAGCAAAGGCAGCCCTTAAGTGTAGGTTACGGCTCGTTCCGGCGCGGCCCCTGAGGTGCTCCCGATCCCTACCAAGGAGCAACTCTGGTATGAAAGCAGCATTTCTCATCGGCCGCATCCTGTTCGGCGGCTTCTTCCTATACAACGGCATCGAGCACTTCCGGAAAAGGAAGAGCATGGCGGATTACACCCGCGCGAAGGAGATTCCGGCACCCGATGCCGCAAGCTCGCCGCATAAAAGCGCAGGAAACCCGCGATGATCGGGCGTTTTACGTTTCACCCACGGCTACGAACTCGGGTGCGAATCGGAACTCGATTGGGGCGCGGGTGTTGCCGCGAACAGGAATGTTGGTTCCCACGTAAGCTTTCGCAATGTTGCGGGCAGCCGTTCCCGCAACTGTAAGGTTCGTCTCTTGGAGAGCGCGGCGCTGCATCGATAGACTCGTCCCAGCCGGTTCCGCGCCACTGATCGCGCGCCTTGCTTCGCGCCATTTCCGGGCAGTGTGGCAGGGCTTCAGGAGACGAACACATGAGAAAGGTAATTGTACTTTTGCCCCTGCTCCTTTCAGCCGCTTCGGCGGCGTCGCTTTGCGTCTCAGGGCCGCTCACGGCTTATTTGCAGATGCCCGGAGGCTGTACCATCGGGACGGTTCTGTTCAGCGATTTCGCCTTTGGCGGAATCGGCTCGGGCAGCGCCATCCCGCAGCAGATTCAGGTATCCGCATACTCCGATAACGGGAATCCTACATTAAGCTTTACGGGCCCGTTTGTCTCCGGGCCGGGCATGTATTTGAACGACGCATTCACCTTCACCGTAATCGCTCCCACCATCGCGGTGAATATGGTGGCGGCGGTGGCCGCCACCGCAGGCGCCGGCTCGGCGAAAGTAAACGCTTCGAGCGATTCCGCTTCGCCGGGTAGCCAGTCCGCGGACCAGAACGCCACGCTCACTCCAGGATCGCTAGCGGCTTCCACCGATCTGCCCGCGGGCGCGCCGGCGGCCATCACCGAGACCGTCCAGACCTCAAACGGCGGCTCCATTCAGACCGTGAGCAATACGATTTCGGACCCTGCAGTTCCGGATCCGCCAACTCCGAGCCCGACAGCGAAGGACTCCGGCGGAGCGGGAATGCCCGGCGGGAGCGACCCCACGGTTCCGACGCCCAGCGCCACGGTTCCCGAACCCAATACGGTATTCCTAGTGGGATTGGGCCTAATCCTCTGTGCCCTGTTACTGCGCTACTCCAGAAGAAAGGCATAGCGCGGATACGGGCTGGGGTAAAACCATGCGGACGTAATACTACGTCCGGCCCGCCCCGTTTCCCGCAAACCGTTCCATTACGCCCTTCAGGTCGGCGAGAATATCCACCGGAAGCGGGAACACAATGGTGGTGTTCTTCTCCGAACCGATTTCCACCAGGGTTTGGAGATAGCGGAGTTGAATGGCCACCGGCTGGCGTTGGATCACCTCGGCCGCCATGCTCAGCTTTTCAGCCGCGGTGTATTCGCCTTCGGCATGGATGATTTTGGCCCGCCGTTCGCGTTCCGCTTCAGCTTGCCGGGCGATGGCGCGAATCATCGATTCCGGCAGATCCACCTGCTTTACTTCCACCATCGTCACTTTCACGCCCCACGGCGAGGTGTGCTGATCGAGAATGGATTGCAGCCGCACGTTCAGTTTTTCGCGCTGGCTCAGCAGTTCGTCCAACTCCACTTCGCCCAGCACGCTGCGCAGCGTGGTCTGCGCGAGTTGCGAAGTCGCATATAGAAAATTGGCGACCTCCAACACCGCCGGCCGCGGATCGACCACGCGGAAATAGACCACGGCATTGACTTTTACCGTGACGTTATCGCGGGTCACCACATCCTGGGACGGCACTTCGAGCGTATCCACGCGCAAGGAAACGCGCACCATGCGATCGAGCGGCGCGAAAACCAGGATGACTCCCGGCCCTTTGGGCTGCGGCAGCACCCGCCCCAGGCGAAAAATCACGCCTCGCTCGTACTCCCGCAAAATCTTAATAGAAGCGAGCAGATAAATCACGACAATCACTACGACCACAATGCCCGGATCGATCATTCCGAACCTCCCTTCCGCCCGGCTACCGGCTCTACCGCCAGCTTCAAGTTGTAAACGCCGGTGATGCGCACGCGCGCTCCCGCGCTCACCGGCTCGCGCGAGACGGCGTCCCAATATTCGCCGTGCACAAAAACCTTCCCATCGGGCGATAGAGCAGTGACCGCGGAACCGGTTTCGCCGATCATCGCCCGCGGGCCGGTGACTACTTTACCGCGTCGCGCGCGCACCGCGAGCGACAATAGAAAGACGGTGATCAAGGAGAATGGCACGGCCAGCGCCAGCGCGGTCTCCCAATGAATGCGCATTTCCGGAATCGGGCCGTTGACCAGAGTCATGGCGCCCAGGACCATGGCGATCGCGCCAAATAGCGCCAGCACGCCATGCGCGCCGAACTTGGCTTCGAGCACGAAGGCCGCCAGCGCCACGACTAAGAGCGCCGCGCCGAGCCAGTTAATCGGCATCACGGAAAGCGCTGAAAGCCCGAGCAGCAGCAGGATCGCGCCCGCCACGCCCGGCACGATCAATCCCGGCGAGGTGAACTCCACGTAGATGCCCAGCGCGCCCAGCACCAGCAAAACCAGTGCCAGATTCGGGTCTGCAATAGCCGAAATAATTCTTTGCCGCAACGACTCGCGATACTGTTCGATCACGGCGCCGCCGGTGCGCAGGATTTCCTTGGAACCATCGAAGCGCGTGATCTCGCGGCCGTCGAGATCTTCGAGAAGCGCGTGTTCGCTGGGAGCGATCAGATCGATCAAATGTGCGTCAAGCGCTTCCCGCTCGGTAAACGACTTGCTTTCGCGCACGGCGCTCTCCGCCAGAGTTGTATTCCGGCCGCGCTTCGAGCCGATGCTGCGCATATAGGCCGCGGCGTCGTTTTCCACTTTCTCTCTCTCAATGGCATCCATCTGGCCGCCGAGAGCGACCGGATGGGCCGCTCCGGTGTTGGTTCCCGGAGCCATCGCAGCGATATCGCCGGATTCGAGAATAAAAAAGCCCGCCGAGGCGGAGCGCGCGCCGCTGGGAGCGACATAAGCGATCACCGGAATGGGAGAAGCGACAATCTTTTCGATAGTGCCGCGCATGGCGTCCATCAGCCCGCCGGGCGTGTTGAGCTCGAGGATGACGGCCACCGCGCCTTTGCGCTTGGCTTGTTCGAGCACGCTCGAAACAATTTCGGTGGTCACGGGATGAATCATCCCGTCTAACCTCGCGGAGACGACGACCGGGGCGGCGGCCCGCGAAACCGCGGAGAAGGCCAACAGGGCCCCCACGCCCGCAATAAGAACGATGCTGCGCAACCTAACTTAATTTTACAGCAGCGGATCTTCCAGTCTGAAAACTCACAAGTAGCATGAAATTTATAGAAATTTTCGATGAGGATTTCGCGCGGAATTCCGCTATACTGATTTTTCCGTGAACGTCTTTTTTCACGCTTATGGCAACAAAGAGCAACCCTGAAACCAACCAGATCGCTTCCGCGGGCGCGGCCTCTTCCCCAAGCAAGGCGCGAACCCGCCGGACAGCAACCACAACGCGGTCCACACGTTCCGTAGCCGCGGAAAAACCGGCGCCGTCCATCGAACGCGCGGAAACAGAAACGGCTTCTGCCGTTTCAAACATTCCACAAGGCATCGGAGAGCCTTCGCCCGATGAGATCGCGCGGCTGGCCTACTTCTATTGGCTGGATCGCGGCTGCCAGCACGGCTCGGCGGAGGAAGACTGGTTCCGCGCCGAGCAGCAACTCCGCCATCAGGCCGGCGGGTAAGCGGCGGCCGCCCGCCGCTCCGCCACCGCTTTGACCGGAGCGGCGGCGAAACGGCTCGTCTGTTGAAACCAAAGGGGAAACTCTAAAAATCCGCCGCTCAAATTGAGCGGCCGCTGTGATAATGCCGCGAGTTTCCGATTGAATTCCGGCATAAATCCCATTCCGGCGCAGCCGTCCGTATTGAGTCATTTCGGAAACGCGCGCAATGATACCATCGGCCGTACAACATGCTCCGTGACTACTTCGATCGAGTGACTCCGGCCACGGCGCCTTCGGTAATCAGCGCAATCCCGCAGTGCCCGGGCAAGTCATTCAGCTTTTCGCGAACGGCCTGGGGCCCGTGAACAACCAGCCGGCGGACGGCTATCCGGCGCCTCTAAACGCGAACCAGACCACCACGCAGCCGTGCACCGTCACCATTGGCGGGCAGCCGGCCACGGTTGAGTTCTGTGGCCGCGCGCCCGGAGAAGTGATTTACCAAGTGAACGCGGTTGTGCCCACGGGCCTCGGCGCCGGCAATCAACCGATCGCGATCTCGGTGGGCGGGCAAACATCGCCCAGCGGCGTTATGATTCCGGTGCAGTAAAGCCGGCCGCGCGCATGGCTTCGAGCAGCGCGCCTTCCGCCGGGCTGCGCAGCGCCGGCGTGCACTCGGTGCGCGGCTCCAGTTCCACCAGTTCGCGGAAGCGCTCGCGCAAAAGCCGGCTGCGAAACACGCCACCCGCAAAGGCCACCTGCGTCGCAGCTTCCGCGCGGCAGACCAGCGGGCGGACGGCCGAAGCCAGCATGGCAAGCTGCAATGCGGCATACTGGAGAATCTCCGCCGCTACGGCATCGCCCGCTTCGGCGGCCGCATTCACCAGCGGCGCGAGCATGGCGATGCGGTCGCGCGGCCAGTCCGGCGCGTAGAACCGGTGCATCAGCTCGTTGGCATCGGCCGCGCCGCCGGCTGCGAGCAGCTTGTTTCGCAGCACGGTCGCCGCTCCCCAGCCTTCTTCCATCCGCAATGCGGCGCGCAGCGCCTGCCGCGCGATATCGTAGGCGCTGCCTTCGTCGCCGAACAGATAACCCCAACCGCCCGCGCGCGCCGTCTGATCGGCCTGGTTCCGCGCAAACGCCATGGAGCCTGTGCCCGCGATGACGATAATCCCCCGCCCCGAGGGAGTCGCGCCCGCCAGCGCGATCGCGGCGTCGTTGGTGACGATGAGCTTGTCCGCCGGCAGCAGCCCTTCGAGAATGGCGCGCTTATCCTCCGGCCCGCCGCTCATGCCGCAACAGGCGGCGGCGAACCGGACGCCGGCATCGAGCCCCGCCTGCGCGCGGGCCGCCCCGACGCTTTCCTCAATCGCCCGCTCCAGCCGTCCGCGCCCTTCCTCCGCCGTGGCATGATTGCATGGCCCGCCGGCGCCGCGGCCCACAATGCGCCCGCTCTCATCGCCAATCAGCGCGGTGGTGCTCGACTGGCCTCCATCAATTCCGAGAAAGTATTTCATGGCAGCTTGTATAACCTCGCCGTTCGCGATCTGCCGAGAGGCACGATGCCCCACAGATCCGGATTGCGGTGGAGGTCGTCGGCGCCCAAGTCGCTATCGAAGAACATTACGTAGTCGATGCCGCGGCGTTTCAGTTCCGCCGCCACGGCCCGGCGCCAGCCGATCGGCCGCGCATCTTCGCTTTCGATGGGGCTCTCCGACAGCGGTTTCCAGGCTTCCGCGCCCCCTGCCTGCGCCGGAAGCCCTTCGAGGCGAAACCGGAGCTGCCACTGGTTGGGCGCACATTGAATATCCACCGAATCGGCCTGCTCGGCGCCGCCAAAATCCGTTTCCACATACATGCCGGGCCGCGCCGAATCGCCCGAGATCCAGAACGTAACCGGGCTGTTATCGAAAGCATCCTGGATCCCCCAGGCATAGGGGCGGGCGCGCAGCCGCCATTGCGGCCGCCGGGGCAGTTCGCGCGTGCCATCGAAGATGCGCAGCTCGTTGATGCTCCACTGATTGCGTCCGGGGCCGGACGGCGTCGCGGTCTGGACCACGCGAATCGCGCGCAGCCCCTGGCGCGGGAAACGGAATCGCAGCCGCAGCGACGGCGCATATTCGGGCACCGCGCCGCTGGTCAGCATGCGTCCGGTGATCTCGTTTTCGGTCGAGTAGTATGCGACGAGGATGCGCCGGGTCGTGTAGGCTTCCGGCAAGGGCTGTGTAGAGAAAATCGTGGACCCGGGAGGAGTGGCGGCGTTGATGAGGCGGACCGAATCATAATCGGGCATCCACCGTTCCAGCCAGGAAGATTCGGGCCGGATGCGCAGCGCCTCCCGCCACGGCATGCCGCGCAGCCGCCAGGCGTCCTGTTTGCCATACTTCGGGACGATCGATGGCCAGGAGAGCACGGCATGCACCGCAACCAGTGCCAGCGGCACAGCCGGAATCCGCGCGAACGGCAGCACCATGGCGAGCGCTACGAACGGCAGCGGCGGAATCAGAAAGCGCGCGCCAATGTTGCTGAAGTAGGTTGCGCCGAAAACCAGCGCGGCTAGCAGAAGCGCGCGCCCCTCGCGGCGAAACGCCGCCAGCAGCGCGAGCGGCGCCAGCAGGAACACCGGACCGATCATACCGGAGAGAGCCCCGTACGTCGTCACCTGCATGGGAATCTGCCACAGGCTCTTGAGTTCGTAGTGAGTCAGATACTCTTTGTACTCGGTTTCGAACGAGGTGCTGACGTACGGATTCGGGAACCAATGGTTAAAGAAAGGAGATACCGGATTATCCACCCACATCCAGTTCTTCATCATCCACGGCAGGATCAGAAGCAGGGCGCAGCCGGCCACAATCGCCACATCGCGCCATCGCCGGCTCTTCCAGGCCACATAGCCCAGCGCGTATGGCACAGCCAGCGCGGCGGTGTATTTCGCCGCATACGCAAACCCCGCCACCAGGCCGATGGCAACCAGCAAGCGCGGCGCGCGGTCGCGATCCCAGATCCGCAACAGGTGGAAAAGGGTGAACGCAATCGCGGCCACGGCGACATCGTTATAAGCGCTCGCGCCGTCGATGCCCACCACCGGGCTGGCAAACACCAGAAACGCCGCGCACGCGCCGGCCAGCGGAAAGCCTTCGCGCCGCGCATAAACGAACATCTGCCACGCCAGCGCCACCAGGAAGGCGCAATGCACCAGCGCCGCCGCCGAGTGTTTTCCGAAGGCGAACGCGAATAGAAACAGCATTTCGACGCCCTGCGAAAGGCTGGCGTACAGATTGGTTGTAATGCGGTGGAATCCGTGTTCCCGCAGGTATCGCGCGACCAAAGCCAGGTGGTAGGCCGATCCATCCGGGCTCGCCTCCGGCGCCATGGCATGCAGAAAGTAAACGGCGAACCAGGCTAAAAACAGAGCCGCAAACAAGCACTTCAGAGCCGCGACCGTGAGGCTGCGGTTGGCCTCCGCTCCCTTACGGTCGCGGCTCCGAAGGATGGGGTTGCGAAAGGCGCCTCCGCGCCCGAAGCACACGATCGCTCCGCCCATTACCAGGAACACCGCCGGATACACCGCGCCCGCGGCCGCAATCGCAAACACGAAAAGACTGAGCACCGCCGCGCCCGCCACAAAACGGATGCCCCAATCCGCCGCCTCATCCCGCAATAGCAGGCGGCCGCAAGCCAGGCACGCCGCAACCGCGAACAGCGAGCCGAACAGGATCAGGACGGCCTGCACTTATTCGACAAACCCCACGCGAGAGAGCGGAAACCCCAGCTTCACGCCATCCTGGGGCGCGATGTAGAGCTTATCGGGATCGATCGCCACAAGGTTGATGGCGTTCGCGTGCAGAAAATCCGGCGGCACCTCTCGCTCATAATGCTGCTGGCCAGGATGGTCGAAGCGCGGGTGGTCGAAGGCGCGGCCGTTCAACGCAATGGAGAGGGCCACTGGGCCGGTCACGTGGAACGTGGTTTCCGGAAGAGCGAAGTCCATCATGAAGCGCAGGCGCTCGACACGCGGCAACCGGAACCGCAGCACCGGATGCGCGTACGTCCAGCGGAATCCCGTGCCCTCGGTATGCGCGGCGATGCCTTGCACAATGTAGGCGTCCGCGTTGGGGTTGCTCATGCTCAGGAAGTAGCCTAAACCGCCGGATTCCGCGCCTGGAAGCGCTGCTCTCTGGGGCGGAGGCGCGTAATCCGGAAGACTGGCGCAGCCCGCCGCGAAGCATGCGGCGACCGCGGCCAGGCACTCAAAAACGCGCGACACGAACCCGATTGTAGCGCGGCACGGGCGCGCGAGGTCTAGGTACGATACTTCAGCCAGATGGCCGCCAGTTCCCCGAAGGCGCGCACGAAATCTTTGGGCCGCACCTTCGAGCCGGCAACGTCCACCCATTCCCGCAGAGGGAATTCGTATATGCCGCGGCCGGCCTCGGCGGCATTTCCGGTCGCGCGAATGAAGCGGGCGATCAGTTCCACATCGAAAATCCAGCGCGACCGGAACGGCTCGGCGAGCAAACCTGGCAGAAGATTCGTCACCCGAAAGATCTTGGCGCCGCATTGGGTATCGTAAACCGGAAGGCGCAGCACAATAGAGGCGCAGGTGGCGAACGCCCGCCCGAGATAATGGCGGACAGCGCGCCGCTCGATATCGCGGCCGAGCAGTTTCACGCGCGCGCCAAATACCATTTGAATCTCCGGGCGCGCCTCCAGCAATTCGAGGAAATCGGGGATCGCAGTCAAAGGCGTTGCCAGGTCGGCATCCCAGAAGCCCACAAAGCGCACGCCCTGGGCCAGGGCCTGCAACATGCCCTGCCGGACGGCCTCGGCTTTCCCCTGGTTCCGCGCACTATCTAAAAGACCGGCTTGCGGGCCGGTTTCCGCCTGGAACTTGCGGATGAGAGAGGCGGTTTCGTCCCGGCTGCCATCGTTCACAAAGAGGATAGCGACATCCGGAGAGTCGCGGAGGTACTCGCGAAACCGATCCAGTCGCAGCCGGCGCGCTTCGTTAAAACAGGGCACGACGATAGTGGCCGTGCGATGGCCGGAAAGCATGTATATCTTCATTGTATCCGCTGGCCCGGCGTATACTGGTCTTGCTATGCGGCTGCGCAACTTACTCGCGACTGCCCTTTTGTTCGCCACTGTTTCAGCGGCGCAACTCAGTCCCCGCATGTCTACCAGCGTGACGATCGCGGGGAAGAAAATCACGGTCAGCTACGGCGCGCCCTCCATGCGCGGGCGCAAGATTATGGGGGCGCTGGTGCCATACGGGGAAGTCTGGTGCGCGGGCGCCAATGATGCCACCGAGCTGGTTACGGAAGCCGATCTGGACGTGAATGGAATGAAGGTCCCAAAGGGGAGCTACACGTTGTGGACTCTTCCGAACGCCAGTCAGTGGCTTCTCATCGTCAACAAAGAAACCGGCGTGTGGCACACGGATTATGATCGGCGTTACGATCTGGGGCGGGTGAAAATGAACATTCGCGCGGTCTCGCCGCCGGTCGAGAGAATGAAATTCGAACTCTCATCGGCCGGCGGCAATCAAGGCGCGCTGGCGCTGGCATGGGAGACCACCGAGGTCTCCGTTCCCATCACGGTTCTGCGCTGAGCGCGAGCGCACTCGGTTCGGCGGCGGGGCGAAGCCGGCCCCGACGATGCCAATAAGACCACGCCGAACGGAGCGTTCCGCCCACCTCCCGCCGGTCGAACGGAATTGCCAGAACGTCATAACCTCTTAGGTTCCGCGCTTCCGCCCAAAGCAATTCATCCGCGGTGCGCGAGGCGACGATTACGCAGGGTGGCTCGGGAAGTGCGACGGTTCTTGTCAGAAACTCCTTCCGGCGCGCCGTTGGCGTCACAAGGCGCGTGCCTGCGAAACGTACCCCGCCCAGATCACAGAACTGCTACAGTGCAGGTATGCATCGGGCGGCCCACTGGGGCTTAGCCATTGGCGCGCTCAGCGCTTGCGCGTTCTGCCAGACGGGGCCATTGTTCCGGGCCGACACCACCCTGGTGCTGGTGCCGGTTACCGTGACCGATTCGGCCAATCGTTATGTCTTAGGGCTTCCGAAAGAAAGCTTTCACTTATACGAAGACGGGGTGGAACAGAAAGTATCGAGCTTCTCCACCGAAGACGCGCCGTTATCGGTGGGCCTGATTGTGGATGTGAGCGGCAGCATGGGGCTGAAGCTGCGGCTTTCGAGCACCGCGGTGAACGACTTTCTCAAAACCATGAACTCGGCCGACGAAGCTTTCCTCACCGAGTTCAGCGACCAGGCGGAAATTGTGCAGCCGTTCACTCACGATATGGGCCTGATCGGCAAGAGGATGGAAACGCTCAGTTCCGGCGGGCTCACGGCAATGCTCGACGCCATTCATATTTCACTCGATGAAATGAAAAAAGCCGGAAATCCGCGCAAAGCGTTGATTGTCATTTCCGACGGCGGCGACAATCACAGCCGTTATAATTCCGGGCAGATCGAGCAACTGGTGCGGGAGGCGGATACGCAAATCTTCGCGATGGGAGTGTTTGAAGCGGCCGGCCCATTCGGGCTGACCATAGCGGAACTGGACGGGCCGCGGCTGCTTTCCGAGTTGGCCGATCAGACGGGCGGACGCGCTTTGGCAGCCACGAGCGACCGCGAACTGCCCGCCATCGCTTCGCGGATCGGGGTGGAGTTGCGCAATCAGTACGTGCTGGCGTACCGGCCTACGAACGATCAGCACGACGGCAAGTACCGCAAGCTCGAAGTGAAAATCGATCGGCCGGCGGGGTTGCCGATGCTGAAGGCCCGATGGCGTGCCGGTTATTACGCGCCGAGCGAGTGAAAAAACCGGCGCTCGCTACCGATGTACTCCGCCGACGTGGCCGACCCCGCCGATGCGGCCTGGGCGCGCCTCGAAAGAGGGGGCGGTGCGGGTGGGAGCGGGAGCGGCGGGACGGTAGATGGTCGGAGGATTACGGTAGATTGTGCTACCGCTCAAGCCGCTGGTTCCGCGGTAACCGGACAGGCCGCCGTAACCGCGATACCCGCCGAGACCCAAACTCCCGAGACCCAAACCAAGGACACCCGGCAAATTCGACCGGATCGTAATTCCGGTGCGATAAGTAGGCAGCACCAGCAAACCCGGCAACGTATACAAGCCGTATGGATAAAGGCCGCCATACAATCCGTACGGATAAAGGCTGTAAGGATACAGGCCCGAGCCATAAGAGTATGGATAAGACGACAGCGAGCCGACTCCATATCCATACGGTGAAGTGCCGGTATAAATGCCGCCCGGCGGGTACGCACCCAGGCTCCCGCTGCCGGTACCGGCGCCGATGCCTGCCAGGGTGGGATCGCTCAGAGTGGGATCGGACAGAAGCGGATCGTTCTTGGCGGCATCGACCAGGCTCGAAATTTCGGGCGTATCGTTAATCTCTTTGGCATCGCGGGCGAGGGCTTCGCTGCGATCCTGGTCCCAGTTATCCAGGTCGTCATCCAGCGAATAGCTGGCCATCATGACGCCGCTCAGCAAGTGCAGCAGGTGGCCGCTTTCCACGGTGATGGGCTTGTCCGACTCGCTGGTCACTTCCGCTTCGCCATCGGTCACCCGCAACTCCAGCGGCAGGGTGTCCAGGCGGTAGCGCCCGGCCTTCGTAATGTGCACCTGGTAGCTGTCCAGGAGCATGGTGACTTTGGTTTCGGGATTCGGCTCGGCGGCGTCAATGATGGCGGAGCCGTTCAGCAGGGCGATTTTGGTATCCACCAGCAGGTTCGAAACCATGCGGATCGAGCTGCCCGAACCCATGCGCAGATACACCCCCGGCGTGAGCAGAATTTCAGCGCGGCCTTCCTCCACGCGGAACTCGGAGCCGGGTTTGATCTCGGCGAATCTTCCGGGTTTCGGAACGACGGGCTGGTTATCCAGCAGCACCGAACCTTCGAAATAATTCACCACTCCGGAATTCACCGAGATCACAGACTGGCTCCAGGCGGGAAGCGCGCATAAACACACAAGACCCCAGCATACGAAACCCGGTTTTCCGGACATAGGCGGTAAGCTCCTGCTCCAAGAATGGAACCGAATCTCGGGCGTGTCAAGGGCCAGGAGCAAGGAGCCGGGCGCAACGGGGCGAAAGTTACACCTGAGCGGCTTTTACGAAGTATTTCGGCGCGCCGGGAGATTCGAGCACGCCATGCATATCCGCGAGGACCAGATCCAGACCCGGCGGTTCGAAGCCGAACTGGCGCAGAAACATGGTGACTTGCCCGCGATGATAGGTCTGGTGGTTGGCCAGATGGAGCATGGAGCGCCACCGCGGGTAAGAGAAGGTCTCGCCGCTGGTGCGAGTGAACGTAAACCGGCCGGCAATGGTTTCTTCGCTCACACTGGCAAGATGCTCCCGGATATCTTTTTCGACCGGCCGCCAGGCTTCGCGGATAGCGGCGAGATCCGCATAGTCGTCCGCCTTGGGGAAGGACTGGGGCGAGCGGCCGAGCCAGCGCTCCTTCCAGATCCATTCGGCGAACAGCAAATGGGCCAGCGTATCTCGCAGCGAGGAGAAGCTGTTGCCCAGGGGTTTCAGAAACTGCTCTGTCGAGAGGGACGCGCACGCGTCGAGCTGGCGATCGCGCGCCCAATAGTTATAGCGAAACAACTCGCGGATCGTTTCGAGCGGGACCATACGGAGCCTCCGATCGGGATTTAGGACAAAGGAACCGGGACGGGAACCGGGGCAGGTCAGGCGCCTGCCCCACAACTCCGAAGGGTTCTACCGGGCCAGCGGGTTCGGGCGGATCTGGAAGTGCACGATCTTGCCCTTGGTTCCCTTGCCGCCTTCAATGTGCCAGACGAAGTGCGTGCCGTAGTTGGACCACAGCCCGCGGCCTTTCCATCCGGCATTGGGATCGTCGATGCGCCCGTCCATGCCGCGGGAATAGAAGCCCAGCGGATAGGGAACGCGGAGGTACGTCCACTGCTTGGTCGCCGGATCGAGCGCGATCAACGAATCGGAGTTCGACCCGGTGAGGAAGGGCGTGTTGGCTCCCAGCCCCGATATGTTGTACCGGTCCACCCAGCCGAAGTAGTGGAAATCGGCGGGTCTGTCGGTGCCTTTCATCTTGGGGCCGGTGGTCTCGTAAAGCGTCCAGCCTTCCTTGCACTGGCTGCCATCGAGCTTGGCCGGTCCGTTCACGTCTTTGCATTTCCGGAAGTCGAAGCTGGCCAGGTGGCTGCTGGCGGCCAGCATGACCCAAACCACGCCGTTGCCATCAATATCCAGGCCGCGCGGGTCGAGACCGGGAGCCGGCACTTTGAAGATCAGGGTTTTGCAGGTCTCGGGCGGATTGTTGCCGCGCTGCAAGCGGACCAAGTATCCGGGGTAGGTTTCCGAGACGCCCCAAACCGAATCGTCCACCGGACTGGGGATATCGGAATACATGCTATAACTGACCAGCGTGTCCAGTTTCGGGTTGAATCCGCCGGGGCCTTGCTTGCCGCCGGTAAGCGGATTGGTGCCGCCGGTCGCGGTGTCGCCCTGGTAAACCGCGTCTTCGCCGCCGCGTCCGGGCCGCACCACGTTCCACGGCCGCGTGATTTTGCCGTCGCCGTTGGTGTCGAGCACCTGCCCGCACCAGCCGGCAGCCTTCTGCTCATCGTGTGTTTCGTCGTAGACCTTGGTATCGATCCAGCCGAAGATCGGGCCGGTGAGTTCGTTGAAGTAGAGGGTTTCATCGGCGTCGTTATCGAACTGCAGGTGGTGGGTCGAAAAGCAGGTGTCGATCAGGGTGAACTGGCGCGTCTTGGGATCGAAGTAAGATGCCTGGCGGCCGCTCCTCTTCAGCGGGAACCAGTCGGCGTACTTGTTGGAGGGATCGCTGCACCAGGAGGGATCCTGGCTGTCGCGGATCTTGGAAGTCATCCACACGCGGCCCTTGCTGTCGACCATCGGGTTGTGCGGATCGGCCGGATCGTAGGGCGGGTTGGACCAGAGGTGCTCGTTGCCCCAATGCAAGGAAGGCCGGTTCGGCGGAGGGAATCGGGAAGGAACCTTGTCGCGCGGTTCGCGGGTAGGTATATCGAGCGCGAAGGTGTTGTTTTCCCGCGGATCCAGCACTACCAGTTGGCCGTGCCCCGCGGAAACTGCGTACACACGGCCGTAGCCGTTCACGGTGGGGTGCAGCTTGTCGGTGGAAATCTGATCGTGCATGAAGGAGTGGTCGTCACCCACGTCCCAAAGCGTCACAACCACATTCCGCTCGATGCCTTTCGGCCGCGGCGGCGCCGGCGGCACCTCGCCCTTGGCGATGCGATTCGTCCAATCGGCGTATACCTTTACCGATTCCGTCAAACCCTGGGTGGTCAGCACGCCATGCATCGAGTTGCCGCGCACCCCGGTTCCCAGGCGCCACTCCCAGGCCTGCTCGGGAGTCTTCAAATCGGGCTTCGCCGCAAATACGTGCGTCAGGTCGCGGGTTTCCGCGTTACCGAGCTGATGGCAAAAGTTGCAGCCGCTCTTCAACTGGTAAATCCAATGATCCTGATCGGTCATGGTGCGGCCCAACCCGTTGCCCTGCTCGCCCGTGCCGGGGAACATATTTTTCGGCGGGGGCGCCAATAACGAGAGCCAGTAATCGCCCGGGTATACCTTCGCGGCCTCCTGCGGGGTTTTGGCGAGAACCGCTTTCAGAGCGACATTGTTGGCGGAAGGCTTCATCTCAATCGGGGTGGAATCCACCAGGCCGTAGCCGCGCACCCAAACCCGGTAATTCGCGGCGGGCAGTTCGGGAAGCATGTACCGGCCGCGATCGTCGGTGACCACGATTTTCGCGAACTTCGTTGGTAAATCCGTGGTCTCCGCAATCACCCATACGCCGGCTTCCGGTCCGTTCGGGCTGGTGACCGTGCCGCCGATATATCCGGTGGGATTGCCCGGGGGCGCGCCCTTCTGTTGCGCGCTGGTGGGATGGGCCGAAAAGATGGCCATCAAGGCGACGCCCCCCGCGCACAGCACCCCGACCCTCAGCCGGTGAAAAGCTTTCTGCATGGATTTCCTCCCTGAAACAACTCGTCCGGCGAGTGCTGGTTGGTATCGGCGGGCGATCGCGCCCCTCGCACCAAAGGACCTTGCCGGTTCGGTGTAAGAAATCAGTATATAAGATGAAACGCCCTGCGCGGGAACAGCCCGGATAGCGCCCACGGGCTATTTTCGGAGAGCGTTGTGGCGGTTTGGGCCCGGCAGTATCCTACTTCGCAGGAAACCACGCCGCGATGCGGTCGTTCAGCGTGAACTCCATGCCCAGTCCAGGATACTGGCTGAGCACCTTCTCCTTCATCTCCGCCGCGCTTTTCGAGGAAGCCACGTTGGCATCCCAATCGGCCATGTACTTTTTCATAAACGCAATTGCCGAAAGATCGTGACGCGCGCCCGGACCTTCGTGTCCCGGAATCACGATCGTCGGTTTCAAGGCCTCGATCTGGTTCAGTGTCTTCATCCATTCCTCGCGGGCCTTATCCTTCGGCACGCCGAAGTAAACGCGGTCGAAGACGGTGTCGCCCGCTACGACGGCCTTCAACGACGGAATGTACACAAAGCTGTTGCCCGGCCCATCGCCCTGCAGGCCGCCAGTGATGGGGAATTGCTCGCCTTCGAGCGTCAGCACGGGCGCGGTGAGTTCCTCGGGCAAAACCGGCTCCGGGCCCGGAATATTGTTTCCATAAGTCGCGAACCAGAATTTTTGCCGCGCGGGCCAGGCCGTTTTGGCGGCATTCGCCGTGGCTGCGAGCGCCACAATCCGCGCCGCGGGAAACGCCTGGTGCAACACCGCCAGGCCGAACATGTGGTCGGGATGCGGATGCGTCACATAGATCGTGGTCAGATTCTTCTTCGATTCCAGGATTTCCGCGGCCAGCCGGTGGGCCTCGCTCAGGGTGAACTGCGGATCGATTAGCAGCATCTCGCGCTGGCCGGAAATCATCGTGGAATTCACGTCGTAGCCATTGGCGCCCCTGCCGGTGTGCAACTTTAGCTGCAGTTGCGCGGATGCGGCCGCGGCGCAGAGCAGCATGGCCAAGGCAGTTCGTGTCAGCATAGGCGAATATTATATCTTGGGAGATTTTTGGAACGGCGGCTTTCTGGGTCACTGGCGTAGCGAATTCTGGTTATGGCCAAATCTTCTCAGCCTGGATGCTCCCGCTATCGCGATGCTCTGGCAGACGGCGCTCGAGCGCTGGCTGCGCGTGCGCGTTTCTCCCACGACTACGATTGCGCTGGGGATGAGCGTGTGGCTGCTGTATGTGGCGGACCGCATTCTGGACGGCATCACGGCTCCAGAGTCGAATGCCAGACCGCGCCACCACTTTTATCTGCGAAACCGGAAATGGGTGGCGCTCGCGGCTGCTCCCCTCGCGATCCTCACGCTGGCGCTGGCCTTCACCTTTCTCACTTCCGCCCTGCTCCGCGACTATTTGGTATTGGCCGCCGGCGTTTGCCTCTATTTCGGCATGGTGCACGCTGCCCCGCGAAAGCTGCGCGCTCTCTGGCCGAAAGAACTGGCGGTTGCCATTTTCTTCGCGGCCGGCGTTTGTCTTCCCATCTGGACCGCCCGGCCGGCGCTCCACACCGCATGGCCGGCGTTCGCGGCCTTCACGGCGCTGCTTTGGATGAATATTTGCGGAATTGAGTTTTGGGAGGGCGATCGAACCGGCGTTATGCGCCCGCGCCTTGTGATCGCGGCTTCGATCGCTCTGGCGCTAGGGTGCGCCATTACCGCCCGCGCTCCCGCTCACCAGCCGGCCCTGTGGGCTGCCATGGGGCTCTCCTCCGGGCTGCTGGCCGCGCTTGGCCGCTTCCGCGACCACTTTTCGAAAAATGCCATCCGCGTGCTGGCCGATGCCGCGCTACTCACTCCGCTGCTGCTGCCGCATTTCTGAGCAGCCGTCGTTCACACCTCGGGCAGCGCGTCGATGGGGAGCTTGCCGGTGCTGCCGCCTACTTTTTCCACCGGGTAGCCCATCTTATCCATAATGGTCATCAGCAGATTGGCTTGGGAAGGCTCGCCAGGGTATTTCAGATGCCGGCCGCCCTTCAGCTTGCCCGCGCCCCCGCCCACCAATAGCAGCGGCAGATTCTTGCCGGAATGCGCGTTGCTGTTGGAGATGCCGGCGCCATAGAGGATGATCATGTGATCGAGCAGCGAGCCATCCCCATCGGGAGTGGCGCGCAGTTTGGCCAGATATTGCGCGAACAATTGCGCATGATAAACGTTGATCTTCGACATCCGCGCCACCAGTTCGGGATCGTTATTGTGGTGAGAGAGCGGGTGGTGCGCTTCGGGGACGCCGATTTGCGGATACGGCCGGGGGCTTTGCTCCTTGGCGATCATGAAGGAAACCACGCGGGTAAGGTCGGAGCGGAGAGCGAGCAGTTGCAGATCGAGCATCAGCGCCAGGTGATCCTCGAAAACGGGCGGCGCGCCCAGCGGCTCGGTCATGCTGGGCAGTTCGATATTGCTTTGCTCTTCGGCGCGCTGGATGCGGCGCTCCACATCGCGCACGGCGTCGGTGTATTCCTCGATTTTAGATTGGTCCTGAGGGGCAAGCTCGCGTTTCAGATCGGCCAGTTTGGCCGTAACGGAATCGAGGATGCTTTTCCCTTCTTCGAGACGCCGCTCGCGGGCGGCGCGATCGGTCGAGCCGCTGTCGCCGAATAACTTTTCGAAAACGGTGCGGGGATTCCAATCCATGGGCAGCGGCTGGGTGGGACTGCGCCAGCAGAGCGTATCGAGATAGGCGCAGCTCAGGTTGCCGGTGCAGGCGCCGGCGTTGGCGGGCAGATCCATGCAAATTTCAAGCGTGGCGAGCTGCGTCTGGCTGGCGAAATGGCGGCCGAGGAGTTGATCGATGGAGACATCGGCGATGATTTCGATTTCGTTGTGGCCGCCGCGCGGCGTGCCAGTGAGAAACGAACCGGAAGCGCCGGCGTGAATATAGTTCCAGCTTGCCTTGATGCCGGAAAAGACCAGCATCTGGTTCCGATAGGGCGCGAGCGGTTCGAGTATAGGGGAGAGTTCGAAATTGGCGCCCTCGCCTTTGGGAGTCCAGTATTCCATGGCCATGCCGTTAGGGACGTAGAACGCCTGGAAGCGCTGAACCGGTTTGGTAGCGCTGCGCAGCGGCGGAACCATGGCTTCGAGCAGGGGCAGGGCGAGCGTGGTTCCGAAGCCTTTCAGAACGGTACGGCGGGGCAAGGTGCGGAGCATGATCCTCTGCTCACCTCCTTGTTGGACATCTTATACCAACGTGACATCGGGAAGGGAGACTGATCGGGCCTGCTGAGCGGAGCTTTGACTCGGGTCAACGGCTTTGATAGCATTCCGGACCGCAACAAGTGAGAGGGGACCTTCAATGGGACTATCGCGAACTGTAGCGCCAGCGTTTTCTCTGCTGATCGTTTGCGCGAGCGGCTGGGCGCAAACGGCTCAGATACAGGGGACCATCCAGGATTCTTCGGGAGCCTTGGTACCCGCTGCCACGGTGAAAGTTACGCAAACCGATACCGGCGCTGTGCGCTCAACCGCCAGCGGCGCCGATGGTTCCTATGTTCTTGCGAATCTTCCTATCGGACCCGGCAGCCCCAGGATTCGCTGGTTCTCCATGACTTGGCCGACGCTGGTAGTCGCGGTTTCGACCATCCCGGCATTCGCCTGCTGAATGGGAGGAATCTGACCGACCTGGTAAACCTCACGCCGGGAGTCATTCAAGCGGGGACGAGTAGCAGCGGCAACATCCCGACCGGCTCCCTGTTTTCTATTGCGGGGAGCCAGACATTCGGAACCACATTCTACATTGATGGGACCGTATACGGCGGCGGCCTGTGCGCACCCGCGCGCCAGTTGCTATCTCAACCCAGCAGCCTTCTCGCTACCCGCCTTGGGCACGCTAGGGAACATGAGTCCGTACAATGTTGTTACCCCCGGTACCTGGAATCTAAATGCGACTCTTTCCCGTTTGTTCCAGATTCGGGAACGAGTAAACCTGGAAGTCCGCGGAGAGGCTTTTAACCTCACCAACACGTATCATCAGGGGATTCCTTCGGGCGTCGCTGTCGGTCTTTCCGGGATCTCCACTAATTTGACCGCCAGCAACTTTGGACAGATTACCAGCGCTTTGGACCGCAGGATCATGCAAATGGCTTTGAAACTCCTGTTTTGAGAGCGGCGCCGGCAACAATGATTACCGGTTGAACGCTTGCGCTTCCGGAACCGGGGACGCGAGGGGAGCGGCTGGATCACGCATCTGGAATTCCGGGCTCTCCACAATGCCCAAAATCAGCGCGGACCAGCGGTAATCGTGCGGGGCGGCGTCGCGGACGATTTTGCGGACCGCCGGTTCATCGTAGTATTCCACGCGGCGGCCGAGCGCGTAGGCCATGAGCTTTTCGGTCAGGGTGCGCGGGAACTGCTCGGGGTCGCTGAGCAGCAGCTTGCGCAGGCCAGCCAGGCCTTCGATTTTCGCGCCGCTGAGCGTGGTGCCGGTGGAGTCGATGGGGTGCCCGCCTTCGTCTTTCGTGCGCCAGCCGCCGATCGCATCGAAGTTTTCGAGCGCAAAGCCGAGCGGATCGATCACTGAGTGGCAGTTGTTGCAGGAAGGATTCGTGCGGTGCTGGGCGAGGCGCTCGCGCATGGTGGCGGGAATCGTGCCGGGCTTGGTTTCGAGCGGCTGCACGCCGGGCGGAGGCGGCGGAATGGGCAATCCCAGGATATTGTTGAGCAGCATTTTGCCGCGCAGGACCGGGGAAGTGCGGTCTGGATAGGAGGTTGTCACGAGCAGGGATCCCTGGGCCAGCAGGCCGCCGCGCTGGTTCAGGTCGGGGAGCTTGACGCGGCGGAACTGGCTGCCGTAGATGCCTGGGATCCCGTACTCTTGCGCGAGGCGCTCGTTGAGGTAGGTGTAATCGGCATCGAGCAGGTCGTGCACGCTGCGGTCTTCCCGGAGGGTGCTCGAAACGAAAAGCTCGGTCTCTTTTTCGAAGGCCTGAAGCAGGCTGAGATCGTATTGCGGATAGCGATCCGGATCGACCACGGATTCCTCCACGCGGCGGAGGTTGAGCCACTGCGCGGTGAAATCGCCCACCAGCGAATCGGTGGCTCGCGGATCGGTGAGCATGCGGCGCACTTCCTTCTCCAGAGTCTCCGGGTGGCTCAGTTCGCCGCGCTCGGCCAGGGTGAGGAGGCGGTCGTCGGGGATGCTACTCCAAAGGAAGAAGGAAAGGCGGGAAGCCAGTTCGAGATCGGTGAGGCGGTAAGGGCCGCCTGCCGGCTTGGCTGGATCCCGGTAGATCCTCAGCAGGAAATCGGGATCGACCAGCATACGCTCCAGGGCGAACTGGATGCCGTCGTCGAATGTGCCGCCTTCGGTGAGGCCCTTATCAAAGAACTGCAGGAGCGTATCGATATCGGCTTTCGTCGTGGGGCGGCGGTAGGCTAGGCGGGCCATGCGCGAGAGGATGGTGGCGGCGCAGGCGCGTTCCTCCGAGGGCTGCGGTTTGCACACGAAGATGGCGCGGCGGCTGGGCGTATCGGGCGGCGTGGGGCGCGGCTGGTAAGGGCCGCCGATCTGGATGGAATCGACATTGGCGTAGCCCATATACACCTGGTCGTTGGAAATGACGCGGCCCAGTTGCTGCGGCTGGGGGAGACCTTCCGGCTCCCACAACTCGCGCGCGAAGGCGGCGCCCACGACGTGCGGTCCGGCCTTCACCGGGATGCGGACTTCCAGGCCCGAATCGCCGGTAAGTTGCATGTAGGTTTCCCATTCGGGATCGCCGGCGAAACCGGGTTCGCCATCGCCCGCGTAACTGGTGGCGGCGGGGCGGCCCTTCCCCGCCCCGCCCACGGTGAAGCGTTTGAGAAGCTTGCCATCCAGGCGGATATCGAGCGTTTGCGGCCACCCCATCCCCTTGAGATAGTCCTGATACTGGCGCTGCAGGCGCACCTTGATCAGATACTCGCCATCCACCGGGAAGTTGTAGTCGACCGCGATGCCGCCGCGCGAGCCGAATGGCAGATCTTCGCTCATGCGGTCCGTCTGGAGGACGTCGCGGGGGATTTCGAAACGATCGAGCGTGGGCTGCGTGGGCGGAATTCCGGCGGCCAGGCGAGTGACCTGGCGGGCCACCGCCATGTAGCGCTCCAGGTGAGCGGTGGAGATGGAAAGGACATCGGCGAAATTGTCGAAGCTGCCATCCGCGGTGTCGTCGCCCGGGAGGAGCGAGGTGACATCCAGGTTCAGGTGGAACAGATCGCGGATCGCGTGGTTGTACTCGGTGCGGTTGAGGCGGTGGACGGCGGCGATGCGGCCGGGGTTGGGGTGAGCGGCCCAGGCGCGATCGAGTTTGCCTTCGAGCATGGTTGCGAGGGCGCGATAGGTGGCGGGGTCGGGGCGCGGCATGCCGGGTGGCGGCATGGAAGCCGCGCGCAGCTTGACGATCACCTTCTCCCAGAGTTCGGCGTTGGCTTCGGGCTTGGCGGGATCGGCGGATTCGAGCGAAAGGCCGCCGGTGCGCAGCTTCTGGCTGTGGCACACCACGCAGTATTGGTTGAGAACGGCGCGGGCATCCGGCACAGGGGCGGTTTGCGCGAGGGAAACCGGGGCCAGGACAGTTCCGCAGAGCAGGAGAGCGGCCGCGGTCTGGCGCGGCTGCCTACGCGCGGATGACGGCATCGGGGCCTCCGAAGAAAAGCGTTATCAGCAGTATATACCAGGTTGGGAGGATTACCCGGAAGCCAGAATCCGCGCGAAAACGTCCCGATCCACGTTGCCGCCGGTGAGGATGGCCGCCACCCGCCGGCCGGCTATGCGGTCGCGCTCCTGCAAGAGCGCGGCATAAGCCGCCGCTCCGGCCCCTTCCGCAACGTTATGTGTGTCGGAGAACAGGTGGCGCATGGCGGCGGCGATTTCCGAATCGTTCACCGTGACCACGCGGGCCGCGCCTTCGAGAATGATCGCCAGCGCGGCCGGGTCCGGTACGCGGCAGGCCATGCCATCGGCGATGGTGTCCTCGACCGGCGCGGCGATCGCGCGGCCCGCGGCAAACGATAATCCGTAAGCCGGCGCCCGTTCCGCCACGACTCCCACGATTTCCGTTCGCAGTCCCAGCGCGTTGCGCGCCGCAATCAGCCCGCATATTCCCGATCCCAGTCCGATCGGCACGTAAACTGTATCGAGACCGCTCACCGCGCCGAACAATTCGAGCGCGTAGCTCGCCACCCCGCACACCAGCGCCGGATCGAATCCTCGCACAACGTGCAAACGCCGTTCCGCGGCGAGCGTGGCCGCATGTTCCGCGGCTTGCTGGTAATCCGCGCCATGTTCGATAAGTTCGGCGCCCAGCGCCCGCATGGCGGCGTTCTTTTCGCGGCTGTTGCCATGCGGCACGACAATTACGCACCGCAATCCCGCGCGCGCCGCCGCCAGCGCCACGCTTTGGCCATGATTGCCGCGCGTGGCCGTGATCACGCCGGCGATCTGTGGCTCGCATTCCGCCAGGCGCCGCATGTACACCACCCCGCCGCGCAGCTTGAATGCGCCGATTTGGGTGTGATTTTCGTGCTTGATCCAGACCTCCGCTCCGGCGCGCGCGCACACCAGCGGCCAGCGGATCTGCGGCGTGGGCGGCACGGTTTCATGCACCAGCCGCGCGGCGGCTTCCATTTCGCCGAGCGAAGGGAGACGCATCGGCCCGGCTATTTCGTTTGCGGCCGCGCCTCGAAACCGTCGGTAGGCAGGTGCGGCGGGCCGCTGTAATGGCCGCGGTCCTGGTCGTTTTCGTTGCAAATGTATTCCATCAGCTCATCGCCCGGCAGCAGGCGCGCGCGCCCCACCGTGGTGAACGGCTTGGCGTAAGCGCCCGGATCGTCGATGGTCACTTCGATATTGATGTTGCCCTTATCCACACGCGTGTAGCGCTCGATGGTGTGCAGCTTTTCGGTGTGCGGGTGGCCCAGGTAATCGAACCAGAAGCGGTCGTTGAAGCCCACCGTATCCACCACCAGCGTCTGCCCTTCCCAGTGGCCGATGGAATGGCCGTACCAGGCCGGGTCCAGGTCTTTCGGATGCCCGCGGCCGTCCATGAAAATCTGCCGGTAACTGTGGATGTTTCCTTCATAGAGGATGAAGTAGTGCGTGGGGGTCTGCACAATGCGCCAGGGATAGGGCGCGCTGCGCGGGATGCCGAAGGGCAGGCACAGCGATTCGGGGTCTTCCGCCGCGGTGCGGGAGTGGAAGATCTTCTCCGCCGAGGGCAGCATCACCACGCTATCGCCCGGCTTCAGCGCCTTGGTAATGTCTCCCGAATTGCTCCCTCCGCCCAGCCACACACCGGAAAGGTCCGGAGTGCCATCGGGCAGATGCGGCGCCGGGCCGGTGACTTTGGGCGGCTCACGGAACAGGCCGGATTGCGCATAGAGCGAAAGTCCCAGGGCCAAAGCCAACGCAAACGAAGCGGCAAAATGCTTGATCAAACTAAGTACCTCCCGGCTGGTCTGTCCCATTTTACGCGATGTTTCTGGAACAAACCGTGCCGCGCCGGGTCGACCCCGGTGACCCCGTCACCGCTATACGCTGCGAGTAGACATGGCTATAATTGTCCCCTGACAGGAGGGAACATGCCGTCGACATTCAGGGCCCTTGCCGGAATCGCCGCGCTGCTGCTGGCATCGCCGGCCATCGATGCGCAGGGCGTGGTGATGGAGCGCAATGTTTCGCTGGGAATGGCAAAGACCATCGCCGAGGCGGCGTTGGCGGCATGTAAAGACAAGGGCTACCACGTGTCGATTGCGGTGGTGGACCGCGCCGGGCAAGTGATGGTGATCCTGCGCGATGAACAGGCCGCGGCCCAAACCACGGAAATGGCTCGCCGCAAAGCCTACACCGCCCGCATGTTCCGCACTACCACCCTGGAATTTCAAAAGCGCACGATGGACCCGGCGTTCGCGCCGCAGCGCAATGTGGCCGATATTCTCGCCCTCGGCGGCGGCGTGCCGATTGCCTATGGCAAGGAAATCATCGGCGGCGTGGGCAGTTCCGGCTCCAGCCAGGAACAGGACGATGCCTGCGCCAAAGCCGGCGTGGCGGCGGTAGCGGAACAGTTGAAGCCCTCCGGGCAGTAAATCCCGCCCGCTACCCTATGCCACTGGTTCGACGGGTGCAGTGCACCGGCGCGCCTGCGAGTTTCCCGTTTAGAATCAACAAAACCGCTTTGATTCGCCGGTGCGATCGCACCGGTGGACTGGAGGATTGACGAGCGAAGAACTGGCGCCGGCCGCTAAGATCCAGCGAACGCCGGCGTCTCACATTGCGTACCCTATAGTTTATGGCTCGTTTCCCATCCCTGCTTGCAATCTGCCTTTCGGGGGCGATGGCATCACCGGTGTTCGCGCAAACACAAAGCTTCACCACTTCGACCGGCAGCGGCTTTATGAGCGGTTTCCTCAGCCGCTACCGGGTGCGCACCGTGCCGCGCCTCAATTTCGACGATTCACCCCGCTTGGAAATGCTGATGCGGGCGGGCACGATTTATTTGTCGTTGCGGGACGCGATCGCGCTCGCGATCGAAAACAACCTGGATATCGAAACGGCCCGGTACTATCCGAAACTGGCGCTGGCGGACTTGCAGCGCGCCAGCGCCGGGCAGTTGCTGCGCAACGTGAGCACTAGTATTTCGCAAGGCCCGTCGTCGGCCTCCCTCGGCGTGCTGGCGGGGAATAACCAAGTCAACTCGGCCGGAAACTTCAGCAGTAATACCGGCAGCAACGGCGGCGTGCTCAGCGGACTGAGCGTGCAACTGGCGGGAGCGGCCATTCCCAACCTGGAACCTTTGCTCTACGTGGCAAGCAACTTCACCCACAACACCAATATCGAAACCTCCACCATCTTCACCGGCACCGACGCTCTCATTCAAAGCTATCGCAGCCTCACCTACGGCATCCAGCAATCGTTCTGGAGCGGCACCACCGTTTCGCTCAGCCTGAACAGCCTGTTCGATTACCGCCAGAACGCCACCACGGCGCTATTCAATCCCATCGATACCGGCAGCTTGACGCTTTCCATCCAGCAGAATCTGCTGAACGGCTTCGGCCTGGCTGTAAACAAGCGCGCCCTGCATAAAGCCCAAAACAACCTCAAGGCGAACGATCTTTCCTTCAAACAGCAGTTGATCGCCACGGTGGCCAACGTGGTGAATCTCTACTACGACCTGGTCAACTTCAACGACGATCTGCGGGTGAAACAGCAAACTCTCGATCTGGACACAAAGATGTACAAAGATAACCAGCGGCGGGCCGAGCTGGGCGCCATCGCGCCGATCGATATCATCCAGGCGGAAGCCGAGATGAAATCGGCGCAGCAGGACGTGATCACGCAGGAATCGCAGGTACTGCAGCAGGAAATGATCCTGAAAAGCGTGATTACCCGGAGCGGCCTGGACGACCCCACCATCGCGCTGGCCCGCATCGTTCCCACGGACCACATCGAAGTGCCGGCCGAGGAGCCGGCGATTCCCGTGCAGGACCTGGTGAAACAGGCCATCGCCATGCGCCCCGAGGTGGAGCAGCAGAATATCAACCTGGAGAACGCGCAGCTCGATCTGCTGGGCACGAAAAATAACCTGCTCCCCACGCTGCAGGCCTTCGCGAATTTTTCCAATGTCGGCCAGGGCGGGCAGGCCGTCATCCTCCCGCCGGGCGCCTACAGCGCCGCCACCGGCTTCGAACAGCTCACGCCTTCGCAGAGGCTGATCGGCGGGTACGGCACCGTGCTCGGCCAGATTTTCCGGCGCGATTTCCCCAATTACGCCGTAGGCTTCCAGCTCACCGTGCCGCTGCGCAACAGAGCCAACCAGGCCGACGAGATTACCAACGAACTGCAATTCCGCCAGCAGCAGATCCAGGCCAAGCAGCTTGCCAACAGTATCAAGCTCAACGTGATGAACTCCTGGACCGCGCTGCGGCAGGCCCGCGCGGCGTATGAGGCGGCTGTGGAAGCGCGCAAACTGCAGGATCAGACCCTGGCGGGCACGCGCCGCAAGTACGAACTGGGCACGGCTACCATCACCGACGTGCTGGTGGCGCAGCGCGACGATACCACCCGGCAGATCTCTGAAAAAGATGCCATGGACCAATACCAGCGCGCGAAAACAAACCTGCAGCAGACGCTGGGGACCATTCTCGATACCTACGACGTAAATTTCCAGGAGGCCCAGAGCGGCGAGCTCAGCCGCCCGCCCGACCCCATACCGGCGGTGCCGGAGAAGCCGCTGGGCACGAGCAATTTCCAGTAACGGCGATGTTCTGCCCGGCCTGATGCCGCGCGGGACACGATCGGCGGCCTGGCCTTGAGCGCCGGCGGAAGCCGCTATTTTGGAACTGCTCACGGGCGCGCGCCGCTCGTCATTGCGCCGGCCGGTGCGCCCGGTATAACCTGATTCAGGGAGACCCCTACGAAAACCCCAGCCCTCACGAGATCCGCTCAAAGTGACCCAAACCATGCCCGTCCGCGCTCCGGTGTTGCCAGCCATAGCGGCTATATTGCTGTTTGCCGCCGGTGGATGGGCGCAGGCTTCCGCCGTCCCCGAGCAGAGCGCCCCTAATTCCGGCTTACCCGGCCCCGGCGTACCCGACCCCCAGGAATTCGAGCAGTGGAACCTCTTCTATCAGGCGACCGCGGTGGGGATGTATCATAACCGGTTTTCTTCGCCCTATGAAGGGCCGCTGAGCCTTCAGGATTATCCGGAATACGACGTATCGCTGACAACCACGCTGTTCTTCGCGGCACGGCTGGAGCAAAATACGGTGTTCGTATTCAATCCGGAAATGGCCGGCGGGCGCGGCTTCAGCGGCGTGAACGGCCTGGCCAACGCACCCAATGGCGAGCTGCCGCGCGTGGCCAGCGCGACTCCCAAGCCTTACATCGCCCGGCTTTTCGTGCAGCACGATTTCGCTCTCGGCAAGAAAAAAGAACACATCGAGCGCGACGAGAACACACTTGCCGGGAACCGGCCGATAAACCGCTATTCGATCTACGCCGGCCGGTTCAGCATGACAGACTATTTCGACGATAACGCCTACAGCCACGATCCGCGCACGCAGTTTCTGGCCTGGGCTGTAATGTACAACGGCGCATGGGATTACCCGGCGGACACACGCGGCTACACGTGGGGCATCGTGCAGGAATTGCATACGAGCTGGTGGGCCTTCCGCTACGGCATTGCGGCCATGCCGACGGTTGCCAACGGGCCGCGCTTCGACCGGCGCCTGTTCCGCAATCACGGGCAGGTGGCGGAGGTGGAGAGGCGCTATTCCTTGCGGGGCCGGAATGGCGCGATTCGCGCGCTCATCTATGCCAACCGGGCGGACGCCGGGAATTATGGCGAGGCGCTCCGCCTGGCGGCGGAGACTGGAACCACTCCGGATGTGACTCTGACACGCCGCGTGGGCACTCTGAAATACGGCGCGGGCATCAGCCTCGACCAGGCGATTTCGCCGGATGCCGGAGTGTTCACCCGGCTGGGCTGGAACGATGGCAAAACCGAGAGTTTCGCGTTCACGGCCATCGACCGGCTTGCGAGCGGCGGCATTTCGGTGAAGGGCACGCGCTGGCATAGAAAGGACGACGTAGTGGCTACGTCGTTCACCGCCTCCGGAATTTCGCGCGTGCATAGCGAGTACCTCGCGGCCGGCGGACTCGATTTCTTAATTGGCGATGGCCGCCTCAACTACGGGCCGGAGCTGGTGTGGGAGAGCTACTACTCGGCCCGCCTGTTTCCGGGCTTTTACGCCACCTTCGACGTCCAGCGGGATACCAATCCCGCCTACAACCGGGACCGCGGGCCGGTGACGATTTATCTTTTGCGGCTGCACATGGGCTTGGGGTTGCGGCCCTGGGCGCCGGAATAGCCTGCTGCGATTACTCGTGACTGGCGAGTTGGAGGGTGATGGTGCCGATCGCGATCTGCAAGCGGACGCGAATCTGTACGGGGAGCTTGCGATTATCGTCGCTGAACCAGACGTAAAGATGCGCCGGGCGGCGGTAGAGCACATTGTTAAAGAGATTAATTTCGTAGCGGACGGTTTTAAAGGTTCCGTCCGGCACTTTCACCTCTTCGCCCTGCTGGGCCTCGACTTTCACCATCGCGCTTTTCTTGCCGTCGCTGACCGGAATTTCGACGGATTTTCCGGGTTCGAGATCCAGGCCACGGAGATAGAAGAGGCCGCCCAGCACGTCGTGGACGCAGGGCGGAATGGGCACTTGCTGGCTGGTGAGGAGCGTGTTCTTCACCAGGTCCCGCTCGCGATAGAAAGCTTTGTGCGATTCGTTATCGAAGGCGACCTGGGTCTCGCGGCGGCGGCTGCCTTCGCGGCCGGTGGTCAACGTGGAGACAGCGCAGAAGTCCCGGTCGACGTTGCTGACGGACTCCATATCCACCTTGTACAACTTGGAGACCAGACCGATCGATTCCAGATCGAGATGGGCCTGCCAGCCCGGATGGCCTTCTACTTCGGACGGATGCCATTCGATCACCGCTTTTCCGGCATTGATGAGGCGCCACTCGATGTTATAGGTGAAAACTTCCTTGGGCGGGGGCGATTCTGTCTGCGCGAGGGCAGTTCCAGCCGAGAGCAGCACTGCCAGCCAGACTGGGGCGCGCGACATTAAATACAGTTTCGCAGAGAATGGTAAACGACGGCACGGGCAGTCAGGACGGGAGCGGGCCGTAGGGGTCCTCGGGACGAGGTCCCCGGAAACCGTTTCCGGGGATCCTGGAGATTATCAAAAAGAGATGGACGGCTCTAGTTCTTGGGGGGTTCCGTGAGAGGCGTGGTCGAACCGCGATGGCAGGTATAGCAGCGGACGTGCTGCTGGCCATCCGGGAACTTGGAGTTGATATCCCGCACCATGGAGATCATCATACGAGCGACGTTCTTTTTGGGGTTGTCGTCGCTGGCGAAATTGCCCTGGACATGACATTCGCCGCACTGGACGCCCAATGCCGTCCTGAAGGAGACCATGGTCTCGCGGAGATTATCGGGCTTTAACAATTTCAAATTTGTGGGGTTTTCGAAAGGGTTGGGACCTTTCTTCCCCTCTTGGGCGAACAGGGCCACCCCTGCAATCAGCACCACCGTGAAAACGTTCAGTAAACGCATGGGCATATCGTACGCTGCTGTACACGGAAAAGCAAGTGGGAGTGGTAAATTTTTTCAAATCGGGAAAAGGGCGTTTTCCTATTTGTAACCGGCGGCCAGGAAATCGAAATCGCAGCCGAGATGGGCCTGGGTTACGTGGTCGAGGAAGAGGCGGCCGTAGCCGCGGTCATAGTGGCGCGGCGGGGGGGTGAAGCGGCGCATACGCTCGGCGATCACATCTTCCGGTACGGCCAGTTCCAGCTTCCGGGCGGCCACATCGAGGACGATTTCATCGCCGGTTTGGACGGCGGCGAGCGGACCGCCTACGGCCGATTCCGGCGCGACATGCAGCACGACGGTGCCGTAGGAGACACCGCTCATGCGCGCATCGGAGATGCGGACCATGTCGGTGACGCCTTCGGCGAGCAATTTGCGGGGCATGGGAATGTGCCCGGCTTCCGGCATGCCGGGGGCGCCTTTGGGTCCGCAGTTGCGCATGACCAGGACCGTGGTGTGGTCCACGGGGAGATCGTCGCGGTCGATCTCGGCGGCCATTTGCCTGGGGTTCTCGAAAACATAGGCGCGGCCGCGATGGCGCAGCAGTTGGGGAGACGCGGCGGTTTGCTTGATGACGGCGCCATCGGGCGCGAGATTGCCGTAGAGCACGGCGATGCCGCCTTCGGCCGAGAGGGGCCGCTCGCGGGAAGCGATCACCGCGTCGTCGGCCGAGCGCGCCGGCGCGATATTTTCGCCGATGGTTTTGCCATTGATGGTGAGGCAATCGGTGTGGAGGAGTCCGGAGATGCGGTTCATCAAGGCGGGGAGGCCTCCGGCGTAGAAGAAGTCTTCCATGAGATGTTCGCCCGACGGGCGGATGTTGGCGATCCAGGGCGTGGAGCGGGAGATGCGGTCGAAATCGGCGAGGGTGAGGCGGATGCCGAGGCGGCCGGCCATGGCGATCAGATGAATGACGGCATTGGTGGAGCCGCCGAGGGCCATGAGAACAGTCACGGCGTTTTCGAACGCCCGCGGGGTCATGATGCGAGAGGGGCGAAGGTCGTGCTCGATGGCTTGGACGGCGGCGCGGCCGCTGAGTTCGGCAATCGCGAGCCGGCGGGAATCGGGCGCGGGGATATTGGCGCATCCGGGCAGAGACATGCCGAGAGCTTCGGCGAGACTGGTCATGGTGGAAGCCGTGCCCATGACGGCGCAGTGGCCGGAAGTGCGGGCGATGCAGCCTTCGATTTCGCACCACTCTTCGCCGGTGAGGCGGCCGGTGCGGTATAGGTCGAACAGCTTCCGCCCATCGGTGCCGGAGCCGAGGCGCTGCTCGCGCCAGCGGCCGGCGAGCATGGGGCCGCCGGGCACGACGATGGCGGGGACATCGGCGCTGGCCGCGCCCATCAGTTGGGCGGGCGTGGTTTTGTCGCAGCCGCAGAGCAGGACGACGCCATCGATGGGATTGGCACGAATGGATTCCTCGACGTCCATGGCCATGAGGTTGCGGAACATCATGGTGGTGGGCTGCATGAACAGCTCGCCAAGAGAGATGGTGGGAAATTCGAGCGGGATGCCGCCGGCGGCGAGCACGCCGCGCTTGACAGCCTGGGCGACTTCGCGCAGATGGGCGTTGCAATTGTTCAGCTCGCTCCAGGAATTACAGATGCCCACCACCGGTTTGCCTTCGAAGATATCGGCGGGAAAGCCTTCGGAACGGAGCCAGGCGCGGCGGGAGAGACCGGGATAGCCGGGAGCTTGAAACCAGGCACTGCTGCGGGGATTTTTCATGGGAATACATATTGTATGGGAAGGCCCCGAGGCGTTTGCCGGTTTGATCTCAGTTTCGAGGCTCCTCCGGGGAGCCTTCTCCTGGGTAAACTGTTGGCGAGGTGGATACCCTTACTCCCGAGGAACGCTCCGAACGGATGGGCCGGGTTCGGTCGAAAGACACGAAACCCGAGATGGCGGTGCGGCGGCTCGTACACTCCCTTGGATTCCGATACCGGTTGCATCGCGCGGATTTACCCGGAAAACCCGACCTCGTGTTCACCTCGCGCCGAAAAGTCATTTTCGTCCACGGATGTTTCTGGCACCGGCACGGGAAGAGATGCCCCTTAACGCGGCTACCCAAATCGAAACTGGATTTTTGGCGACCGAAACTTGAAAGAAATAGACTACGCGACCGCAAAAATTTTCGACTCCTCCACGAAGCAGGTTGGGATATTCTTGTTCTTTGGGAATGTGAGTTGGAAAACCTGGACGCGCTGGAAAATCGCGTCACCGCGTTCCTGGAAACGCGCAGGGATTCTTCAGACAGGACGATAAGAGTTGCAGGAATATGAGATCCGTTGAACTGTTCGCTGGCGCGGGCGGGCTGGCCCTGGGTGCGTCGCGTGCCGGCTTCGAGCACGAAGCCGTAATCGAGTTCAACCATGAGGCGTGCGAGACAATCCGCAAGAACCAAATTCTGGGAATCAAACACGTTCGCGACTGGAACCTCGAGGAAGCAAATGTCCGGACGTTCAATTTCAAAAACATTAAGGACGATATCGATCTTTTAGCTGCCGGCGTCCCCTGCCAGCCCTGGAGCATCGGCGGCAAACATCGAGGTTATGAAGATGAACGGAATCTTTTTCCCGACACGATCAGGGCCGTCCTAGACCTCACGCCGAAGGCGATCATCATCGAAAACGTCCGGGGACTAACCCGGCAAACTTTCGCCGACTATTTCACCTATATCCAGTTTATGCTCGAATTTCCGGAGGTCAGGCGGAGAGACAACGAGGACTGGATGTGTCACCGGAGACGGCTCGAAAAGTACGTGACCTCCCGTGGAAAGGGGTACTCCGGGCTGCGCTACAACGTAGTACCAAAAGTTCTCAACGCTGCAAATTTCGGCATTCCACAGAAGCGCGAGCGGGTGTTCATCGTCTGCTTCCGTTCGGATATCGGAGCGAGGTGGTCGTTTCCAGACAAGACACACTCGGAGGAGCTACTTCTCAAGACGCAATGGGTGACGGGCGAGTATTGGGAACGGCACGAGATCCCTGCGCGCAAGCGGCCCAAGAAGCCGAGCGGGATTGAGGAACGGTTGCGCGATGAAGAACTTTTTGAAGGGTACGACCCCTGGGTTACGGTCCGTGACGCCCTGAAAGGACTTCCTGACCCGCGATCGAAGGAAGCGAGCGGTGTCCCAAACCACATCTTCCAGCCGGGCGCGCGACCGTATGTCGGACACACCGGCTCTCCGCTCGATGAACCGGCGAAGACGTTAAAGGCAGGAGACCATGGCGTCCCCGGGGGTGAAAACATGATAGCGTTTGAAGACGGCTCAGTCCGGTACTTCACCGTGCGTGAAGCGGCGCTCATTCAAACCTTCCCACGCGACTTCGAGTTTGCAAGTTCGTGGTCCGAGAATATGCGCCAGATCGGGAACGCCGTTCCAGTCGATCTGGCGAATCTTATTGCCCGTTCCGTGGTCGACACCCTGCTTGCGGCGAGGGAGCGGCTTCAGTAGTGCCGGCGCAGCCGCCTAAGCTTGAGTACCTCGCCGCCCAGCTTAGAGCAATTTCGGAAGCGCTCGCGAACGAGCCGGCGTCCGAACTGACACCGATCAAGGTCCGGAAGGTCCGAAAGACGATCAGCGAAGCCTACGACAAAATCCGGAAGGTCATCGACGAGCTGGATCCAATCAAACACCCGGGGTTCATGTTCGACCCCTCGAACCCGAATATTATTGGTCGCGTAGTCGGAATAACGCTCATCGCCCAGCCCCGAAAACTGCTCGCCGCTGTCGAGCGCTTTTACGGCTCTGGCGTGTACGCAATCTATTACAACGGCGATTTTCCGGCATACGCGGGGATTTCAAGAAAAGAGCATCCGATTTATGTCGGCAAGGCCGATCCCCGAAATCCGGCGGCAAAAACTCCGATTGAGCAGGGGGACCGTCTTTCCGGTCGGCTCGGAGAACACGCCAGAAGCATTGCCAAGGCCACAACGACCCTTAAGCTTGACGAATTCGAGTACCGAGCGCTGGTAGTTCAGACCGGCTGGCAAACGTCCGCCGAAGATTACCTAATCCATCTGTTTAAACCCATCTGGAACAACCAGATTGGGATCTGTTACGGATTCGGAAAACACGGTGATGATCCGGAGACCCGGGCGAACCTTCGCTCGCCCTGGGACACTCTTCATCCCGGCCGCGACTGGGCCCACCGCGACCCCAAAATGAAGGACGCCCGGGCACGCACGCGGATCAAAGAGGACATCGAGAAGCACCTCGAAGCGAATCCGCCGGTCACGTCGCTTGACGAGATCCTTAAACGGTTCCTTGATGAGATCCGGGCCGCATCGTAACCCACTCCGGTAGGAATCGGCAGCTCACGGTGGAGCGGCATTCTGCTCTTCCGTTGGCTCGGCGGTCGCAGCGGGCGGGCATCGATGTCCGAAAAGTCGTGGTAGTGCGGCAAATCCGGTTAGCCCGGCATTTTCTGGATTCCGGTTCAGATGGACTGGCCGCACGGCGCTTGGGCGCGCTTGACGCCAGAACATCTGATCGGGATAGCTCGTGCGACCCTAAGATCGACCCGGTGCCGGGGCCAATCCCCGTCCGGTTTCCGAAGAATCTTCAGTCTCAAGGCAGTGGACAGCGGCTTCCGCCGCCCGGTTTTCCCCAGCAGAAATTAACCGGAGCAGGAACACGCGGGTGCCCGACAATTAGAAATCGACTTGGAGGCCGCTTTTTACCAGGTCGCTGCGGACCTGCAGAGTGGTTTTGGGCGTGGGGGAGGGGCGCAGGAAGCGGAAAACCTTCGTTTCTCCGTTTTCAAAGTGCATGGAACTGGCGACGCGGACGCTGGCGAGCCACTGCATGGAAGGAGCGGGGTCTTCGGCGAGGCGGGTCCATTTGCGGGGGTAATGGATGCGCTCGATGACGATGTATTCGACGCCGTAATCGCGGGCAAAGCGCTCCATGGCTTGTGGAGTAAACGTTTCGCGGGGGAGCTTATCGCCGCGGATGACGATGGTTTTGGCGCCGGGATCGAGTTCACGGACGGCGAAGAGGAAATCGCCGTCGTTGAAACCGCAGTACAGGATGCGGGCGGGGTGATTTTGCATGACGAGAGCGGCGGCGCGCCCGGGGCCGCGGACAAACTCGGGAGGGCGGAGCCAGAAGAAGGCGGCCAGGAGGATGGCGGCGCAACCGGCGATGGTGCGGGCGTAGCCGGGGAGGGCGGAGGGAAGCAGGCGGCGGCCTGCATCGCAGGCAAGTACGGCGAGAGCCGGGTAGGTGAAAAACAGGTAGCGCTCCACCACAGGCGGCATCACCAGGAGGAGAGCGAGGGAAGAAACAGCCCATGCGAGGTATAAATGGTTGCGGGCGGTTGGGCGGACCAGAGGGAACAACAACGCCGATCCGGCGAGAACGGCGGCGACGATACCGTTTTCGCGAGCCAGGCCGCCGGCGTAGAAGGCAAGGTGCTGAAATGGAATTACGAAGTTGATGGGATCCCACTGCCGATTATCGCCGGCGCCGGCGAGGGCGGTGAGGCTCACCAGAGCGGCGGCGGATGCCAGGATGATGCCGGACGCGAGCCAGACCGGACGGCGCAATATGGCGCGCCACTGGCGCGCGAGCGCGGACATGAGGAACGGCACACCAATCAGAAAGACCGCCTGTTGCTTTGTCCAAATGGCCGCGGCGGCGAGTAATCCGAAGGGGACAGCCTGGGCCATACCGAAAGACTTGCCGCCGCGGAGAGACCACAGCGCCGCGAGGACGAACACCAGCGAGGGCATTTCGAGCATCACATCGGCGGCATCCCGCTGAACTTCGGGAATTAGGAACGTGATGGCCACGGAGAGAGCGGCGAATCCGGCGCCCCCATGCGTGGCGCGCACCAGCCAAAACAGGAGCAGCGCGGCCAGGAAGGCGGAGAAAGCGATGGCCAGCCGGGCCGAAAGGCGGTTGACGCCGCCGGCCATGTAGAACAACGACTCGACGGCGGGAAACAGGGGCGGGTGATAGGGAATGGACGTGCCCGGCAAACGGCTGTAGAACCGCTTAGCGAAGCGGACGGGATTTTCCAGGTGGCCCTGCGTGATCCAATCATGGATCAGCACGCCATTCAGGGCATGGCGGGGCGCATCGGGGTGGGCGAATTCGTTGGTAGACACGCCGCGCATACCCCAGACGGCCACGGCGGCCGCCAAGGCAACGGGCACAAGCCATTCGGCCGCGATTCGCCGGACTTGCGGATGCGCGGCGAACAAGGCCCGCGGACGCGGCAGTGCGAGGGCGCTCACGCGGGGGCTCCTGAAAACAGCACCCACTTACGCGCGCCGAAGCTCCAGAGCAACACGAATCCGGCCGCGAAGCATTTCGAGAGCATGTAATAGAGCCCGAACTTTTCGGTGAAGCCCCACATCAGCAGCTGATTCAGCCCCAGGCCCACGATTCCGATGAGCGTGAAGATGGTGAACTCCAGCGTAGTGGAGGACAAACTGCGCCGGTCAAATACCCAGAAACGGCTGAGCAGATAATTCACTACCAGACCGGCCGAAAAGGAGACGGCCGCGGACACCAAATAGTAAATACCGGCAAAAGCGGTGAGCGCCCAAAGCAGGCCGGCATCGACGGCGAAGGCCAGACCTCCGACGACAGCGTACCGGAGAAATTGGGTTCGGAGCCGCTGCCAGGCGTTTGCACGGACACCGGCTCGCGAGCCGGGTGATGAATGCGGTTGCGGCGCGGCTTTGCCGGGCGCGAGCGCCTGCCCCGCAAATCCAGCCGGGGACGTTTCAGTGGGCGGCATGTGGAATCTCCTTGGAAGTTTTCCAACTGACATGCGCGGAACGCGGGGCCCGACGGACGGCAACGCGTTCGAGAACCGTCACGGCGAAATAGCTGAATGAGAGCAGCAGGATCCAATCGACCGGGTAGCGGTGGCGCACATTGACGTGAATCAAATAGAACAGCGGCGTGTAGAAGGCCGGGACGGCAATGAAGACAACGGCGCCAATGCGGTCGTGACGCCATAGAGCAAATAAACCGGCCAGCCATCCCAGAGTGATCAGCCATAGGACCGCATCCCGGCGGCGCGCTGCCGTGTCTGGAAACCACGTATACCAGAAGCGCCGCGCGGTGAGCGTCAGGAAGCGCGAAGGATGCGTGCGAATCCATGCTAACGCCCGATTCCGTCGGTCCCGGTTGTACGCAACTTCGCCCATGGCCTTCACGGCTTCGGCTTCGGCCCGGTTCTGCAAGGGATGGAATGCGAAATACACCCCGCGCTTATAGTTGACAGGCTCCAGCGGACCGGCCAGATCGTTGTTGGAAAGGTGCAATTCGAGGCCGGCATTGCTGCGAGTAAAAATTGGAGCGCCGAGGACACGCTGGTTGCGCCACGCCCAAGGCGCGAGGCAGAGAGCGACGGCGGCGACGTTGGCGAAAGCGTACCGCCGCCACGCGCCAGGAGGCAGGGGACAGGCGTGGGGAGTCAGAATCGATACCGCCAGCCCCAGGGCGAGGAGGCCACCGAACACGGGCAGAAAGGTGGAGGCTACCAACATTCCGATACCCCAGACGAGGCCTTCCAGGGCGCCGCGCCGAAAGGAGAACAGATGGTGACGCCAGGTGGTGACGACGAGCCAGATGGCCAGCATCAACAGCAGCGCCGACGCCGTAGCTTCCCAATCGCCGACGACCTCGACGGAATATTTCAAGGGAAGCAGCGCGCCCGCGAGACCCGCGGCGAGGCCCGCGCGCCGGCCAACACCGAAGGCCGCGCCGGCAAACGGCAACAGGGCATAGAGCGCGCCGGCGCACGCGACGGACAAAAATTCTTTGACCAGTTCCCCGCCCCAGCCTTCGCCGAAGTAGCGGAAAATCAGGCCCATGAGAATGGGGTACGCAGGCGGGACGTGAGCCGTTGGCCCGGTGGGGATGTTGTAAGGATCGGCCAAGACGCCGCGGCGCGCAAACGAAAGCGCGATCCGCTCCATCTCATAGCGCGTCAAATCCCGATAGGTTTGGGAAGCCAGGGACATGCCAATACGCAAAACCACGGCCAGGAGAAAAATAACGAGAAAGAGGTGGCCTGGGCGGAGACACTCCAGCCGCAGCCACCATCGCCAAAGGCGACGGTGTAACATAAACCAGACTCCGGGTGACGTTACGCCGCGCTCACGCGAGACGGGACAATGGGTTGCGTCTGCTCGAGCGCCTTCAGTTCCTCTTCGGTAATGGCCGCGCCGGATTCATGGTAATCGGCGTCCACATTCACGTTCCACAGGTTGTAGCGGGCGCCCATGATATTGCGGGCGGCGAGTACGGCCGTGAGCATGGAGTGGTCCTGATTGTTGTAGCGGTGCATGCCGTTGCGCCCCACCAGTTGCAGGTTGGGGAGAGCGGTGAGGAATTCCTGCACGATGGCCAGACCGCGGCGGTAGCTATCGTCATAGACCGGGTACGCTTTCTTCACGTGTACCACGGTGCCATCGATGACAGCCGCGGGGTCGACCAGGCCTAACGCCGCCAATTCGCGCCGCGCCAGATCCACGAGGGCCGCATCGTTCATCGTCCAGACGATGTCGCCTTCGGCGCAGAAATATTCGAGGCCCAGGCAGGTGGTGGCCGGATCGGGCACCATCTCCGGGCTCCAGTTGTTGTAGTTCTGAATGCGGCCGACTTTCACGTTGGGATCGTGGACATAGATCCAGTTGTCATGGAAGAGATTGGCGCCGCGAATAATGAGCGCGACCGTAAGGAAGTCGCGGTAGTGAAAATCGTCGGCGCCCTCGAGGACGCGCTCGGGCGGGGCGGGGTCCAGCATGTGGATCAGGTCGCGAATGGGCAACGAGCTGATGAAGTGTTCGGCGCGGTATTCGCGGCCGCCGGCAACGACGCTGTCGACGGCTCCCGGCCGCCAGCGGATCTTTTCGACGGGGGCCTGCATGACCACGCGCGCGCCGCGCTTTTCGATGATCTGCTGCGTGCGCTCCCACATCATGCCGGGGCCTTTGCGAGGGTATTGAAATTCGTGAATGAGGGTCTTGACGACCTTTTGCTTATCCTGGGGGCGCTTGGGGCGGATGGCATTCCAGACCAGGGTGAATAGCGAGAGGTCCTTAATGCGCTGCGCGGCCCATTCGGCTTTGATTTCGTGGCAGGGGATGCCCCAGACTTTTTCCGTATAGGTTTTGAAGAAGATCCGGAACAGGCGCTTGCCGAAGCGATTGGACACCCAGGTTTCGAAATCGTCTTCCGGTCTTTTCTTAAAAACCTGCGCCCAGGCGTAACTGAGCCCGCATCGCAAGGCTTCGGCGATGCCCAGCCCGGTAAGCGCGTTCATGGGCTCCAGCGGATAGTGGAAGAATTTCCCGCGATAGAAAATCCTTGAAGCGCGCGGGCGAGTGATGAAGTCGTCGCCCAGGACTTCTTTCCAGATCCGCTCCACCAAAGTGACCTTGGTAAAGAAGCGGTGGCCGCCCATATCAAAGAGATAGCCTTTGTAGTTGGCGGTGCGGGCAATACCGCCGACGATGTTATCGGCTTCGAGGACTATGGAAGACACGCCATTTGCGGAAAGCTCGTAGGCCGCGGTGAGGCCCGCGGGTCCCGCGCCCATAATCAGAACCTTGGTATAGGCTTCGTTGCTTGAATCGTGATGGACACTGGGGCTGGCTGACAATCACTCCTCCATTTTTCTTACTGAATTGAACGCCAGCGGGACTACCGGGTGCGTTTGGAAAAGTTTCAGAATTGCAGGGCTATGAAGAAGCTGGCGTCAGTTCGCAGCGTACCAGAGCACAGAAAATTTAGTCTGTACTTAGCCGGACATGTAACCTCTCCGTGTCCGATTCCGAACCGGCGGATCGTAAGCAATAGACTATCGCAAAAGGGGCGGAAAAGGGGGTCCGAATGGATCGCGCAATTCACGGTGCCGGGGTAACCTCAACCTCTGTGGCCAAGCTGGTTGGAGGCGGGAACATCCCGGACTTTCACTCTACTCATCTTAGGGTTGCGCGGCCGGTGCTGGCTATTTCAGCAGATTCGACGATTTGCCCGCGAAATTCAGGACCCAGCTTGGGAATATGCCCAGGAACAGGGTGCCGATGGCGGGCAGGACGAGGGCGGCGGCCAGGCCCGGGGTAAGCGGTTCTGCGCCGGTGGCGGCTTCGCTGGGCTCGTGCATGTACATCATGACGAGAATGCGAAGGTAGTAGTAAGCCGCGACGGCGCTATTGAGCAGGCCGAGAACGGTGAGCCAGACCAGGTGCGACTGAAGGGCGGCTTTGAAGATATAGAATTTGCCGAAGAAGCCGCCGGTGAGAGGCACGCCGATGAGGGAGAGCAGGAAGATGGAAAGCATGGCCGCGGTGACGGGTTGCTTCTGGCCGAGGCCGGCGAAATCGTCAAGCGTCTGGTAGCGTTCGCCCTTGCCCGAGAGATGGCTGACCACGGCGAATGCGCCGATGTTCATCAAGGCGTAAGCGGCGAGATAGAACATGGCGGCGGCGGTGCCTACATCGGAGCGGGCGGCAAGGGCGACCAATACATAGCCGGCGTGGGCAATGGAACTGTAAGCCAGCAGCCGTTTCACATTGTGCTGCAGCAGCGCGGCGAAGTTGCCGATGCACATGGAGAGCAGCGCGCACACCCAGACCAGGGGTTCCCAGCCGTTGCCGATCGGTTCGAAGGCGGTCATGAAGATGCGCAGGAAGACGGCGAAGGCGGCGGCTTTCGGGCCGGCAGAGAGAAAGGCGGTAACCGGGGTGGGCGCGCCCTGGTAAACGTCGGGAGCCCACATCTGGAAGGGCGAGGCGGAAACTTTAAAGCCCAGGCCGACGAACATCAAAGCGGCGGCGATGCCGATAAACACGGGAGAAGGAGCGTTGGCGCCGGTGATCGCGGCGCGCGCCATGCTCAGGTTCACCGTGCCGGTCGCGCCATAGACGAGCGCTACACCATAGAGGAAGAATCCGGTGGCGAACGAGCCCAGCAGGAAATATTTGATCGCGGCTTCATTGGCGCGCTTATCGTCGCGCAGGTAACCGGCCAGAACGTAGCTGGCGATCGAGGAGATCTCCAGACCAATGAAGATCATAATCAGCTCGTTGGCGGAAACCATCAGGCACTGGCCGGCGATAGAGAAGAGCAGCAGGGCGTGATATTCGCCGGTTTCCGCATCCTGGCGGGCGAGGAAGCGGTACGAGGGCAGCACGGTGAGGATGCCGACAACGATTACGAGCACGCGGAAAAACGTGGCGAAACCATCGACGGAAAGCAACCCGCCGAACGCCGGGCCCGCCTGCGCGTATGCCGCGACCGAACCGAACAGCGCGGCAATCAAGGCCAGCAGGCTCAGATTCCCGAACAGGGCGGACGAGCGCCGGTTCACCACCGGATCGAGAATCATGAGCAGCGTGGCAGCGACCGTGAGAATCAGTTCGGGCAGGAACCGGACGATATCGCCGGGGTTGACGACCGCGCTAACGGGCACTGGCGACCTCCTTGGTGGAGGGCACGGCTACCCGGAAAGGAACGTTGATCTGCGCCTGATCGAGCACGCGCGAGTTCGATTTCGTCACCGGCGGCAAAAACGATTGCGAATACACACCCATCCAAATCATCATCACGATCAGCGGAACCACCGCTACCCATTCCCGCATGTTCATGTCGGGCATGTGCAGGCGCACTTCCTCGCGCGTATCGCCGTAGAAAACGCGCTGATACAACCAGAGCATATAACAGGCGGAAAGAATCACACCGAGCGCGGCAAAAATCGTCCAGGTGTAGTTGGTCTGGGCCGTGCCCTGCAACACCAAAAACTCGCCCACGAAATTATTCAACAGCGGCAGGCCGATGCTGGCGAGCGTGGTGATCAGGAAGGCCGTGGAAAGCCAGGGCGCGGGCGTGGCTACGCCGCCGAAATCGGCGATTTCGAGCGAATGCCTCCGCTCGTACATCAGGCCGACGAGGGCGAACAGCGCGCCCGTCGAAATGCCGTGGTTGAGCATCTGGTAGACCGCGCCATCGAGCCCCAATTGCGTGAATGAGAAAATGCCGAGCACCACGAAACCCAAATGGCTGACCGAAGAATACGCGACCAGCTTCTTCATATTGGGCTGCACCAGGGAAACCAGCGCGCCATACACGATGCCGATAATAGCCAGCACCGCAATCCAGGGCGCGCATTGGCGCGCCGGCCCGGGAAACAGCGGCACGCAAAAATGCAGAATTCCGTACGTGCCCATCTTCAGCATGACAGCGGCCAGCATGATGGAGCCGGCCGTGGGCGCTTCGACGTGCGCATCGGGCAGCCAGGTATGGAGCGGGAAGAGCGGGACTTTGATGGCGAAGGCGATAAAGAAGGCAAGGAAGAGCAGCAGGCCCTCGGTGGGCGCGAAACTCAGGCGGCCGCTCGAAAGCATGCCGAGCAGGGCCGGATAGCTGAACGTGCCCGCCTTGTTGTACAGGTAGATGATGGCGGCCAGCATGAGCACAGAACCGGCCATGGTGAAGAGAAAGAATTTTACCGCCGCGTAGATGCGCCGCTCGTGTCCCCAGATGCCCACCAGGAAGTACATGGGCACCAGCGAGACTTCCCAGAACACGTAAAACAGGAAGAGATCCTGCGCGATAAACACGCCCACCAGGCCGAACTCGAGGAGCAGCAGGAAGGCGAAGAATTCCTTGACGCGGTGTTGGATGGAGCGCCAGGAAACCAGCACGCAAATGGGCGTGAGGAACGTGGCGAGCAGCAACAGCCACATGCTGACGCCATCGGCGGAGAGATAAAAGTGAATTTCGGGGCTGGCGATCCAGGGGACATCCAGCTTGAACTGCTCGCCGGCGGCGGCGTAATCGAACTGGAACGGCAGTCCGAGCGACGCCACGAAAGTGACCAGCGAAATGGCGAGCGCCCAGCCGCGGCTCGATTGCGGGGAGGATCGCGGCAGAAACAGCGCGACCAGAAAGCCGGCCAGGGGCAGAAACAGGACCAGGGTCAGCAGGTTCATCGGGCGCCTCCGGCCAGCATGCCGAGCGTTACCATAAGGGCCACGGAGCCCGCCACCACCCAAGTGGCATAACTGCGGATATTACCCGATTGCCACAATCGCAACACGCCGCCGATGCCGCGGGAGAGAGTGGCCACTCCGTTCGCCATGCCATCGATGATGCCGGCATCGACTCCGCGCCACAGTACCCAGCGCGCGCCTCCGACCACCGGCTTCACCACGGCGGTGTCGTAGAGCTCATCCACGAAATACTTGTTGTAGACGAGCGTGTAGAGGCCCTTGATGCTCCCGGCGAACGAATCCGCCATGGCCGGTTTTGCGACGTACATCAAATAGGCGATCAGGATGCCGCCGAAGCCGAAGAAGACCGAGATGGCCATCAGGCCGGAATTTTCCAATTCCTTGCGGCCGGGAAAAACGGCATCGAGGAACGAAGGCACGCGGAAGAAATAACCTCCAGCGAGGGAGAGCGCGGCGAGTACGGTGAGCGGCAGGGTCATGACCGCGGGCGATTCGTGAATATGATGCTCATGGCCACGGTACTTGCCGAAAAAGGTCATGAACATGGCGCGCGAAACATAAAACGCGGTAATGCCGGCGGTAATCGTGCCCAGCCAGTAGATCCAGGGCTCGTGGTAGTAGGCGGCGATCAGGATTTCGTCTTTGCTGAAGAAGCCCGAGGTGAAAGGAACTCCCGCGATTGCCACCCAGGCGCAGACCATGGTCCAAAAAGTCCACGGGATTTTGGTTCGCAAGCCGCCCATATTGCGCATATCCTGCTCGCCCGAAAGCGAGTGAATCACGGCGCCGGAACCGAGGAAGAGGAGCGCTTTGAAAAAGGCGTGCGTGACCAGGTGGTAGACACCCGCGCCGTACGCGCCCACGCCTACGCCCACGAACATGTAGCCCAGTTGCGAAACCGTCGAATAGGCGAACACCTTTTTGATGTCGTTTTGCGCCATGCCGATGGTGGCGGCGAAAAATGCGGTGGCGACGCCAATCACGGCGATCGTTTCGAGCGCTACGGGGGCGTGCGAATAAATGGGGAAGGAGCGCGCCGTCATGTAGACGCCGGCGGTGACCATGGTAGCCGCATGGATGAGCGCGGAGACGGGCGTGGGGCCGGCCATGGCGTCGGGGAGCCAGACGTACAGGGGAATCTGCGCGGATTTACCGGTCGCGCCGACAAGGAGGAGCAGTCCGATCAGGGTAAGCGTCGCTTCGGAAGCGCCCGGCGCGCGCGAAAAGACCGAGCCGAAATCGAGCGTGCCGAAAGTTTTCACGATGTAGAACATCGCCAGCGAAAAGCCGAAATCGCCGATCCGGTTCACGATGAACGCTTTGTTGCCGGCATCGGTGGCGAATTTCTTGGTGAAGTAGAAGCCGATCAGCAGATAGCTGCACAGACCCACGCCTTCCCAACCGACAAACAGCACCAGGTAGTTGGCGGCCAGCACCAGAACCAGCATGAAGAACATGAACAGGTTGAGGTAGGCGAAAAAGCGATAATAGCCGCCGTGGTTCGGCCCGTGCTCGTGAGCCATGTAACCAGTGGAATAGATATGGATCAGCGAGCCGATGCCGGTTACGACGAGCAGCATCACTTCGGTGAGCCGGTCGACGGTGAAATCGGCGCCGACGGAAAATTGGCCGCTTTGAATCCAGGTGAAATAGTGCTCGGTATAGGGCATCGTGAGGTCGCCGAGACCTACGATGGTTTTCAGCACCCATGCGAAAGCGAGCACGACGCTGCCGATCGCGAATACGTTCACGAGGGCCTTGGAGAAACGTCTGCCAAACAGGCCATTGATCGCGAAGCCGGCGAGGGGAAGGAGAGGAATGAGCCAGAGTTGCATCTAATCTTTCATCGAAGCTACTTCATCGATATTCAAAGTGGCGCGGTTCTTGAACACGGTGAGGATGATGGCCAACCCGACGGCCGCTTCCGCCGCCGCCACCACCATCACGAAGAACGTGAAGAGGTGGCCGCTCACCTGCTGGTATTTATAGGCGAAGGTAACAAAGCTCAGGTTCACGGCGTTGAGCATCAGCTCGATGGACATGAACACGGTGATGATGCTGCGGCGAAACAGGAAACCGGCCACACCGAGCGCAAACAGGACAGCGCTCAAGGTGAGAAACCAGGAAATCGGGACTGCGGACATTCAGTCCAGCTCCTTTCGTCCCAGAACGATTGCGCCCAGGATGGCGATCAGAATCAAAAGCGAGGTGACCTCGAAGGGCAGCAGGTAGGTGGTGAAGAGCGCGCGGCCGACGGCTTGCGCCGAACCACCGGTGAAGCCGCCGAAGCGCACCTTGCTGCTGTCCGGAAAGAGGCGCTGGACGAAGTAAGCCAGCACGCCCAGGAATGCAACTAACAAAGGAGCGCCCAGGAACTGCGCCATCAGCGAGCGGCCGGTTTTGCCTTCGGCGCCGGCGTTGAGCAGCATGATGACGAAGATGAACAGCACCATCACGGCGCCGGCGTAGACGATCACCTGCGCCGCGGCGATGAATTCGGCGCCCAGCAGCAGGTACAAGACGGCCAGAGATCCCATCACCCCGATCAGCGAAACAGCGCTGGCAATGGGATGGGTTTGCACCACCACGTTGATGGCGGCCACGACCGCGATCAAAGCGAAAATCAAGAACAGAACGACGTCCATCAGGATACCCAGGCGACCACGAAGCCGGTCACCAGCAAATTCAGCATGGCCACGGGGAAGAGGAACTTCCACGCGAAGCCCATCAGTTGATCGTAGCGGAAGCGCGGCAGGGTGCCGCGAATCCAAATAAACAGAAAGAGAATCGCCCCGGTTTTGGCGAGAAACCAGAACAGCGGCAGCAGCCAGCTTTGGACGATCGGCGCGAGGAACACCGCCGCAATGACCAGAAAAACAACGCCGAAGCCGCCGAAGGTGTAGCGATCGAGTTTATGCGGCGGGTTGGCGGCATGATATAGCAAAACCAGGCCGGCGAGGGCGAAGATAGCCGTAGGAACCAGGTTCGAACCATAAGCGGCCGGCCAGGGGGCCTCCCAGCCACCCAAAAACAGCAGCGCGGCAAGGGCGCTGACCGTGGTCATGTTGAGGTATTCGGCCATAAAGAACGAGGCGAACTTCATGCTGCTGTACTCGGTATGGAAGCCCGCGACCAGTTCATTTTCCGCTTCGGGAAGATCGAACGGGATACGATTGGTTTCGGCGAAGGCGGCGATCACAAAGATGATAAACGCGAAGATCTGCCCCCCGCGAATGATATTCCAGTGCAGAATACTGCCCGCCTGCGTGCCAACCAGTTCCCGCAGGCTCAAGGTGTTCGAAACCAGCAGGGGAGAAGCGATGGCCAAGGCCAGTGGCAGCTCGTAGCTGATCATCTGGGCGGAGCTGCGCAGGCCGCCAAGGAGCGCGTATTTATTGTTCGAAGCCCAGCCGGCAAGCGCGATGCCGTACACGCCCATGGAAGACGCCGCCAGAAGAAACAGGATTCCGATATTTAAATCGGTAAGCTGCATGTATGTTTTGTAGCCGGCGACCTCGATTTGCGGGCCGAAGGGAATGACCGAGATGGGGAGCAGCGCCATGCAGACAGCGATAAAAGGCGCAAACAGGTACAGCGGCCGGTTTACATACGAGGGGAACAAGCCCTCCTTAGTGACCAGCTTAATCACATCGGCGAGCGGCTGCAGCAGCCCGTGGGGTCCTACGCGGTAGGGGCCGGGCCGCACCTGAATGTGCGCGATCACTTTCCGTTCGACCCACTGCAGGTACGCCACGGCCGTTAACAGCACGAAGGCGATGGCGAGCAGCTTGATGATGGTGATGATAATGAACGCGTCCATTTATTTGTACTGATCTTATTTGTACTGATCCAGCCGCCTCTCTAAAACGGAGTTCAAGATATGGGAATAGCGTCCCAGGGTGCCGGAACGGAAGAGGCCGTTGCGATCGGATTGGATGCGCCCTGTCTCCACGGGAATGCGCCCATTCACCGGCATGGTTTGCGCGGCGCCGCCGGTAGCGATTACCGGCAAGGGAACCTGATAACCGCGCACGGTCTTGCGGATTTCTTCAAACACCGCGTCGGCGAGCCAAGGGCCCAGTGTGGCGGCTTCGCCCATCTCGCGCGCCAGGAAGCCCATAATTTCGAGATCGGGTTTGGGCCCCATGGTGTTGATGGCGCGCTTGAGCCGCTGCACTTCGCCGGTGCCGCTGGTTACGGTGCCGTTCTTTTCGTAGGCGAATGCGGCGGGGAGGACCACATCGGCCTGCCGCGCGGTCTCCGTGAGGAAAAGGTCCTGGACGACCAGGAAGCCGCAATTACGGTTCTGGCCGGATTGGAACGGATTCTCGCCCACGACCCAAAGCACGTCGAGATTCGCCGCCAGCATCTGATCGACGTGCATGCCCGGCCGGCCGCTCGGTTCATAGCCGGGCAGGAGCTCCGGAACGAGGCCCATATCGATGGCGCCACGCGAATTGGAATAATCGACGAGGCAGATAAAGCCTACTGGAATGCCGAGCGATTCGCCGAAATCGACCAGGCGGCGTACGTCTTCGCCCTGGAAGGAGTCGTCGAACACGATGACCAGTTCCGGCTCGGCCTTGAGTTTGTCGCGCAGATACTCGAGGGCCGCAAAATAATCGCCCGACGTGGCCCGGACATTGTCTTCATTTACGAAGCCGGCTGGATCTCCGGTGGCAATGCCCGGTCCGTGCACCGGCGCGAAATACGGGCCGGCATCGCGGCCCGGAATTACGCCTAAATCGCCGCCCGCCTTTTGGGCCGGAGCGCCCACCCGAATGCTCCACAGCGTGTACTTGTCCTCGCGTACGGGCCGGGCTGTAATGGCGTAAACGTGCGCCTGATGATGCCGGTAATTGGCGCGGATCTGGAAGGAAAGCAGAGGATGCTCCAGCGCCAGGTTGGCGCCCAGGACCAGTACCGCTTTGCGCTCGTACAGGTCGGCGACGGTAGCGAGTTTGGCCTGCTTGCCGCTGAGGGCGTCCAGCAAACCTACGACGTCGCCCGTGCGCTTGTGGTCGATGTTATTTGTCTTCAGAACCTGGCGCGCGAATTTCTGCAAATAGAAATTCTCTTCGTTGGTAGTGTGATTCGAGCCGATGACGCCGAACGAACCGCCGGCGGCCAGGGTGTCCTTGAACTTCTTCGCTACGGTTTCGAGCGCGCGCGACCAGGAGACTTCTTCGAGTTTGCCATTCACCCGAACCAAAGGCGCGCGCAGCCGGCCAGGATGATCGTAGAAATCGAACGCGTAGCGGCCTTTGATGCAGAGGAACTCTTCGTTGATACCGGAACGATCGCGGTTATTGCCGCGGATGATCTGGTCGTTGCGGACGCCCAGTGTGGTTTTGCAGCCATCGGCGCAATGCGCGCAGATGGTGCCGACGTGCGTCATTTCCCAGGGCCGCGTCTGGTAGCGGTAAATCCCGCTGGTAAGCGCGCCCACGGGGCAGATATCGATACAGGCGCCGCACTCGTCGCACTCCAGGTGATCGCCCTTATTGGGCGCAATTTCCGAAACCACGCCGCGGTTGACGACGCCCAACGCGCCGACGCCCATGCCTTCGTTACAGATGCGCACGCAGCGGTAGCAGAGAATACAGCGCGGGGCATCAAAAAACACGACCGGCGAAAACTGTTTTTCCGGCGTATGAACCTTGATCTCGGTGAAGCGGCTCTCACCCGCGCCGTAGCGGAAGGTCATGTCCTGAAGCTCGCACTCGCCGCCTTTATCGCACACGGGGCAATCGAGCGGATGATTGGTGAGCAGCAGCTCCAGCATGGATTTGCGCGCCTGCGCTACCTGCGCCGTCTCCGTCCGCACAACCATGCCCTCGGCCACTGGAAGCGTGCAGGCGGTTTGCAGCTTCGGCATCTTCTCCACTTCCACCAGGCACATGCGGCAGGCGGCCTGCAGCGTCAGGCCTTCGTAATAGCAGAACGCCGGCACTTCAATGCCCTGCCGCTTGGCGGCATCGATTACCAGCGTTCCCGGCGCGGCTTCCACCGTGCGCCCGTCGATTGTGAGCTTGACTAAATCAGGCATTGATCATCCTTATGCCATCACCGCCTCGTGGGCGTGCTCAAAGGGGCACGGCCGGCCGTTCAAGTGATCCTCGAATTCCTGGCGGAATTTTTCCACGATGGAGATGGTGGGCAGCGCCGCCGCGTCGCCCAGGGGGCAGAACGTGCGGCCCAGCATGTTCTTGGCGACATCGCCCAGCAGATCGATGTCACGGCGCGTGCCGCCGCCTTCATGGAATCGCGCCAGAACTTTGCGCAGCCAGGTGGTGCCTTCGCGGCAGGGAATACACCAGCCGCAGCTTTCGTGGGCGTAGAAGCGCATGATCCGCAACGCGGCTTTCACCATGCAGGTGTCTTCATCCATTACCACCACGCCGCCCGAACCGAGCATGCTCTTGCGCGCGGCCATGGAGTCGTAATCCATGGTGGCGCCTTCGCATTCAGCCGCGGTCAGCACGGGGCAAGACGATCCGCCTGGAATGAACGCCTTCAGCTTTTTCCCATTGCGCACGCCGCCCCCCACTTCTTCGATCATCTGCATCACCGGGAAGCCGAGCCGCAATTCGTAAACGCCCGGTTTGTTCACATGGCCGGTGAGGCAGGTGAGCTTGGTGCCGCCGGCTTTGGGCACGCCTAAATCGGCGAAGGCTTTGCCGCCATTCAAAATGATGGGCGGCACGGCGCAGTAGGTTTCGACATTATTCAGAATGGTCGGGCATTGGAAGGCGCCCACCACCGCCGGAAAGGGCGGACGGATGCGGGGCACGCCGCGCTTGCCTTCCAGCGATTCGAGCAGCGCCGATTCTTCGCCGCATTCGTATGCTCCCGCGCCGGTGTGTGTGTAGAGATCGAAATCGAATCCGGTGCCCTGAATATTTTTCCCCAGCCAGCCATGCGCGTAGGCTTCGGCGAGGGCCCGATCCATCAGGTCAATCAGGTAGCGGTATTCGCCGCGAATGTAGATCCAGCCCTTGTGCGCATCCACCGCGAGACCCGCGATCAGACAACCTTCGATCAACTGATGCGGATCGTATTCGATCAGCAGCCGGTCTTTGCAGGTTCCGGGCTCGCTTTCGTCCGCGTTTACCACGATGTATTTGGGCTTGGGAGAAGTCCGCGGAACGAAGCTCCACTTCATTCCGGTGGGGAAGCCCGCGCCGCCGCGCCCGCGCAGGTTGGAAATTTTGACTTCTTCGATGATCTCCTCGGGCTTCATGCCTGCGGCTTTTTGAAACGCTTTGTAGCCGTCGGTGGCGAGATAGGTATCGAGCGAAGCCGAGTTGGGCAGGCCGAACCGGCGCGTCAGCACCCGGGTTTCGAGCGGGCTAGGTTCGTTGTACAACATGCTTATTGTTTTTTCCTTATACTATCCAGCAGCCGGTCGAGTTTTTCCGGGGTGACAAAATGATGGAAGTCGTAGTTGACCTGGATGGCCGGAGCCCACGAACAGGCGCCGATGCATTCTACCTCTTCGAGCGAGATCTGCCCATCGGCTGTCACTTCCTTGTGACCGATTCCCAGCTTATGGGTGGCGTGTTCCCAAAGCTTGTCCGCGTCCCACAACAGGCAACTGATATTGGTGCAGATCTGGACGTGATACTTGCCCATCGGCGTGCGATGGAGCATCGAATAATAAGTAATGACCTCGTTGACCTGGAGGGGAGTCACTCCCACGCGCCGGGCCACTTCCTCGATTAGCTCCTCGGTACAGCTTCCCACCTCATCCTGCGCATACATCAGCATGGGAATCATGGCCGCGCGCTCGCGCCCCGGCGGGTAACTCTTGAGCAGCTTTTCGAAGCGCGCTTCGAGTTCGGGAGAAAAAGTCATCTGGAGCCAACCCTTAAATACACCACAGAGACACAGAGACACGGAGGAAAACCAAATTCAAAGGCAAAACCGGAGCGCGCACAGGCAACGGAGGGGACGCAGATAGATATTTTCAATTCCTCTGTGTCTCCGTGTCTCCGCGGTGAATCAGACCTCATCTATCCGTATCTCCCAACACAAAATCCATACTTCCGATGGAGGCGATCACGTCGGCGATGAGGATGCCTTCGATCAGTTTCGGCACGGCTTGTAAATTGCCGAAGCTGGGCGTCCGCATGTGCACGCGGTAGGGTTTCGTGGTTCCGTCGCTGACGACGTAATAGCCGAGCTCGCCGCGCGGCGATTCGATCACCTGGTAGACCTCCCCTTCCGGCACGCGGAAGCCTTCGGTCACGATCTTGAAATGGTAGATGAGGGCCTCCATCTGGGTCTTCATCTTTTCGCGGCCGGGCAGCACCACGTGCGGCGCGTCGGCTTGCCAAGGCCCGGAAGGCATCCCTTCCATGGCCTGCTTGATGATGCGCGCGCTCTGGCGCATTTCCTCGATGCGGCACTTGTACCGGGCGTATACATCGTTATCGGTGCTGGTGGGCACTTCGAAATCGAACTTATCGTAACTGGAGTAGGGCTGGTCTTTGCGGGCATCCATCTTCAGGCCCGCGGCGCGCAGCATCGGCCCGGTAACCCCCAAATCCAGCATGTCTTCGAGCGAGATGTAGCCGACACCCTTGGTGCGTCCGATCCAGATGGGGTTGTTGGTCAGCAGGTTTTCATATTCGTCGACACGGCTGGGGAACACGTCGATGAATTTTTTCACCCGCTGATACCAGCCGCGCGGCGGTTCGAGCGCCAGGCCGCCGATGCGGAAATAGCTGGTCATCATGCGCTGGCCGGAGAACATCTCGAAGATGCGCAGAATTTCTTCGCGCTCGCGGAAGCAATACAGGAAGACGCTCATCGCGCCGATATCGATGGCGTGCGTGCCCAGCCAGACCAGGTGGCTGTTGAGGCGGGTGAACTCGGCCAGCATCACGCGCATCCACTGCGCCTGCGGCGGAATTTCCAGGCCGAGCAGCTTCTCTACAGCCAGACAGTAACCAAGATTGTTCGAAAGCGGCGCCAGGTAATCGACGCGGTCCGTGAGCGTCACGGCCTGCTGATAGTTCTTGACCTCGAATTCTTTTTCGATGCCGGTGTGGAGGTAGCCGATATCGGGCTCGCAGTTCACGATGATTTCGCCATCGAGCTCGATTTTGAGGCGCAGCACCCCGTGCGTGGAGGGGTGCTGCGGTCCCATATTGAGGACCATCCGGCGAAAGCCGGTTTGCGTTTCCGGCTCTTCGATTAAGGCCGTCAGTTGCGCGCCAACTCCCGATTCGCTCATAAACTAAACCCTCGTCCCCGTCACTGGATAGTCCTTGCGCAGGGGATGCCCTTCCCAATCCTCCGGCATCATGATCCGCTTCAGATTGGGATGATTGCGGAAGGAAATGCCGAACAGGTCGAAAACTTCGCGCTCGTACCAGTTGGCCGAGCGCCAGACGGGAGTTACCGATTCGATTTCCGGATCGATCCCGGAGACGCGGGCCTTCAGGCGCAGCCGCTCTTTGCGTTCCACAGCGTGCAGATGATAGACGACTTCAAAGCGCGGCTCGGCGGGAAAGCGGTCTACCGCGGTGACGGAGCTGAGCCGGTTGAAATCGCGCTGGTGCTTGAGAAACCCGCAAACGGCTACGATTCGCTCCGGCGCGATCTCCAGGGTCAATTCGCCGCGGTCGTATTTGCCGCCCGCCACGGCGCCGGGGTCAAAATTCTCCACCGCGGCGGCCGTGGCGTGTTCTTGTAAGCTGTCAGGTAACATTTCGCTTCGCTACCGCCTCTCGACTGGACGAACGGGGCGGTCCGGGTGCGCCCAATTCAGCACGCCCTTTTTCCAGATATAAAAGAAGCCGGAAAGCAGGAGGACCACAAACACCAGCATCTCGAAAAAGCCGAACATTTTGAGATCGCGGTACACCACCGCCCACGGGTACAGGAAAATGGCCTCGATATCGAAAACGATGAACAGCATCGCCACCAGGTAAAACTTCACGCTGAAACGGCCGCGCGCATCGCCGGTGGGCACGATGCCGGATTCGTACGGCGTGTCCTTGACCCGGTTCTTCACCTTCTTCCCTAACAGATAAGAAATTGCGACCAGTACCGCCGCCAGCACTACCGCCAGCAGCCCCTGCGCCAGGACAGGGAAATACAGTTCGGGGTAGGAAGTGGGCATTTGATTTAGGGAAGCTTGGGTTTCAACCTTTGACTATAATGGTTGCAAAACTGGAGTGTCAACCGCGGTGCAGATCGTCGTCAACGGCGAAGCGCGCAGCGCGCGCGAAGAACAAACGATTCTTGGATTGCTCGAGGAGTTGCAGCTCGATCCCGCGCGGGTGGCGGTCGAGCTCGACCGGCGCATTGTGAAGCAGCCTTTGTGGGGCCAGACCGTGCTTCGGCCAGGCGCGGAAATCGAGATTGTGCAGTTCGTGGGCGGGGGCTAGGATTTTGCCGGGAAGCTGTTAGAAAGCTTTTTTCCGCGCGGGTTTTGAGCATTTGCTACCGCTACTGGCAAAGCCGGCCTGTGCATCAGCGGATGGACGCGATAGAGGAACTGGTCCAGACTGCCTACGAACTGAAGGGATGAAAGATCGAGCCTGATGTTCCAAGGTTCCAAAGACCTTTTGTCCGCCTTCCGTGCCCATGGCGTTAGCGTGGATTTTGACGCGGCATGGAAACGACGGGTCGAAGGCGTGATCGACCGGCGACAAGTTCAAGGCGTACTTCATTTCAGCTGAGGACCCCACAACGTCAAAGCTGCCGTCCAGACGGCCGCTCGACGACGCGGACGCGATACGCAAAGCCGCCGAAAGCCAGCGCCAGGAAGCGCGTAACTTTTGCTTGCCTCGCAGCATCGATAAAGTTTCGCGTATCCCTGCCCCACGGTCCAGCGGTTACAATATTTCTGTTGACGAGCGTAAAGCTACAGGCTACAGTCTGCGGATGAAGATACGCAGCTTCACCCACAAGGGCCTCAAACGTCTCTACGAGGCCGGCAACGCCAAAGGCGTTTCGCCCGAGACCGTGGACAAGCTGCGGAAGATATTCGCGTTCCTCGACACGATGCAGGACGCCGAGGAGTTGCGGGTGCTGACAAGCTAGAAGGTTCACACGCTGACCGGCGACCGCAAAGGCACATGGAGTTTAAGCGTTACGCGCAATCGCCGCTTGACGTTCACGATCAACGACGAGAGCGAAATCTGCGGCGTAAATTTAGAGGATTACCATTAGCCCAAAGGAAGGTACGAGCGATGCCCATGAAGAACCCGCCACACCCCGGCGATTTCATACGGACGGAGATCATTGAACCGGCTGGCTTGACTGTCACGGCCGCCGCCGCCGCGCTACAGGTGTCGCGCCCTGCCCTGTCCAGCTTGCTCAACAGCAAGGCCGACCTATCCGGCGACATGGCGCTACGCATCGAGAAGGCTTTCGGCGTAAAAATGGAAACCCTCATGCGAATGCAATCGGCCTACGACATTGCCAAGACCCGCAGCCGGGAGAAGCAAATCCGGGTGCGACGTTTTCATCCCCGCACGGAGGCACATCTATAACCGTTGGATAAACTGGCCGGCGGTTTGCGATACTTCTTCCCTGCATCAGGCCGCAACGGTCTGGAACCAGCGAGTGGATTTCAATCCCTGTTCAACGGAAGGTTATCGCCGCTTACCGAGGACGTCCTGTTCCGGTGGCGCGTTCTGATGGAGGCGGGCGTTCAAACCGGATACACCTACCCGAGCCGTCCGACATGGCCGATCTTTTCACCTTTCATCCCGTCGAATTGTACTAGCAGTAATGAGCAGCTGGTTGTGCCAGCTCTTCAAGGAGCACCCAATCCTGAAACCCGGCCCCATTCTGCGCCCACGCCAGCACCGGCGACCCGAACCCGGCATTGCTGCTCGCCGCGCTGGGAGATTGCGGGCTGCTCCCCTTCTAAAACGCAAACCGCGTCTGGAACTCCAGCCGGCGGTTGTTCGCGGGAGTGCTTAACACCCCGCCGCCGAAGCCGCCATTCAGCATGGTGGGTTGGCCGAATAAGGGCGAAAGGATCTGGCCAACGTAGCCGCCGGGGTTGGTGTGGTTGATGATGTTGACGGCGATCACGGAGAACGTGAGCGTGACGCGCGAATCGCTGCTGCCATCGAGCGCGTTGAGGAGGCTCCCATCGCCGAGGCGCGATGTTGGGGAGAGCCCCGCGCTACCGGTTTTGGAGCCGAAGCCAAATGTGCGCGCGAGGCGGAAGTTTAGCGAGACCAAGCCCCCGCCGGTGAGATAGTTGCGCGGGACGATGGTTTCGCCTGGCTGCGGGTTCAAATCGAAGGCTCCGAATGGCGTGACACGCACGCTCTTGCTATTGAGATCCGTGGCAAACGCCGGCCGCTCCAGCGGCACACTCAGGCTATCGCCGTTCAAGTCCTCGCCGATCACCACGTCGTAGGGCGCGCCCGAGGTGACAATTACGAACGGATTCAAGCGGAGCCCGAGCGGCGCGGCCACGGACCCGACCAGCGCAAAACGGTGCAGGCGCTCGAGCGAAGAGCGCCCGTAATCCAGCCGGAAATCGTAGGGATCCGAGGGCGAGCCGCCGTTATCCACGTCGCTCTTCATCGAATTCAGGCTGTAACTTCCAAATAGCACGACACCGCGGGTAGGCCGCGTGTTGAACGTCACCAGCATCATGTTCTGGTTGAAAATGCCCCCGGACTCGTATTGGAAAATCGGCCCCTGGCCCGCATAGGGGTTGATGGTGGTCCCCGGCAACGGCGTGTTGATATTGACGTCCTGCAACAGGTGCATGCCGTGCACATTGACGTAGGTGACGGAAACGGTGGTGCTGGCCGGAAGCTGGCGCTCGATGCTGGCCGCGCTTTGCAGCAGATATGGCGTGCGCAGGTGGCGATCGAGCTGGTAAACGGTCTGCAATTGCCCCTCCGAGGCTAGTTGCGAAGGCGTGGGCAAATTGGGGAAGAAATCCGGGTTCGGAATGGTATATTGCTGCTGGGTCACGCCGTTGAAACGGAGGCTCTGCAGAATGATGTTCTCCGCCACCCGGTCGTAAAACATCCCCACCCCGGCGCGAAGCACGGTGCGGTGGCGGACGTCGGCGGTCTTCGGCGACCACGCGAGCCCGATGCGCGGCGCTACATCGTCCCGGTCGCCAATGTTTGTCTGCGTCTCGTAGCGCATGCCTAGGCTGAGCGTGAGATTCGGGCGGACGCGCCAATCGTCCTGAACGAACGGAGCGATGTCGAACTGCGAAAACCGGGTGAGCGGGTTGCCCAAGGACATGGTGAACAGGCTGGCGCCGCCCCCGAGCAGCCGGATCGTGTTCGGATCCACGTTATATTGCTCAAGCAGCAGCGTGCGCTGGTATTGCTGCAAAGACGTGATCGGCCCAAAGCTCACATTGCCACCGCTCAACGGATTCGTCGGATCGAGCACCACCGGCGCCAGGGCTGCGCCGAAGAAACTGAACGTGCCGCCGAAGTTCTGCGCGGAACTGCTGGCGATATCGTCGTAGCGGGCGCGCAGGCCAAAGCGGATGGTGTGCGTTCCGTGCACGATGCTGGTGGAATTGGTGGCTTCGGAGTGATCCAGGTGGTAATAGGAGTTGCCCACCTGCGACGAGCCATCGGTAAATGCGCTGGCCACGACCACCGCCGGCGTGGCATTGCTGCCGTTCTGGAAGGTGTTGCTACGCGAGTATTGAAAACGCGTTTCGTTCACCATCTGCGCGTTCAGCACGGCGGTTTCGGTGAGTTGCCAGTTGTGCTCCAAGGTGCCCGTGGTGTAAGCCCGGCTGGGAAGGTTGAACTGGCCGATTCCGGCATCGTTCTGGTTGGTGGTGGTGTATTGATAGCGAGCCACCAGCGTGTTATTCGGGGTCAGTTGATAATCTACCCGCGGATTGACAAAGGTGTTCCGGAAGGGCGAAACGATGGATGTTTGATATGGCTGGGGCTGCAGTGTCTGGAGGTTGACCAAGGTGGCATCGATTACCGAGTTGTTGTCGATATTGCGCTGATCCACGTTCAGAAAAAACGAAGCCCGTTTCCCCAAAGGGCCGCTGAGCGAGCCGCCGAACATGTAGTTGGAGTAATCGGGCTTGTTGGTGGAGTACGGATTGCGCGAGTTGAATACGCCGTTGCCTGCGTTCAAATATAGCCCGCCGCGGAACGTATCGGAGCCGGGTTTGGTGAAAATTTCGATGCGGCCCATGCCAAGCTTGTCGTATTCGGCGGAAAAGGGGTTTTGGTTGATGCGGACTTCGCGGATAGCATCTTTGGGAGGCATGGAGCCTCCGCTAAAGCCGTCGACAAAAATCTCGGCCCCGTTGGGGCCGGCCGCGGGGCCAGCCAGCGCCGTGAGCGCGCTCGCCAGGTCGTCGGGATCGTCGGGGAGGGCTTCGAGGTCCCGGCCGCGCAGCACCAGGGCGGTGGCATTGGCCTCCGGATCCACGGCGAGGTGCTGGCCGGATTCGGCCGCAACCGTGACGACCTGCCGTTCGGAACTCAACGAGAGGCGGATGGGCACCTGCACGGTGGAGCCCGGCGCCACAGTGACCTTGCGGTTTACCGGGTTAAAGCCGGGAAACGACAGACGAACCACATAATCGCCGGCGGCCAGGCCGGAAAAGCTGAAACTGCCATCCAACTGAGTGTCCGCGCTGCGGCGAACGCCATTGCCTTCCACGTTCACGGTGGCGCCCGGAATCACGGCGCCGGAGTTGTCGGTGAGGACTCCGCGCAGGGAACCGGTGGCGGGTTGCGCGGCAATCATGGGGACCATCGACGCACACACTGCCAACCAGCACGCAATCCTGCGCAATTCGACCATCCGATTCCATCTCACTTATCCCTTGTAGTACGGAATCGGACCAAGAAACGAAAAGAATCGTAAATCGGGGTACTAGCAGTACCGCAATCGTCCGCGGGCTGCTATTGGCCCAGCGCCGCCGCCGCCTCGTCCGCCCCGCCACCGCCGCCCAGGTTCCAGCCGCCGATTAGGTTCTGCACCAGGCTGGCTCCCGCATTCACGATCGGTTCGATGCCGGCAATCAGGGTAATGGCGGTGATGTGCGCAGTATCTTCTTGCGGGCTGCCGGCCAGAATGATGGCGTTGCCGGGCTTCAGATCGGCCACGCTGATCGCGGGAAGGCGATCCAGGAGCTGGCTGAGATCGGTGATTGCGTCCGCGCCCCCACGCCCGCCCTCACGTCCGGAAGCCGCGGGGGCGGGCGTGCTTTGCCCATTCGGAACGATTCGCTGGGCAATCACGTTCGCGAGGCCCTCAGGGAGCCGCCTCGTGTTGGAGCGCGGCGTTACCAGAAC